>NZ_QTPQ01000040.1:0-80839 GCF_003853425.1 Burkholderia sp. Bp9140
CAGGCGCAGGAAACGGGCTGACGATCACGCGCCGCGCTTCGGCGTTTTGCCGGAGGGCCGTCGGGATCGGGCGCTGACGGGGAGACTGCTCCGATGCGTTATGCGTGCCTCGTTTCTGGTCCATCTTGTTCTCTCGGCATTCGTTCTTGTTTGACGAAGCTGGAGAGATATCAGATAGGAAAATTGGCAGCTAGCGAATGGAGACAGTCAGCAACAATGTTCGTGTACGAGTCGACTGAATGGGGCTCAAAACACCATTCGGCCGGTTTTTTTCGTCGCCCTACCTTCCGACCACACATCAAATTCAGCGTTGATGAATTGCAGCGATGCCCATGACAAACAGTCCCCTGGTGAACTGACAGCATGTGCGGGCGACAGCAGAAGTCGACCGTTCGAATCCTCCGGGCTCTTCTGCTGGTCCGTCTCCCGCATACGCGCCATGGGTTACGCGTCGATCGCCAGCAACGCAAAGGTCGCAAGCCAGTGCTCGCCCATGTAGTCGCCGGCCACGTGCGCGAGCGCGCTCGCGAGATGCCGGTCGGCCGCATCGAGCAGCGTCGCGCGCCGTGCATCGCCTTCCGGCAGCGCGCCGGCGAGCGAGCGCTGGCACCACGCGCGGCTCAGGTTCAAGCCATCCAGATGCGCGATCTTGCCGTCGCTGCGGTCGCTGACCGTCGCCGGCACGAACAGTGTCGCCGGCTCGCCGCGCGCGAGATCCGGCAGGAAACGCGCGAACCAGCCGTCGAATTCGGCGGCCGGCAGCACGCGCCGCATCAGCTCCGCCTCCATCAGCGCGGGCGACAGGAACTCGTCGCCCGACGGCTCCCACGCCTGGCACGCGACATCGTCCAGGTGCCAGCGTTTCGCCGTATCGGCGATCAGCACCGCGAGCCCGTCACGCTGCGTCGCGCGCGCGAAGTCGAACGTGAGCGCCAGCGCGAACGCGGTGTTGAAGTGCGTGCCGACCCGCAGCGGATAGGTCGCCTTCGGCAGGAAGGTCTCGAAGCGCGCGACGAACAGGTCGGTGAGCGGCGCGATCGTCTTCGCCCAGCGGGCAGCCTGCGGCACCACGCCCTTCAGCGCGAGCCGCTCCAGCTGCGCGGACAGCGCCAGCAGCCACGCCCAGCCATAAGGCCGCTCGAAGCCGCTGTTGTGCGGCAGCGCGAGATACGCGCGTTCGCCGGCGACGTTCGCGTCGGTGAAATGCGCGTCGACGACGGCGATGATCCGCTCGGCCTCCGGCAGCGCCGGATAGCGTTCGAGCACGCGCAGCACGAGCCAGTAGCCGTGCACGCACGAGTGCCAGTCGTAGCTGCCGTAGAAGATCGGGTGCAGCGCGCGCGGCCCCTGCACGTCGTGCGGGCCCTCGAGCGAATGCGTGAGCTTGTTCGGATATTCGCGGGTCAGGTGCGCGAGCGCGAGCGACGCGAATTTCGATGCGAGTTCGGGGGTCAGTCGGTCGGTCATGGACATCTCGTCAGAAGCGGAATACGAACGCGTACATCAGCAACGTGTTCACGGCCAGCAGCAACACGGCGGTCGGCCACTGCGCCTTGATCACGCCGTTCTTGTCCTTCAGTTCGAGCAGCGCCGCGGGCACGATGTTGAAGTTCGCGGCCATCGGCGTCATCAGCGTACCGCAGAAGCCGCTCAGCATCCCGATCGCGCCGAGGATCGCCGGGTTGCCGTGAAATTGATGGACGATCAGCGGCAGGCCGATGCCGGCCGTCATCACGGGGAACGCCGCGAACCCGTTGCCCATGATCATCGTGAACAGCGCCATGCCGACCGTATAGGCGGCAACGACCGCGAACGGCGAATCGATCGGCACCCAGTCCTTCACGAGCCCCGACACCACGCCGCCGACGCCCGCGACCGCGAACAGCGCGCCGAGCGCCGCGAGCATCTGCGGCAGGATCGCGGCCCAGCCGACCGCGTCCATCGTGTGACGCGCCTCCTTCAGCGCGTGCACGGGCGAATCGCGCAGCATCGCGAGCGCGACGGCGAACGCGACGAGCGTGCCGAGCACGAGCGAGATCAGCGTCACGCTCTTCGGATCGACGAACGGCACGCGCTTCAGCGCGAACGTGCCGATCAGCGTGACGACGGGAATCAGCAGCGCCGGCAGGAACAGCGTGTTGCCGAAGCGCAGCGCCTTCGCCCCGCGCCGCGTGGCCGCCGCAACGCCTGCTTCGTCCGACTTGCCGCGTCCGAGCTTGCCCGAGCCCGCGATCAGCGCGAGCGCGATCGCGAGGCAGCCCGTCACGAAGTGCGGCAGCAGCGCGCCGAACAGGAACGTGAGCGCGTAGATCGCCCAGAACGCGAAATTGACGACGCGGCGCGGGTTCGTGCGGTCCGTCAGGTTGAAGCACGCGAACGCGGCGAACATCAGCCCGGCGAGCGTATACAGCGGTTCGAGGCCGATCATCGCGCGCCCTCCCGCCCGAATGCGCCGAAGCCGCGCGACAGCCGGTGGTCGAGCAACGCGAGCCGCGTGCAGTGGATCAGCAGCGCGGCGATCGCGGTCGGGATCGCCCAGACCGACAGGTGCAGCGGCTCGATCGCGATCCCGTTCTGTTCGAGAAAGCCCTTGATCAGCAGGATCGACTGGATCGCGATGAAGATGTCCTCGCCGAAGAACACGGCGACGTTGTCGGCGGCCGACGCGTGCGCACGGATCTGCTGGCGCACCGACTCGGGCAGGTCGCCGTGCCGGCTGACGGCGGCGGCCTCGGCCATCGGGGCGATCAGCGGCCGCACCATCTGCGCGTGACCGCCGAGCGACGTGAGGCCGAGCGCGGCGCTCACCTGGCGCAGCACGAAATACAGCATCAGCACGCGGCCCGTGGTCGCCGCCTGCACGCGCGAGATCATCCGCTTCGCCTGTTCCTTGAGCCCGTTGCGCTCGAGCAGCGCGATCACCGGCAGCGTCAGCCAGATCAGCCCCATGTAGCGGTTGTCGGTGAACGCCTTGCCGAACGCGCTGACGATGTCGACAAGATTCATCCCGCCCGCGAGCCCCGTCGCGAGGCCCGCGATCGTGACCACCAGCAGCGCGTTGAAGCGCAGCGCGAAACCGATCACGACGATCGGCACCCCAATCAGCACCAGCATTGCCCCTCCTTGTGTCGGATGCGCGGCGTCGTGAAGACGCGCCGCCCGCCCGGTTTCGACCGGGTTCAGGTCGCAAAATCTAACACGAGACTTTATCGATAAAAAGTCGACAATTTGAAGCTTCGGGTAAACGTTGAAACCGGTGCCGCGTGGCGCCGGCCGCGTGTCCGCCGTGTTTCGTCCGAGCGATCGGCAACGGGCGGCGGGCGGCCACGCGCGCGTGGCGTGAACAATTCCGGCGGGCGAACCGCGGACGGTCCGCGTTCCTGCCTGGGATGGCGGAGCCCCGGTGCGCCGACTAAACTGGAAAGCATCGGCAACGTTCGGGAGAGCCGCCATGATTGACGTATTCCAGACCATCGGCAGCCGCGCGTTCTCCGCTCATCTGGCGAAGGACGGGATGGTGACGCTGATGGAACAACGCCATGAAGTCGACCGCGTGACGCTCGCGACCGCCTATGCCGCGCTCGTCGAGGAATCGGAGCAGGAATCCGACCTCCTCGACGCGACGGTCGAAGGGATGATGCGCGCGCTGATCGAAGGGTACGCACGCAGCCATTGAACGACTGAGGGCGCGGTGCGCCGGCCTGCGCCGCCGGCTCGCCGATGCCCGCGCGCGTGCCCATGCCGGGCGCGCCGCCTTCCCGTCGAAACGCATGCGTCGGCGACGGGTTTCCGCCCTGCCGTATGATCTTGCGCATGGCTGCCCGGCGCCCCGGGCGGCAGGAAATGCCGCCCGGCCATGGAGGAAACGGTCGAAAACGACGCAATGCGCAATTTTTTTGATTGCCGCCGCTCGCGCCGCATGACAGCATGCGGGCGTCGCCAATCGAAAAGAATTCCGTGCCATCCGCCCGCCAATGCCATTCGGCGGCGCCGACCCGGCACTGCCTTCCATGAACCCGGCCCACCTCCAACACTACGAACCGACCGGAGTATCCCGCTTGTGAACATCGGCATCGTCAACGACCTCCCGCTTGCCGTCGAGGCGATGCGCCGTGCGATCGCGCACCGGCCCGAGCATCGCGTGCTGTGGGTCGCGACCGACGGCGCGCAGGCCGTCGAACTGTGCGCCGCGCAACCGCCCGACGTCGTGCTGATGGACCTGATCATGCCGAAGTTCGACGGGATCGAGGCGACGCGGCGGATCATGCGCTCCGCCCGCCCGTGCGCGATCCTGATCGTGACGAGCTGCATCGGTGCGAACGCGTGGCGCGTGTTCGAAGCGATGGGCGCCGGCGCGCTCGACGCGGTCGACACGCCGCGCCTCGGCGAAGGCGCCGCGGGCGACACCGCACGGCTGCTGCTCGCGAAAATCGACCAGATCGGCCGGCTGCTCGACGCGCCCGGCGGCGTACGCGCGGCCGGCACGACCGCACGCGCGGACGGCGGCCCGCTGATCGCGATCGGCGCGTCCGCCGGCGGCCCCGGCGCGCTCGCATCGATCCTCGGCAGCCTGCCGGCCGGCTTCAGCGCGCCGATCGTGATCGTCCAGCACGTCGATCGCGCATTCGCCGAAGGGATGGCGCAATGGCTCGACGGCCAGACGCCGCTGACCGTGCGCGTCGCGCGCGAAGGCGACCGCCCGCAGCCGGGCGTCGCCCTGCTCGCGGCGACCGACGATCACCTGCGCATCACGCGCGCCGGCACGCTCGAATACACGCGCGAGCCGGCCGCCACGCCGTACCGGCCGTCGGTCGACGTGTTCTTCAACAGCCTGACCGAGCACTGGCCGGGCCGCGTGATCGGCGTGCTGCTGACCGGCATGGGACGCGACGGCGCGATCGGCCTGAAGGCGCTGCGGATGAAGGGCTACCATACGATCGCGCAGGACGAGGCGACCAGCGCCGTCTACGGGATGCCTAAAGCGGCCGCAACACTCGGCGCGGCCCGCGCGATCCTGCCGCTCGAGCGCATCGCGGGCGAACTGGCGGCGCTCGCGCGGATCTGAGCCCGTTGACGTCTTTATATGAACACCTGGCGATGCACGTCCGCAGCGGAAAATGTTCAGCGCAGTGCTGATATCACGAGCATGTGCGACACCCCAGTTACTGCAATCCCACTCTCTTTCCCGCAGTCCCGCGATACCTTTCGGCCGCGTCATGCTGTCCTTCGACCCGCACGCCGAACAGGACTGGGGGGAACCGCTTTCGTCACCCTCCTCGCGCGTGACTCCGTGCGCCATCGCCTTGTAACGGCGCTTGTCCCGGAAGGACGACCTGGATGCGTCATGGACGCGCTTCGCCAGCCTGGTTCCGGCACGTTTCGCGGGCGACACATTGCCGACCGCGATGTAATCGAAGCGCCGCACCCGATCGAGCGCGAGCGTGTGCCGGAAATCCGCGCGGGCGTTTGCAACCTTGGCGTGCGGCGTCGCACTATGCCGCTTGTGCTTTCCCGCCATCAATGGCGGGGTTTCTCGGAGAGATTCGTGGTGAAACCCCGTTACACCCCTCGCAGCCATGGCGCAACCTGGCATCAATCATGACTAGCGACCTCACCCGCCCGCCCGGCGGCCTGCATGCGGCGTTCGACGCCGTGCACCTCCGGCCCGCGCCGCACGCCGACGCCCCTGCGATGGTTTTGCTGGTCGACGACCAGACGATCGTCGCGGAAGCCATCCGGCGCGCGCTCGTCGACGAGGACGGCATCGACTTCCACTACTGCCCGCGCTCGGACGACGCGCTGGCCACCGCGATCGAGACACGGCCGACGGTGATCCTGCAGGATCTCGTGATGCCCGGCACCGACGGGCTCAGCCTCGTGAAGGCGTATCGCGCGAATCCGGCGACGCGCGACGTGCCGATCATCGTGCTGTCGACGCAGGAAGAGCCGTTGGTCAAGAGCGCCGCGTTCGCGGCCGGCGCGAACGACTACCTCGTGAAGCTGCCCGACCGCATCGAGCTGGTCGCGCGGATCCGCTATCACTCGCGCTCGTACATGAACCTGCTGCAGCGTGACGAGGCCTATCGCGCGCTGCGGCAATCGCAGCAGCAACTGCTCGAGGCCAATCTCGAACTGCGGCGCCTCACGCATTCGGACGGCCTGACCGGGCTGTCGAACCGGCGCTATCTCGACGAATACCTGGCCGCCGAGTGGCGGCGCGGCACGCGCGAGCGCAGCGAGCTGTCGCTGCTGATGATCGACGTCGACAACTTCAAGCTGTACAACGACACGTACGGCCACGTGTCGGGCGACGGCGTGCTCAAGCAGGTCGCGGCGACCATCGAGCGCTGTCTCGGGCAGTCCGGCGATCTCGCCGCGCGGTTCGGCGGCGAGGAGTTCGCCGTCGTGATGCCGACCACGTCGCCGGGCGCCGCGCGGCTGCTCGGCGAGAAGATCCGCCTCGCGATCGAGTCGCTGCGGCTCGAGCACATGCACTCGTCGACGGGCCGCTACGTGACGATCAGCATCGGCGGCGCGAGCATCGTGCCGGCCCCCGGCCTGCCGACGACGTCGCTGATCGAGGCGGCCGACCGCGCGCTGTATCGCGCGAAGCACGACGGCAAGAATCGCGTCGAGATCGATGCGCCGCCCGCACCCTCGGTTCCGCCCGTCCCGCCGGGCGCCGGCGATGCCGGTTGAGGGCCTACACGGTGACGAGCCGGCGCGCGTAGTCGATCGGATCGAGCGGCCGGCCGAACAGGTAGCCCTGCTGCATGTCGCAGCCGATCTGCTGCAGGAACCACGACTGCGCCTGGGTCTCGACGCCTTCCGCGGTGACTTTCATCCCGAGCGAATGCGCCATCGCGACGACGGCCTGCGTGATCGCGACCGAGTCGTGATGATCTGGCACGCCCGACACGAACGAACGGTCGACCTTCAGGTTGTGCAGCGGAAACCGCTTCAGGTAGGCGAGCGACGAATAGCCGGTGCCGAAATCGTCGACCGAGATCCGCACGTTCATGTCCGTGAGCGCCTCGAGCATCGGCAGCACGGTGTCCGTGTCGTTCATCAACAGGCCCTCGGTAATCTCCAGTTCGAGCGCGCCCGGATCGAGCTGCGTCTGCGCGAGGCAGCGGTCGACCGACTCGACGAGTCCCTCGTGGAACTGCCGCGGCGACAGGTTGACCGCCAGCATCAGGTCGGGCGCGATCGTGCGGCGCCATTCGGCAGCCTGCCGGCAGGCCGTTTCGAGCACCCACTGGCCGATCGCGACGATGAGCCCCGTATCTTCAGCAACCGGAATGAATTCCGCCGGCGACATCGGCCCGAGCTCCGGGCTCGTCCAGCGCAGCAGCGCTTCGGCGCCGACCGTGCGGCCGCTGCGCGCGTCGACGACCGGCTGGTACGCGAGCCGCAGCATGTCCGACGACAGCGCGCGCCGCAGTGACTGCTCGATCGCGAAGCGGCGCTGCAGCCGCAGGTTCAGCTGCGCGGTGAAGAACGTGAAGTGGTTGCGGCCGCGCTGCTTCGCGTCGTACATCGCGGAGTCGGCGTTGCGCATCAGCGTGACCGCATCGTCGCCGTCGCGCGGCGCGACGCTGATCCCGATCGACACGCCGAGCCAGTACTCGTTGTCCGCGATCGCGAACGGCTTGCCGATCGTGTCGATCACCTCGCGCGCGAGCACGGCCAGCTCGTCGGGATCGTCGCAGTGGTCGACGAGGATCACGAACTCGTCGCCGCCGACGCGCGTGAGCGCGTGGCGTCCGCCCGCGCAGGCCGCGAGGCGCGCCGCGACGCTGCGCAGCAGCGCGTCGCCGGCGTCGTGGCCGGCCGTGTCGTTGACCTTCTTGAAGCCGACGAGATCGATGAACAGGATCGCGACGCGCGCGGGCCCGGCCGCCGCATCGCGCGCGCCGAACAGCTCGCGCATCCGGTCGGAGAGCCAGCGCCGGTTGTAGAGGCCCGTCAGCGCGTCGCGCGTCGCCAGGTAGCGCAGTTGCTGCTGCGCTTCGCGCACGGGGCCGATGTCGTGAAACGACACGAGCACCGACTCGGGCTGTGTCTCGCCCGGCTTCACGATCGGCACCGCGTTGCCGCGTACCCAGATGATGTCGCCGTCCGCGAGCCCGAAGCCGACCGAGTAGTCGAGCAGCGGCGCGGCCGTGACGAACGCGCGCCGGCTCGGCCAATCGTCGGGCGCGATCGGCGTGCCGTCCTCGTGCAGCTTGTACAGGATCACCGTCGACAGCCGGCGTCCGACGAGGTCGCCCTTCACGCGCATCATCCGGTTCGCGCTCGGGTTGCTCGCGATCACCACGCCGTCGGGCGACACGACGACGATCCCCTCGTTCAGGCTGTTGACGACCTGGCGGTGATGCGCCTCGCTGCGCGCGAGCTGCCGCGAAATCGAGTCCTGGTGCACCGCGAGGCCGACGCTGTTGCCGATATCGCGCAGCAGGTCGGTTTCCACGTCGCTCGGTCGCCGCGACGCACGGTGATAGACGGCGAACGCGCCGAGCACGGTGCCCGCGTCGTCCAGGAACGGCACCGACCAGCACGCGCGCAGGCCGAGCGGTAGCGCGAACGCACGATAGTCGGCCCATAGCGGATCGGTTTCGATGTCTTCGACGGCGACCATCCGGCGCTCGTACATCGCCGTGCCGCACGAGCCCGCGGCGGGCCCGATCGATGCGCCTTCGATCGCGACGCTGTACTGCGCGGGCAGCGACGGCGCGGCGCCGACGTGCACATGCACGCCGTCCGCGTCGAGCAGCAGGATGGTGCACGACGCACCGTCGCCGAGCAGCGCCTCGGCGCGCCGGCATACCTCGACGAGCAGCTCCGGCAGCGGTGTGTTGCGCGTGATCAGCCTCAGCACGCTTTGCTCGGACGCGAGGACTTCCGCTGCAAGGCCGAGGCTGTAGCGAGAACTTTGCGGTTCGGTATTCAAGATGAATCCTGCCGTCAGCTCGACCGGGTTCTGATGCGCCCGATTCGTTAGCGGTCCGTCGTGCCGTTTATCGCTCCGGGTTTACGTGAACCCGGTGCGTCCCCATGCGCGCGCGCCGCAACGCGCACCAAAATACATTTAACACCAATCCGTGCAGCCCCGTACATCCGCACGCATCAGGGCTTACGCGCGGTCGCGGCATGCACGTCGAATCCCCATTTGTCAGACAATTGCTGCCGACCGCGCCGAGGCGGCTCGCGTGCGACGGCCTTCAGCGCGTCGATCGCGCCGACGCGGCCAGCCGCGTTCGCGGATACGTGCTTCAATGTGGTTCGAACCGGCGTCGCGCGCTGGCCGCCACGCAGCGCAGCGCAGCGCGTTCCCCTCGACCGACCTTCACGGAATCCCATGACGAACCCTGCCGACATCAAGGCGCTCGTTTTCGACGTGTTCGGAACGATCGTCGACTGGAGAACCGGCGTCGCGCGCGAAGCCGCCACGTTCCTGGCACGCCATGCGCCGGATCTCGATCCGTTCGAATTCGCCGATACGTGGCGCCGCGAATACTCGCCTTCGATGGAGGAAATCCGCAGCGGGCGCAGGCGCTACGTGCGGCTCGACGTGCTGCATCGCGAGAACCTCGTGCGCACCCTCGATCGCTACGGGATCGACGGCACGCCCGATGAAGAGATCGACGCGCTCAACCTCGCGTGGCACCGGCTCGATCCGTGGCCCGATTCCGTCGCGGCGCTGCAGCGGCTGAAGCAGCGCTACGTGATCGCGCCGCTGTCGAACGGCAACATCCGGCTGATGGTCGACGTCGCGAAGCACGGCGGCCTGCCGTGGGACGCGATCCTCGGCGCGGAAGTCGCGCACGCGTACAAGCCGTCGCCGAAGGTCTATACCGAAGCGGTCGACATTCTCGGCGTCGCGCCGGCCGAGCTGTGTCTGGTTGCCGCGCACAACGGCGACCTGGCCGCCGCGCGGCAACTCGGGCTGGCGACCGCGTTCGTGCCGCGGCCGACCGAACACGGGCCCAGCCAGACGACGGACCTGAAAGCCGACGATGCGTGGGACTTCGACGTCACGGACCTGAACGAACTCGCGGATCGGCTCGGTTGCGTGCGTTGACGCCGACCGCGTGCCCGGATGGAGGTCACGACGTGAACGTGCAGGTCGTCACCGCGGCCGGGCCGCCACCTGTGCGCCCGCCCCGCGAAGCCACTATGTCAAACCGGTACGCGGCACGAAATCCATCGATCGACACGTGACGGATCGCCCGTGACGCACCGCTTCGCTCACGTCGCGCCGCCCGCGCGCTCCTCGACGAAACACAACGTCCCCGACTCCCCCATCAACAACGGCCGATTCGCGTCGGCCGCCGCACGTAGGTAATCCCACAGCGCCGTCACGCGCCGCAGCTTGCGCAGATCCTCGCGACAGGTCAGCCAGAAGCACCGCGTGACCACCACGTCGTCCGGCAGCACCGGCACCAGCGCCGGCTGCGTGGCCGCCATGAAGCACGGCAGGATCGCGAGCGCGCCGCCCTGCAGCGCCGCGAATACCTGCGCGATCACGCTGGTCGTGCGCAGCCCGGCCGTCGCGCCCGGCACCGCGCGCTCCAGGTACAGCAGCTCGCTGCTGAACGCGAGATCGTCGACGTAGCTGATGAACGCATGCCGCGCGAGATCGTCCGTGCAGGTGATCGGCGGATGATTCGCCAGATAGTCGCGCGTCGCATAGAGCCGCAACTGGTAGTCGCACAGCTTCGTGACCACGTAAGGCCCGCGTTCGGGCCGCTCGAGCGTGATCGCCAGGTCGGCCTCGCGCTTCGGCAGGTTGACGAAATGCGGGACCGGCAGCAGGTCGACCGTCACGTGCGGATGCGCGACGCGAAACCGCGCAAGTTGCGGCGCGAGGAAAAAGCAGCCGAACCCTTCGGTCGACCCGATCCGCACGTGGCCCGACAGTGCCTCGCCGGTATTCGCGACCTGGTCGCACGCGGATTGCACGGTCGTCTCCATCGCATCCGCATACGCGACGAGCCGCTGCCCCTCGGCCGTCAGCGTGAAGCCGCCTGAGCGCGACTTGTCGAACAGCAGCGTGCCCATCGCGGCCTCGAGCGCGCGAATGCGCCGCGCGACGGTCGTGTAGTCGACGCCGAGCCGCTTCGCCGCGCCGCTCGCGCGCTGCGTGCGTGCGACTTCGAGGAAAAAGCGCAGGTCGTCCCAGTTCAGGTTGCCGGAAACCGGCTCGGTGGCGTGTCGCATCGGCAAAAAAGGGGCAGGCGTCTCAGGGCCGGGTGTCGATATGCATAAATGCACATCCAACCGGTTTTCTTGTCGGTACATCATGGATCCGCGCATAACTATACTCGACCGTGACCTGCGGACCATGAGCTGCAGGCAATCAATACGGAGACACCATGCAGACGCGATCCACCCTCGATGAGCATGCAACCATCGCGGCGCCAGCGCCCGAGCGCACCGCGAAGCACTACCTGCTGGCCGGCTGGGCCAGCATGGCCGGCACGACGATCGAGTGGTACGACTTCTTCCTCTACGGCACCGCCGCCGCGCTCGTATTCAACCGCATCTTCTTCCCGTCGCTGGACCCCGTCGTCGGCACGCTCGCCGCGTTCGGCACGTTCGCGGTCGGCTTCATCGGCCGGCCGATGGGCGGCATCGTGTTCGGCCACTTCGGCGACCGCATCGGCCGCAAGTCGATGCTGATGATCACGCTGCTGCTGATGGGCGTGCCGAGCATGATCATCGGGCTGATCCCGTCGTACGACCGGATCGGCTACTGGGCCGCCGCGCTGCTGATCGCGATGCGCTTCCTGCAAGGGATGGCGGTCGGCGGCGAATGGGGCGGCGCGGTGCTGATGGCCGTCGAGCATGCGCCGAAGGGCCGCAAGGGGCTGTTCGGCAGCCTGCCGCAGACGGGCGTCGGACTCGGCCTGATCCTGTCGTCGGTCGCGATGGCCGCGGTGGCCGCGCTGCCGGACGCCGACATGCTGTCGTGGGGCTGGCGCGTGCCGTTCCTCGCGAGCATCGCGCTGGTCGGCCTCGGCTGGTTCATCCGCGCGAAGGTGCCGGAGTCGCCGGACTTCGAGAAGATGCAGCGCCAGGGCAAGGCCGAGAAGTCGCCGGTGACGGCCGCGCTGCGCCGCCATCCGCGCGAAGTGCTGACGATCGTCGGCGCGCGCGCCGCCGAGAACACCTGGTTCTACATGGTCGTCACGTTCGCGCTCGCCTATGCGACGCAGCAACTGCATCTGCCGAAGGCCGAGATGCTGCACGCGATCACGGCCGGTGCAGCGCTGTCGCTCGTCACGATGCCGCTGTGCGGGCATCTCAGCGACCGCATCGGCCAGCGCCGGATGTTCGCGATCGGCCTCGTGCTGATGTGCGCGTTCGCCGCGCCCTTCTTCTTGATGCTCGGCACGCAGCAGACGTCGACCGCATGGTGGGCAATCGTGCTCGGCCTCGGCGTCGTGTTCCCGATTCTCTATGCGCCGGAGTCGCTGCTGTTCGCGCAGCAGTTCCCGGCGGAAATCCGCTACAGCGGCATCTCGCTGTCGGTGCAGCTCGCCGGCGTGATCGGCGGCGGCTTCGCGCCGATGATCGCGACGTCGCTGCTCAAGGCCGGCGGCGGCCAGCCGCACTACGTGATCGCGTACCTCGTCGGCTTCGGCGTGTTCGCCCTCGCGTGTACCGCACTGATGCGTCCGGCGCGTACTGAGCGCACCTGAGCGCACCGGCCTGCATTGACCCGATTCCTGTTTGACCTGCCGTCCGCCGTGGCTGCACGCGCGACGGAGGCAGCCCGCCCTTTTTCTTCGCATCACCGTTTCCCGGAGAGTTCAATGAACGCCGCAGTTCCCCAGACCACCCTCGCCCTGCCCACCGCCAAGCTGCTGATCGACGGCGCGTTCGTCGAATCGCAAAGCGCCGAATGGGGCGACATCGTCAACCCCGCGACGCAGAAAGTGATCGGCCGCGTGCCATACGCGACGCTCGACGAGGTCGACGCCGCGATCGCATCCGCGCAGCGCGCGTTCCAGACCTGGAAGACGACGCCGATCGGCGCGCGGCTGCGCATCATGCTGAAGTTCCAGGACCTGGTGCGCCGCAATCTCGAACGGATCGCGCATACGCTGACGGCCGAGCAAGGCAAGACGCTGCCCGACGCGCAGGGCGACATCTTCCGCGGCCTCGAAGTGGTCGAGCACGCATGCTCGATCGGCACGCTGCAGCAGGGCGAATTCGCGGAGAACGTCGCGGGCGGCGTCGACACCTACACGCTGCGCCAGCCGATCGGCGTGTGCGCGGGCATCACGCCGTTCAACTTCCCCGGGATGATCCCGCTGTGGATGTTCCCGATGGCGATCGTGTGCGGCAACACGTTCGTGCTGAAGCCGTCCGAACAGGACCCGCTGTCGACGATGCAGCTCGTCGAGCTCGCGATCGAGGCGGGCGTGCCGCAGGGCGTGCTGAACGTCGTGCACGGCGGCAAGACCGTCGTCGACCGTCTCTGCACGCACCCGGACATCAAGGCGATCTCGTTCGTCGGCTCGACGCGCGTCGGCACGCACGTGTACAACCTCGGCAGCCAGCACGGCAAGCGCGTGCAGTCGATGATGGGCGCGAAGAACCACGCGGTGGTGCTGCCCGATGCGCACCGCGAGCAGTCGATCAACGCGCTGGTCGGCGCGGGCTTCGGCGCGGCGGGCCAGCGCTGCATGGCGACCTCGGTCGTCGTGCTGGTCGGCCGTGCGCGCGACTGGCTGCCCGATCTGGTCGAGAAGGCGAAGACGCTGAAGGTCAACGCCGGCGCCGAAGCCGGCACCGACGTCGGGCCGGTCGTGTCGCAGGCGGCGAAGGCGCGCATCCTGTCGCTGATCGACGCCGGCGTGAAGGAAGGCGCGACGCTGCTGCTCGACGGCCGCGACGTGAAGGTGCCCGGCTACGAGCAGGGCAACTTCGTCGGCCCGACGATCTTCTCGGGCGTGACGACCGACATGTCGATCTACAAGGAAGAAATCTTCGGGCCGGTGGTGGTCGTGCTCGAGGCCGACACGCTCGACGACGCGATCGCGCTCGTCAACGCGAACCCGATGGGCAACGGCGTCGGCCTGTTCACGCAGAGCGGCGCGGCCGCGCGCAAGTTCCAGAGCGAGATCGACGTCGGCCAGGTCGGCATCAACATCCCGATTCCCGTGCCGGTCCCCTACTTCAGCTTCACCGGCTCGCGCGGCTCGAAGCTCGGCGATCTCGGCCCGTACGGCAAGCAGGTCGTGCAGTTCTACACGCAGACCAAGACGGTCACCGCGCGCTGGTTCGACGACGACGCGACGGCCGGCGGCGTGAACACCACGATCGCGCTGCGCTGAGGGGGAGCCTGCACATGGACATCGCATTCATCGGACTCGGCAACATGGGCGGTCCCATGGCCGCCAACCTGCTCGAGGCCGGCCACGCGCTGACGGTGTTCGACCTCGACGCGAACGCGGTCGACGCCGCGGTGCGCGCGGGCGCGGCGGCGGCCGCGTCGCCGCGTGACGCGGCCGCCCGCGCGTCGCTGGTGATCACGATGCTGCCGGCCGCGCAACACGTGCGCGCCGTCTACCTCGGCGACGACGGCGTGCTGGCCGGCGCGCGCGCCGGCGCAATCTTCGTCGACTGCAGCACGATCGATCCGGGCACCGTGCGCGCGGTGGCCGACGCCGCCGCGCAGCGCGACTTCCCGCTCGCCGACGCGCCGGTGTCGGGCGGCACCGGCGGCGCGCAGGCCGGCACGCTGACCTTCATGGTCGGCGCGGACGCCGCGCTGTTCGAGCGCATCCGCCCCGTGCTGCTCGACATGGGCAAGAACGTCGCGCACTGCGGCGGCACGGGCACCGGGCAGATCGCGAAGATCTGCAACAACCTGCTGCTCGGGATCTCGATGATGGGCGTGTCCGAAGCGATGGCGCTCGGCGCCGCGCTCGGCATCGATCCGGCCGTGCTGGCCGGCATCATCAACACGTCGACCGGCCGCTGCTGGAGCTCGGACACGTACAACCCGTACCCGGGCGTGAACGACGCGGCGCCCGCCGCGCGCGGCTATGCGGGCGGTTTCGCCGCGAACCTGATGCTGAAGGATCTCGGGCTCGCGACCGAAGCCGCGCGCAGCGCACGGCAGCCGGTGTGGATGGGCGCGCTCGCGCAACAGCTCTATCAGTCGATGAGCCAGCAGGGGCTCGGCACGCTCGACTTCTCCGCGTGCGTGAAGCTGTACGAGGCGCAGCCCGTGTAACGCGCTCGACGGACGTGCGCCGACCCGCGATGCCCGTCAACGGCATCGCGGGTCGTTTCACATCCGGAGCAACGCGGGCGCGGAGGCTACGACCGCGCGGGCAACGCGGTCTCGAAGGTCGGATGGCACTCGAAAGCGAGTTCGGAGCGCGCGTCGACGCGGCGGCCGCCGGTCACCGACTCCTGCTTCAGGCTCGCGCGCATGCCGCGCTGCGTGCAATAGCTGGTCGCTTCGCTGACGGCCTTCTCATGGGCATCGGCCCACGTCGTCGACACGCCGAGCGTGCGCGTCGTCACGGTGAAGACGTTCGGGTTCGACGTCGCGGTCACGTCGGAAGCGGTTGAACACGCGGCGAGCAAGCATGCAGCCGCCGCGATGGTCAACCATCGCAGGGATCGAAAAGGTACAGGGATGGACATGGGGGGCAAGCGCACGTCGAGTCGACGGCATTGAGCAACATAGGCGACAGTATGCCTGCCCGATCGCCGGAGATCATGCCCTTTTCGGTGAACACATTGTTTCGAATGGTTAAACGATGGGGCGATGCCGGCAAGATTTACGGCCGGCGTTGCGCGTGACGTCGCCCGGCAGGTTGCTTTTCCCGGTTACCGCGCGGCTTCCGGCCGGCGCGCCCGCCGGCACACGGGTGTCACGGCATTCCACACCACGCGGGCACATCGCTTGCGACATCCATGCGCCCGCCGCCCCGGCGGACGACCATCCTTCCCTCAACCGGCGCTGCGCACCGCGCGACGCCTCGCGCGGCGAGACCGCATCGCAAGCAGGTTCCCTGAACGAGAGGACGACGATGAAATCCATTCGAACGATAGTGGCCCTGTGCTCGGTCATTTCCGTACTCGCGGCGTGCGGCGGTGGCAACGACGTCGGCACCGAACTCGGCATCTCGAAACCGCAGGCGCGCTTCATCAACGCAGTGCCGGCCGGCCCGAATCTCGACTACTACCTGAATGCGAAGGTGGACGCGTCGGGCGTCGCGTACAAGGGCGTGACCCGCTATCACGACATCGACTCCGGCACGCAGACCGCGAGCTACAACGTCTCGGGCACGACCGCGACCATCGCGTCGCAATCGTTCGGCGCGGTGAACGGCCACCACTACACGACGATCGCGTTGCCGAGCACGTCGTCGGCGATTTCGGTGATCGACGATCCGTTCGCCAAGCAGCTGCTGTCCGACAAGGCGCGCGTGCGCGGCTTCAACGCGTCGCCGAACGCGCAGAACGTCGACGTATACGTCGTGCCTCCCGGCACCGACATCAACACGCAAAGCCCGACACTGGCCGGCACGGCGTACCAGAACGCGGTACCGGCCTCGGGCCAGGATTCCGTCTACCTGAACGGCGGCAGCTACCAGGTGGTCGTCACGACGGCCGGCAGCAAGGCGCCGATCCTGAAGACCGCGCCGGTCGCCCTCAACAACAACGCCGACTGGTTGCTGGTGACGATTCCGTCCGGCGGCATCGGCGACGTGACGCCGAACGACATCCACGTGCTCGTCGCGCAGGGCAACGACACGGACACGTCCGCACTGGAACTCGGCCCGCAGTAACGGCCGTCGGCGGACCGCCGGCCGGCGGTCCGCCCGGCAACCCTCGCTACGTCAGTCGGTCCGCTCGAGGCGGATCACGTGCTCGACCCGCGTGCCGTCGCCGTGCTCGACATCGACATCGCCGACATGCCGGACACGCCAGCCCGGCCGCGTCGCGATCTGCGGTACATTGCCGCCCGGCCGGCTCTCGATGCCGCCGAGCCCTTCGTCGGACGTGTCCACCGCGTCGTCGAGCGACGCATTCGAGTAGATCACGTTGTCGTGCCACTCGGTCGCGCCGGTGCGCGCCTCCATGCCCTTGCCGTCCACGTCGACCGTGTTGTCGGTCATCGCCATGTTCGCGTTGTCGAGCGTGACGATCCGGCTCCCGGCACGACGCACGGGGTCGCCGCTGTCGACCGCATACGCGTCGACGTCGATCGGCGGCAGGCCGGTCGGCGTTTTCGCCGCGACCGCCTCCGGCGTCAGCGGCCGCTTCGCGACTTCCGCGGCCTGGGTCGCCGCATCGGGCATGTCGCCGACCGCCGGCGTCTTCACCGGGCTCTTCCCGATCTGTTCCTGCTGCTGTTTCGGGGTGGGGTTCGATTCCGCGTTCTGCATCGCACCTCCTGTTCCGGACGGCATGCGCCGGCGTGATGCAGCCGGCGCCGGTCCGGGAATCGCTACAACGGTCCTTGCACATCTTTCACGCGCAGGGCATCGCACACGTGCGCCCTGCGACGCACGTGCCGCACCGGCATGTCACCACGGCAGCACCGGGCGGCGCGCTCGCCTACGCGGCGGGCGCCGCCCGCTCCCGCCGTCAGCCGCCGCTCGCGCCTGCCGGCGCGGATGCCGCGCCCGGCATGCTCGCCGCGCCGCCTGTCGTGCCGCTGCCCGGCATGCCCGACGGCGCGGTGGACGGCGCCGGCGCCATGCCGCCCGTGGCGCTCGAACTCGCACCGGTGCCGCCGGTGTCGGTCTCGCTCTTCTTCTGACAGCCCGCACCCGCCGCCAGGCCGGCGATCAGGATGCCGGCGAAGACGGCTCGCGATACGTGACGAATGGAATATCGCTGCATGACACCTCCGCTGATGTCGACGTGGATGGAGCCCTCTGACCAGCAATTCGCGTGCCTCGCGCCGTCGCCGCCAGCGATCGCATCCCATTCATTTTTCAAATGACGCCCAGCCGAATATTTAATTTCCCATCGCCGCGGCGGCCACCCATACTCGCGAACAAATCCGAGACATAACGTCCACGGCGGCCGGGCCCGCGCTGCGTGCACACGCTGCCGGTTCGCGCCCCAAACATGGAAGGAGACAAGGCGTGCAACTGGAAGCCACCCACCGCGCGGGCATCGTGCTCGACGCGGACGACGCATTGCATCGAACCGGTACGGCCGCGCGCGATCCCGCGCCGAGCCCGCGGCTGCACAATCCCGACCTCGCGCCGACCAAGGCCGAGGGCAGGACCTGGGGCCGCTACAGCATCTTTGCGTTGTGGACCAACGACGTGCACAACATCGCGAACTATTCGTTCGCGATCGGCCTGTTCGCGCTCGGCCTGTCGGGGTGGCAGATGCTCGCATCGCTCGCGATCGGCGCCGTGCTCGTGTACTGCTGCATGAACCTCACCGGCTACATGGGCCAGAAGACCGGCGTGCCGTTCCCGGTGATCAGCCGGATGAGCTTCGGCATCTACGGCGCGCTGCTGCCCGCCATGATCCGCGCGGTGATCGCGATCGCCTGGTTCGGGATCCAGACCTATCTCGCGTCGGTCGTGCTGCGCGTGCTGCTCACCGCGGTGTGGCCGGGCCTCGCCGCGTTCGACCAGAACGCGATCCTCGGGCTGTCGACGCTCGGCTGGATCACGTTCGTCGCGATCTGGCTCGTGCAGATCGGCATCCTCACCTACGGGATGGAGATGGTCCGCAAGTACGAGGGGCTCGCCGGCCCGGTCATCCTCGTCACGACGCTGTCGCTCGCCGCGTGGATGTTCAGCCGCACCGGCGGCCATCTCGCGATGTCGATCGGCAAGCCGATGACCGGACTGAAGATGTGGACCGAGGTGTTCGCGGGCGGCGCGCTGTGGCTCGCGATCTACGGCACGCTGGTGCTCAACTTCTGCGATTTCGCACGCTCGTCGCCGAGCGCGAAGACGGTGCGGGTCGGCAACTTCTGGGGCCTGCCCGTGAACATCCTCGTGTTCGCGACGATCAGCTTCGTGCTCGCGGGCGCGCAGTTCAAGCTGAACGGCCAGATCATCCACAGCCCGACCGAGATCATCGCGACGGTGCCGAACAAGTTGTTCCTCGTGCTCGGCTGCCTCGCGTTCCTGATCGTGACGGTCGCGGTGAACATCATGGCGAACTTCGTCGCGCCGGCCTTCGTGCTGACGAGCCTCGCGCCGCACCGCCTGACGTTCCGCCGCGCGGGCCTGATCAGCGCGACGGTCGCGGTGCTGATCCTGCCATGGAACCTGTACAACAGCCCGATCGTGATCGTCTACTTCCTGTCCGGCCTCGGCGCGCTGCTCGGCCCGTTGTACGGGATCATCACGGTCGACTACTGGCTCGTGCGCAAGCAGCGCGTGAACGTGCCGGATCTCTACACCGAAGCGCCCACCGGCGCCTATTTCTATACGCGCGGCGTGAACCGCAAGGCGCTCGCGGCGCTCGTGCCGTCCGCGCTGATCTCGATCACGCTCGCCGTCGTGCCGGCCTTCAGCGCGATGACGCCGTTCTCCTGGCTGCTCGGCGCGGCCATCGCGGGCAGCGTGTACTGGCTGACGGCCGATCGCAAACGGCAATACGAGGCGCGCTCGGGCGAACACATCGCGGTCGCCTGCGCCGAACACTGAACGCAGCATACGGAGTGCACCCATGAGAATCCTGGTAGTCAACGTCAACACGACCGAGTCGATCACCGACGCCATCGCCGCGCAGGCGCAGGCCGCCGCGTCGCCGGGCACGGAGATCGTCGGGCTGACGCCGCGCTTCGGCGCGGAGTCGGTCGAAGGCAACTTCGAGAGCTACCTCGCGGCGATCGCCGTGATGGACCGCGTGCTGAGCTACGACGAGCCGTACGACGCGGTGATCCAGGCCGGCTACGGCGAACACGGCCGCGAAGGGCTGCAGGAACTGCTGACGGTGCCCGTCGTCGACATCACCGAAGCGGCCGCGAGCGTCGCGATGCTGCTCGGCCACCGCTACTCGGTCGTCACGACGCTGGACCGCACGGTGCCGCTGATCGAGGATCGCCTGAAGCTCGCCGGGCTCGATGCGCGCTGCGCGTCGGTGCGCGCGAGCGGCCTCGCGGTGCTCGAACTCGAGGCGGACCCGGCCCGCGCGATCGAGTCGATCGTCGGCCAGGCGCAGCGCGCGGTGAAGGACGATCACGCGGAAGTGATCTGCCTCGGCTGCGGCGGGATGGCCGGCCTCGACCGGCAGATCGAGGAATGCACGGGCGTGCCCGTCGTCGACGGCGTCTCGGCCGCGGTCGCGCTCGCCGAATCGCTGGTGCGCCTGAAGCTGAAGACGTCGAAGATCCGCACCTATGCGCCGCCACGTCCGAAGCGGATCGTCGGCTGGCCGGGCACCTTCGTCAAATGACGGGCCGCGGGAACGCGTAGCGACATGCGGGACGCACCGGAGCCGAACGGCCTTCCCCTCGACGCGTCCGACGCAACGGGCGCGCTCGACGTACTGGACGCGCGGCTGATGCGCATCCTGCTCGTGCTGCTCACCGAGCGCACCGTGTCGCGCGCGGCCGTGCGGCTGAACATGTCGCAGCCGGCGACGAGCGCCGCGCTCAAGCGCCTGCGCACGCTGCTCGGCGACCCGCTGCTGGTGCGCAGCCGCTACGGGATGGTGCCGACCGAGTTCGGCGCGCGGCTGATCGACCCGCTGCGCAATGCGCTGCGCGTGATCGACTTCATCCGCATCCAGCAGCCGACCTTCGACGCGCGCACCTCCGTGCGCACCTACCGGATCGGCTGCCCCGACTACCTGAACGTGCTGTTCGTGCCGAAGCTCGTCGCGCTGTTCCGCGAACGCGCGCCGAACGCGCAACTCGTGTTCCATCCGCTCGGCGACGGCTTCGACGACGAACGCGCGCTCGCCGACGGCGAACTCGACGTCGTGATCGACAATCGCCCCGCCCGTTCGTCGCGGTTCCGGCAGGACGACCTGTTCGACGACCGCGTCGTGTGCCTGATGCGCGCGACGCATCCGCTCGCGCGGCGCGGCGCGATGACGGCCGCCGAATTCGCGCAGGCAGTGCAACTGTGCCCGACGCCGTCGTGGCTCGAAGCATCAGGTGCGATCGACCGGCAGCTCGAACGCGTCGGCCTGCAGCGGCGGATCGTCGTCACGCTGCCGCATTTCGAACTCGCCGCGCATACGCTCGTGCGCTCCGACCTGATCCTGACCACCACCTACCGGCTCGCGCGCCACTACGCGAAGCTGCTGCCGCTCGGCGCGGTCGCGCTGCCGGCCGAGCCGCCCGACATCGTGTACCGGATGACGTGGAACGAGTCGGGTTCGTGCGTCGACGGCGTGCGCTGGCTGCGCGCGCTGATCGCCGAAGCGACACGCAGCTGGCTCGACGCGGAGGCCGCGCAACCGGCCGTCGCGGCGGTTGCCGCAAATGCAAACGCGCGGACGCCGGTGCCGGTCGCCAACGACCCGCCCGAACCCGCGCGACGCACCCGCCGCCGGCAGGCAACGCGTTGCGGCACATCGCAGCAGCCGCGCGTCGCGCGTGCGGCGCGCAGCCATCGCATCGCGACGAAGCCGCACTGAACCGCACCGACTCGCCCTGAATCACGCCGAGTCGCGCGCCGCGCCGCGCGCAACGTCACACGTGCCGTGCGATCGCGAACAGCACCGGTGGCGACACGACCGCCCCGAGCGTCGACAGGAGAATCGTGCGCGACGTCACGTGCGCTTCACGCTCATGGAACTCGGCCAGCGTGTACGGCCCCGTGCCGGTCGGAAGCGCGGCGAGCACGACCGCGATCTGCGCGAGCATCGGCGGCATCGCGTACACGGGCAACAGAATCCAGATCGATGACGGCATCCTGAACACGCCGCGCGAAACCGGAACGCGCAAGCGTAACGGCCACGTGTCTTCGCACGAAATGGACGGCGCACGCATCACGCGTCACGCATCGGTTGCGCAAGCAACTTGCATGCAACGACGGCGGCCGCGAGCGCGAGCACGCCGCTCACCGTCAGCGCGACGGCGAATCCGCCCGCAAAAGCCGCGGGCGCCGCATCCGCGAGCGTGCGTGCGGCCGACGGCGGCACGTGCGCGAGCGCCTGCGCGAGATCGCCGGCCAGCAGGCTCGACATGAACCGCGCATCGGCGAATGCCCGCACGCCCGGCGCGGCGGACAGCAGCCGCTCGAGTTGCGCGTGCGTGCTGGCGGCCAGCACCGCGCCGAGCACGCCGACGGCCGTCACGATCGCCGAGAAGCGGGTGGTCGTGCTGATGCCCGACGCCATCCCGGTACGGTTCGGCGGCACGCACGCCATGATCGCCTTCTGCGTGTCGCCGTTCATGATGCCGGCGCCGCAGCCCGTCACGAACATGCCGAGCGCGACGAGCCGATAGTCGCCGGCGGCCGTCAGCGCCGCGGTCGCGAGATCGCCCGCGCCGATCAGTGCGAGCCCGCCCGCCAGCACGCCGCCGGACGACACGCGCGCGGCGAGCATGCCGCCGAGTGACGGCCCGGCGATCATCGCGACCGCGAACGGCAGCATCCCGAGCCCCGCGTCGATCGCCGACATGCCGAACGCGTTCTGCAGGTACAGCGGCAGGAACGTCATCATCACCTGCGCGCACGCCGCATAGCCGAACATCGCGAGCACGGCGCCGACGAAGCGCGGCTGGCGGAACAGCGCGAGATCGATCATCGGGCGCGCCTGCCAGCGCTCCGCGCCGATGAACGCGGCCAGCAGCGCGGCGGCGAGCGCGAACCGGCCGAGCGTCGCGGCCGACAGCCAGCCGTGCGACGGCGCGCCGATCAGCGCCGCGATCGCGCACGCGAGCGCCGCGCCGAACAGCACGCTGCCGGCGGCGTCCACCCGTTTCGCGTGCGGATCGCGCGACTCGTCGATCGCGACGCGCGCGCCGGCCGCGAGCAGCGCACACGCCGGCAGGTTCATCAGGAACACCCAGCGCCAGCCGATCCACTGCGTGATCGCCCCGCCGACAAGCGGCGCGACGGCCGTCGCGATCCCCATGCACATCCCCCAGATCGCCCACGCGCGGGCCCGTTCGCGCCCGTCCGGAAAGCGGTTTGCGATCACCGCGAGCGCGGCCGTCAGCAGCAGCGCGGCCCCGCCGCCCTTCACCGCGCGCGCGGCGATCAGCCAGCCGGCCGACGGCGCGATCCCGCACCCGAGCGACGCGAGCGCAAAGAGCGCGAGCCCCGCGCCGAGCATGCGCTTGCGCCCGAAGCGGTCCGCGAGCCCGCCGGCCGGCAGCAGGCAGGCGGCGAACGCGGTCATGTAGGCGCTCACGACCCATTCGATGTCGGCGAAGCTCGCATGGAAGCCGCGCGCGATGCTCGGCAGCGACACGGCGACGACGTTCGTGTCGAGCACGATCAGCGAGCACGTCGCCGACGCGACCGCGAGCGTCGCGGCGGCCGGCAGGCGGGTGCCCGCGCGCGCGGCGGCAGGCGCGCCTGCGCGCGGGGCGGGGGAAGGCTGGGACATCGGCGGCTCCGGAGCAAGAGGAACGAGCCGTATGCTAGGCTTGGCCGGTATTGCCCGTCATTGATATATCCATGCAGTTTTATTGACGAAAATTGCAATCATGAATCCGCTCGAATTCCGTCATGTACGCGCGTTCCTGAGCGTCGCGCAGCACCTGCATTTCGCCCGCGCGGCCGACGCGCTCGAGATGGCGCCGCCCGCGCTCACGCGGCAGATCCAGGAAGCCGAGCGGCTGCTCGGCGTGCGGCTGTTCCAGCGGTCGCGCCGCGCGGTCACGCTGACGGCGGCGGGCGAAGCGTTTCTCGCCGAGGCAACTGCCGCGCTCGGGCATCTGCAGCGCGGTCGCGAACTCGCGACGCTGGCCGAGCGCGGCGAACTCGGCCGCATCGAAATCGGCTACGTGTCGTCGGCCGTCTATTCGGGTACGCTGCAGCGCACGGTCGGCGCGTTTCGCGCCGCGCATCCGCGCATCGAGCTGAACCTGCGGGAAGTGCCGATGGACGACGTCGCGAAGCAGCTCGACGCAGGCCGGCTGGATCTCGCCTACGTCCGCCCGCCGTTGCCGCTGCCGGGCGGGCTGCGGATCGTCACGCTGCAGCGCGACGTGTTCGTCGCCGCGGTGCCGGCCGATTCGCGCTACGCGTCGATGACTGCCGTGCGGGCCGCCGATCTCGCCGACGCACGCTTCGCGGTGCCCGAACAGGAACGCGGCACGCTTGAAGTCGCACGCCGCGGCCGCTTCGCGCCGGTGATCGCTGCGCGGCCGGGCGGGTTGCTCGCGGTGCTCGCTTGCGTGTCGGTGAACGGCTGGGTCGCCGTGATTCCGGACGCGCTCGCCGGCTGCGTGTCGTTGCCGGGCGTCGTGTACCGGCCGATCGCCGGCAAGCCGATCATGTCCGAACTCGCGCTCGCGCACCGGCGCTTCGAGAAGGCGCCCGCGGTGCGCGCGTTCCTGCGCACCGTCGCCGCGGCAGGCTAGGGCCGCTGCCGGGTGTTCGCCGGGGCGCCCGGCCGTTGCTTTCCCCACCACCATGCACCGCCTGTACGCGAATAAGCATTTCGCGATTCGATGTTTGCCGGCGCCCGACCGATTCCGTAATCTGCCCGGCAGCCGCGCGGCCTGCGCGCGGATCACCGAGGACCCGCCGCCGATGACTTCGCCCCCCGCCCCGGCCCGCCGCCGCGCACTGCTGCGTGTGGCCGCCCTGGCTGCCGCACCGCTTGCGGGCGCCGCCGCACTGCCCGCCCGCGCGGCCGGCACCGACCTGTCGAACGTCACGCTGGTGCTCGGCGACCAGGCCGGCGGCCTGCGCGCGCTGGCCGAGGCCGCGCGCGTGCTCGACGGCGTGCCGTACCGGTTTCGCTGGGCGAATTTCCAGGGCGCCGCGCCGCTGTTCGAAGCGCAGCGCGCGGGCGCGATCGATCTCGCGCCGGCCGGCGACCTGCCCGTGCTGACGGCCGCGCTCGGCGATCCGGCGCTGCGGATCGTCGCGACGCGCGTCGGCTCGCCGGCATCGCTCGGCATCGTCGTGCAGCCCGATTCCCCGGTGCGCACGGTCGCCGACCTGAAGGGGCGCACCGTCGTCGTGTCGTCGGCGCGCGGCAGCATCTCGCAATACCAGTTGTACGGCGCGCTGCGCGAACACGGCCTCGCACCGGGCGACGTCGACGTGCGCTTCGTGCTGCCGGTCGATGCGTTCGCCGCGTTCGAGGCGAAGCAGATCGGCATCTGGGCGACCTTCGATCCATATTATGGAAACGTGGTGCGGCGCGGCGCGCGCATCGTGCGCGACGGCAGCGGGATCAATTCGGGGCTTGCCTTCCTCACGTCGCCGGTCGACACGCTCGACGATCGATCGAAGCGCGCGGCGCTGTCGGACGTGCTTGCGCGGCTCACCCGCGCCGGGCAGTGGGCGCTCGCGCATCCGGCCGACTACGCGAGCGTCTATGCGTCGCTCACGCGCCTGCCGCGCGATGCCGCCGCCGATATCGCCCGCCGCGCGGCACTCGCGCAGCGCGGCGTCACCGGCGCGGACATCGACGTGCTGCAGCGTGTCGCCGATCGTGCGGCCGCGGACGCGATCCTGCCGAGACGCGTCGACGTCGCATCGATCGCGGTGCGCAACCTGTCGGCCGCGTAACCGGCGTTCGCAAGCGCTCAGCGCGGCTTCGACATGTCGAGATCCGGCACGTCGTCGCCGAACGTCGACGCGACCAGCGTGCGCATCGCGGCGACCAGCAGCGTCGGCCCCGACTGGTTGAAAGTGCAGCGCTCGCCCGCCGCCGGCACCGCCCGGTGCAGCACGGCGCGCCACGCGCCGTGCCCGCCGTCGCGTTCGAACGCGCCGAACGGCAAGCGCTCGACGAGCGGGCCGCCGTCCGCCCACGCCGACGACGGCGCGTACGGCACCGGCGCGCCGCCCGGTTCGCGAATGACCGTGCACCCCGCGGCGCCGACGCGCGGCGTGCCGAGATCTTCCGCCATCGCCACCCAGAAATCGAGCGGCGCGCCAGCCAGATCCTGAACGTGCATCGCACTCTCCTTCGGCATTGAAAACGCCATCCTAGCGCCGCCGCGCGCGGCACGCCGACAACCGCCGACCGGTGTTTTCCCCGGTGAGCGGTCCGGCGTGCAAATCGATCGATACGTGTTACGAATCGCCGATTCCTGCCTACAATGAACGCAACACCCGTCGTCCGGCCGGCGGTGGACACGCAGGCCGGAACCGAATTCGCGCCGAACCGGGCCGGGCCCGTTCGGCACACGACAACCGGAACCATACGGTGCAGCGCAGGCCGGATCTCTCGGGGAGCCGCAGCATGTCCACGCACGCCAGGAAGCCGCTGATATCGCTCGTCGTGCCGTTTCATGACGAAGAGGAAGCGATCGACGCGTTCTTTGCCGAAACGCTGCCCATTCTCGAATCGGTCGACGGCGTCCGCTTCGAGATCGTCTGCATCAACGACGGCAGCCGCGATCGCACGCTCGACCGGCTGCTCGCGGTCGCCGCCGGCGACGCGCGCGTGCACGTCGTGGATCTCACGCGCCGCTTCGGCAAGGAGGCGGCGCTCACCGCTGGCCTGGACGAGGCGGCCGGCGCCGCCGTGATCCTGATCGACGCCGACCTGCAGGACCCTCCCGCGCTGATTCCCGCGATGATCGAACACTGGCGCGGGGGCGCCGAGGTCGTCGCCGCGAAACGCACCGACCGGATGTGCGATCCCTACCTGCAGCGCGCGGCGGCGGCGCTCTACTATCGCGTGCACAATGCGCTGTCCGAGGTGGAAATGCCGGAAAACGTCGGCGATTTCCGCCTGATGGATCGCGAAGTCGTCGATGCGCTGCGCGCGCTGCCGGAGCGGCGACGGTTCATGAAAGGGCTGTTCGCGTGGGTCGGCTTTCGCACCGTGATCGTCGAATACACGCGTGCGCCGCGCAGCGGCGGCCGCTCGAAGTTTTCCGGATGGCGGCGCTGGAATTTCGCACTCGAGGGCATCACGAGCTTCAGTACGGTGCCGCTGCGCGTGTGGACCTACGTCGGCCTCACGTTCGCGATGCTGTCACTCGTGTATGGCGCCTTCATCGTGGTGCGGACGCTGCTGTTCGGCAATCCGGTGCACGGCTACCCGTCGCTGATTTCCGTCGTGCTGTTCGTCGGCGGCATCCAGCTGATCGGCATCGGTGTGATCGGCGAATACCTCGGCCGGATCTATCACGAGTCCAAGCAGCGCCCCGTCTATCTCGTCAGGCGCCGCTACCGTGCCGAGCGGGACGCCGCCGCGCAGCCAGCGTCGAAGCTGCTGCAGTTCCCCCTGAAGCGCGCGCACGCGGCCCGCCGCCGCACCGCGATACCGGCAGGCGCCGGCATCGCCGCCCGCAAGTCATCGTTCAAGTAGAACGGGGGCGCGGCAATTGGACATTCCGCAGCAATCGATGCGCTCGGCGAAGCGGCCGGTCGCCGCGTGGCTGACACCGCGACGCCTCGCCCTGTACAGCGCGCTGATGCTCGTGTTCTACGTGCTGTTCATCGCGATCTGGGCAACCGTCATTCGTCATGCGCACGGAACGCTCCTGTCGCGCGCCGGCGCCGACTTCTCGATATTCTGGTCGGCATCGTACGTCATGCTGCACGGCTCGCCATCGCAGGCGTACGATTTCTCCGCGTTCTCGCGGCTATCGGCCGAGCTGTTCGCGAACCTTCGCCGCGACGCCTTCGCCCCGTGGCTGTACCCGCCCACCTATCTGCTGCTCGTGACCCCGCTGGCGCTGCTGCCCTTCGCGCTCGGTTATCCGCTGTTCGTCGCGTTCGGGGTCGTCGTGCTCGGCCTCGCCGCGTGGCGCGTATCCGGCCTTGGCACGATTCCCGGCGCATGGCGCTCCGGTACGCTCGCGCTGGCCGCCGCGCCCTGCGTGTTCGTCACCGCGACGCTCGGGCAAAACGCGTTCCTGACGGCATCGTGCGCGGCGCTGGCCGTCCATTGGGCCGGCCGGCGGCCGATGTGGGCCGGCTTCTGCATCGGCCTGCTGTCGGTCAAGCCGCAGATGGCGCTGCTGTTCCCGTTCGTGCTGGTTGCGGCGCGCGCATGGCGCACGATCGCGTGGGCCGCGCTTGCCACCGGCACGTTCGTCGCGCTGAGCGTGCTGATCTGCGGCCTCGAGTCGCTGCGCCTGTTCGTCGCCAGCACGGGACTCGCGCGCTCGATCGTCCTCGAACAGGGTGTGGTGTTCTGGCTCGTATCGCCGACACCGTTCGCGACGCTCCGGCTTGCGGGCGTGCCGCTCGGCGCCGCGTATGCCGCGCATGCGTGTATCGCCGCGATTGCGATCGCAGCCGCCTGCATCGTGTGGGCGCAGTCGCGCGATACCCGCTTGCGCGCGGCCGTGCTGACGGTCGCGACGCTCACGGCGAACCCTTATGTGTGGCACTACGAACTCGCGTGGCTCGCCATCGCGATCGCCTGCATGCTGGCGATCGGCTGGCGCGACGGCTGGCTGCGCGGCGAACAGAGCGCGATCGCGCTGATGTGGGCGCTGCCGGTCGCCGAATACCTGAACCCGTGGCTGCAGCTACCGCAGATCGGCCCCGCCGTGACGCTCTTCGCGCTGCTGGTGCTGCTGCGCCGCGCGCGGCACGACGCTCACAACGCGAGCCGCGGCGGCACGTACACGCCGTAATACGGCCCGACGCCCGTCGCGACACCGGTCATCTTCACGCCGGCGACGAAGTGCCCCTGGATGTACTTGTAGGTGCCGCCGAGCGACACGTCGATGTGGAACGCGGCAAACGCGACGATCGGCACGTAGGTGCTGCTCGACGTCTGCGTGACGACCGGCAGCACGACCGTCGTGCCGATCGGCACCGACGTGTAGAGCGTCGCCTTGACGCCGGTCGCGAGATAGATGCTGTCGCCGATATTGAGCGTCGTCGGGTTGCCGGTCACCATCAGGCCGCCCATCGTCGTCGTGTCGGTCGCGGTCGACTGGAACGACGTCCACTGGCCGCCCATGCACAGCGCGCCGTAGGTCTGGCCGTTCGTGATCGAGAATTCGTACGGCAAGCCCGTCAGCGGATTGATCAGCGGCTGGTTGGTCTGCGCATTCCAGTACTGGTTGTACACGCACTGGTCGATCGCGATCGGAAAGAGGCCGCCCGCCGCCACCCCGCCCGGCGCGGCGAGCACCGCGATCGCGGTCGCGCTGCCGGACGCGCCGGGGATGCCCAGCAGACCGCCGAGCAGCAGCGGAATCGAGCCGCCGTTCACGCCCGGCGCGCGCGATACCGTGACCTGCACCGCCGGCACGTCGTACGCGCCGGGCGTGATGGTGGTCGACTGCATCGATGCGGGGGTACGCGTCACGTTCCAGTAGCCGGTCGTCACCGTGCCCGTCGCCAGCGGTGCGCCGGCCGCCGAATTCTGCGCGATCACACCGTTCGCGGCCGGCGCGGCCTGCGACCAGTTCAGCGCGCCGCCCGTCGGCGACATCATCGCATCGGCCGCCGCGAGCGCGGCCGCGTCGGCGGCGTTCTGCAGCTGATTGCGCACCGTGGCCACCCACGCGATGTCGATCGCCAGCGCGCCGAACGACAGCAGCGGAATCAGGAACATCAGGAAGAACAGCGCGACGGAGCCGCGCGCGCGCGCGGGGCCGATGCGTCGCGTGCCGGCTGCGTCATTCATAGAGCATCACCGAACTGGCCGAAATCGTCACCGGGCCGGTCAGCGCGCTGAACGCCGAACCCAGCACCAGCCCGGAATACGTGTAGGTCACCGTGACCGTCAGCGCGGTGCCCGCCGTCGTGCCGTTCGCCTGCGTCACGGTCACGTTCGGCGTCGTCGCGGTGCCGCCGGTGATCAGGCTGTTCTGCGTATAGCTCAGCGCGACGTTGGCGATCTGCGTCGGGGTCAGCATCGGCACGCGCAGCACGACGCCGGCACGCGCGGCCTCGCGGCTCGCGTTCGTGATGACGGCCTTGTCGCACAGCAGCAGGCTCGTGTCGATGATGCCGATCAGCACCATCAGCAGGAACGGCAGCATCAGCACGAATTCGAGGGATACGACGCCGCGCGCGTGGCGGGCGCCCATCGCCCGGCGTGTCATTTTGCGGCCCCCGCAGCGGGCGGCACGGCGCGCGGCTCGAGCGCGGCACCCTTCAACGGTCGCGCGGCGGCGGGCGCCGGGCGCGACGCCAACTGCGCACGCACTGCCTGGTAGACGCGCAGATTGTCGGCCACCGCCGATGCGGGCAGATCCGCTGACAGCAGCTTCTTCGCCGAATCGGTGTTGCCGAGCACGCCATACGCGAACGCGAGGTTCTGGCGCGCCTGCCACGGCGCGTCGGGCAGCCCGGCCACGTCGAGCAGCACGTTCACGCCCTCGCGCGGCCGGTTGCTCAGCACGAGCGACAGCCCGAGGTCGACGCGCAGTCCCTGCGCGTCCGGATGCGCGCGCAGCGCATCCCGGTACACGGCCTGCGCGTCCTCGTGGCGGCCCTGCAGGTCGAGCACCGTGCCGAGCCCTTCGGCCGCGAGCGGAAGGTTCGGCTGCGCGGCCAGCAGGTCGCGGTAGCGCTGGGCGGCCTCATCGAGCCGACGCTGCCGCAACGCGACGCGCGCGAGCCCGACCTGCGGCCCGAGTTCCGCAGGTGCCTGCTGCCGTGCCTGCTCATAGAGAATCCGCGCACGCTCCAGATCGCCGCTGCGGTAGTGGACGTCGCCGAGCCCCAGGCGCGCCGTGAGCGAATCGGGATGCCGGGCGAGCACCTTCTCGTACAGCGTCGACGCGAGATCGACGTTGCCGCCGGCGAGCGCGCTGTCGGCAATGCGCAGTTCGGCCTGCGGGTCGTCGCTCTTGTGCGACAACGCCGGCCTCGTCTGGATGCCCGGCGCGCAGCCGCCGGCCAGCACCGGCAGCAGGGCCGCGAATGCGAGCGCACAGATGACGGATCGTGTCATTTGAACACCTCGAGCAGGCGGATCGCCGCCGGGCCCGCCGCGATCAGGCCGACCGTCGGCAGGATGAACAGCATCATCGGCAGCGTGATCTTCGGCGCGAGCTTCGCGGCCTTTTCCTCGAGCGCGACGATCTGCTCGGTGCGCTCGCTGCGCGACAGCGTGCGCAGCGCCTGCGTGACCGGTGTGCCGAATCGCTGCGATTGCGTGAGCGTCGTGGCAAGCGAGCGTGCCGACGCAAAGTCGACGCGCAGCGCGAAATGCGTCAGCACCTCGGATACGTTGCCGCTCAGCGTCAATTCGTCCGCGCATACCGTCAGTTCGTCGGCGAGCGGCGGGCAGATGCGCTCGAGTTCGCGCGCGACGCGCCGCACGCCCGATGCGAGGCTGTTGCCGGCCATCGTGCAGATCACCAGCAGGTCGAGCGCATCCGGAAAGCACGCGGCGATGATCCGCCGGCGCCGCCGGATCATCGCGCCGAGCACGTATTCCGGCACGATCACGCCGATCACGAACGCGGCGACCATCGCCACCGCGCGGATCACGAAGTATTCGCCGAAACGCGGAATGGTCGGGCTGAACACGATCGCGATACCCGCGAACAGCACGCCGCAGCTCAGCTTGATGCCGATCATCGACGACACCGCGCGGCGCTCGCGAAAACCCGCCCGGGTCAGCTGCAGCCCGAGCTTCGCACGCTGCATCGGATCGAGCACGGGCAGCCGCTCGCCGAGCTGTGCGAGCCGCCGCGTCAGGTCCTGACGCACCTCGCCCGGCTGCAGCCGCCCCGGCACCAGCGACTGCGGGCGCTGCCCGGCCGCCTGCTGCACGCGCGCGGCGATCCGCCGGCGCGTGCCGCCGCCGGGCGTCGCAAGCGCCGCCGCGACACACGCGAGCAACAGCAACAGTTCGAGGCCGCGGGCGGCCAGTATCGACAGGGTCATCGCGCGGTATCCAGTTTCGAGATCTTGTGGATCGTCAGCAGTCCGATCGTCAGCAGCACGGCGGCGATCGTCAGCAGCACGCGTCCGGCGTGCGTGTCGAACAGCAGCATCACGTATGCGCGGTTCACGACGAACAATGCGCCGATCATCACGAACGGCACCGCCGAAATGATCTTCGTCGTGATCCGCCCCTCGGCGGTCAACGCGCGTGTCTTCAGGCGAATGTCGCGACGCGTGCGGATGATGCTCGACAACTCGTCGAGCGTCTCGCCGAGGCTGCCGCCGGTCTCGCGCTGCAGCAGCAGGTAGACGGTGAAGAACGAGAAGTCCGCGATCATCAGCCGGTCTGCCGCGTACGTCAGCACGTCCTTCAGGTCGGCGCCGACGCGCAGGCTGTCGCCCATCGTGCGGAACGTCGAGCGCACCGGCTCGGCCGCGCTGTCGCCCACCGTGCTGATCGCCTGCGTGACCGGAATGCCTGCGCGCACCGCACGCACGATCAGGTCGATCGCGTCCGGGAATGCTTCGAGGAAACGCAGCCGGAAACGCTCGACCAGTGCACGGTAGCTGGCGCGCATCGCCACCAGCGGCAGCCCCACGTAGATCAGCGGATGCAGGATGCGCGGGAGTGCGACGAACTGCATCGTGACGATGGCCGCGATCGCGCCGGCGATCGTGCTGGCGACGACGATCCGCATCCCGCGTTCGCCGCCGACCGCGCGCACGCGCGTCACGTAGCGCTGCAGCCACGCGCGCGCGCGGCTTTGCCGGCGCGGCAGGTTGAACAGCGCGACGCCGGGCACGGCATCCGCACCGGCCTTCCGGCCCGCCAGCGACGGTGCAAGGTGCTGCATCCGCGCGCGAATGCGCTGCTCCGGCGTGCGGCCCGCACGATCCAGCAGCGCGGACAGCACGAGGCCCAGCGCGAGGATCACGACGAATGCGCCGAGCGCGACGAGGTCCGCGGCCCTCATTGCCGGAATACCTCGGAGAGCGCGTCCTCGACACCGTAGTACGCGGCGCGCGGCGCGAACGCGGGCCGCAGCGACGATGCCTCGAACACGCCCTTCACCACCTCGCGCGTCGTGTCGCCCTCCTGGCGGAACGCGAACAGGTCCTGCGTGATCACCACCTCGCCTTCCATCCCGACGATCTCCGTGATCCGGGTCACACGGCGCACGCCGTCGCGCATCCGCTCGACCTGCACGAACAGGTGCACGGCGCTCGCGATCTGGCGCCGGATCGACAGCAGCTGCAGGTTCGCGTTCGCCATCATGACCATGCTTTCGAGCCGGCTGATCGCGTCGCGCGGCGAGTTCGCATGGATCGTCGTCATCGAGCCGTCGTGACCCGTGTTCATCGCCTGCAGCACGTCGAACGCCTCGGCACCGCGGATTTCGCCGAGGATGATGCGGTCCGGCCGCATCCGCAGCGCGTTGCGCACGAGGTCGCGCTGCGAAATCCCGCCGAGCCCTTCGGTATTCTCCGGCCGCGTCTCGAGACTGACGACGTGCGGCTGCAGCAGTTGCAGCTCGGCCGCATCCTCGATCGTGACGATCCGCTCGTGCTCCTCGATGTGTTGCGACAGCGCGTTGAGCAAGGTCGTCTTGCCCGAGCCGGTACCGCCCGAGATCACGATGTTCAGCCGGCACGCGCAGGCGATCTTCAGCACCTGCAGCATCCCGTGCGAGATGTTGCCCTGATGTGCCATCCGCGCGAGCGTGATGTCTCGCTTCGCGAACTTGCGGATCGAGATCGACGCGCCGCGCATCGCGATCGGCGGCAGCACGACGTTCACGCGGCTGCCGTCGGCGAGACGCGCATCGACCATCGGGCTGCTCTCGTCGACGCGGCGCCCGACCGCCGCCGCGATCCGCTGCGCGACGCTCGTCACGTGCGCGTTGTCGCGAAACTTCAGCGACGTGAGTTCGAGCCGGCCCGCGCGCTCGACGTACACCTGGTCGGGGCCGTTCACGAGGATGTCGGAGACGGTGTCGTCGGCGAGCAGCGGCTCGATCGGCCCGACGCCGAACATGTCGTTCAGGATCGCATCGACGATCAGCACCTGCTCGCCCGCCGTGATCTTCAGGCGCTCGCGCTCGACCGTGTGCGCGGCCACCTGCTCGATGCCCGCACGCACTTCGTCGCGCGTCTTCATCAGCGCCGCCGACATGTTCATCGACGTGAACACCGCGGTGCGAATCGCGTCGAACTTGCCGGAGCGGATCAGCGCCTCCTGGGTATCGGCCGCCGCGGGCCCGCGGGCAGGCGCGGGAGCCGGGCTCGCGACCGGCCCCGGCGCCGGTGCGTCGCCGCGCGGCGCGGCAGGCGTGCCCACCGGTGCAGCGTCCGGCGTCGGCTCTTTGCGGGTGCCGAACGTCACGATCCTTTCCTCCATCTGACGAAGCGCGCATACCACGGCTCGGCGACGGCCATCGATTCCCCGGTGATGCCGTTCGCGAGCCGCCGGATCTCGTCCAGGAAACCATGGCGCTTCGCGCCTTCGATCGGCTCGCCGAGGTTCTCGGCGGTCGCGAGCGACTGCGGCTCGTGCGGCAGCTCGCGCAGCCTCACGCCGCCGAATGCGTCCTCGAAGTCGGTCTGCGCGACGCGCCCCTTGACCGGCTCGAGCGGATTGTTCAGCACCATCGACAACAGCCGCTCGCCCGGCAGCTCCCTCACGAAGCGCGCAAGCCGTGCGGCTTCGTACGCGGCATGTACCGAGCGGTCGGCGACGACATAGACGAGATCGGACGCTTCCAGTGCACCCTCGAACAGCTTGCCGGCGCGGGTGCCCACGTCGAACAGCACGTAATGGAAGCGGTCCTGCAGCATGCCGACGAGCAGCGCGATCGCATCGTCGCGCAGCGGCGCGTCTTCGCCGTACGCCAGTTCGGCCGACAGCACATGCAGGCGGTCGCCCTTCGTGACGAACATGCGGTCGAACAACGCGTCGTCGGGACGCTGTTCCATGTTCAGCAGTTCGATCAGCCCGTTGTTGCTCGACAGCCCGAGCATCGAGTTCGCGCCCCCGCCATGCAGGTTCAGGTCGACGTACGCGACGCGGCGGCGCTTCTCCCCCGCGAGGCAGCGGGCAAGGCTCACCGCGATCGTCGTCGCGCCGATGCCGCCGCGCGCGCCGACGAAGCTGACGACCTTGCCGGTGCGCGCCTGCACGACCGATTCCGTCGCGGTCAGCGCGCGCCGCATCAACTCGACGGTCAGCGGCTTCACGATGTAGTCCTGCACGCCGATGCCGAGCAGGTTGCGGAACAGCCCGACGTCGTTCTGCGTGCCGACCGCGACGACCCGCACCGACGGGTCGCACACCTCCGAGAGCCGCATCAGGTCCGACACCGGCAGCACCGAATCCGACACGTCAACGATCAGCTGGCGCGGCGAACGCTCGTTGTGCTGCAGCAGCCGGATCGCGTCGTCGCAGTCGCCCGGCTGCACGTGGGCACGCGTGATCGACAGGTCCTGCGCGACGCGGCGAATCACGTCCTCGCTGCCCGCGTCCGACACGACCGCGACGAGATCCGCCGCTCCGGCGGAAGCGGCACGCTTGGCGTTCTGGCGATCGAGGACGTTCATGGGCGGCATCGTGATGGCATCGGGAGCGGGTCAATGGCCGGGCGAGCCGGTCGTCGTCAGCGTCTTCCCGGGTGTCGGCTGCTTCACGCGATCCTCGACGTAGCGGCGCACCGCGTCGGCCGCGACCTGCGCGTCCGCGCCGCCGTACGGCACGGGCGCGACGAGATCTTCCGGCCGCGCGAGCATGGTCGCGAGATTCGTGTAGGTCGCGCAGCCGAACGGCACGCCGGGCCGCCCGAACCCGGCATCGACGAGATGCGACGGCTGCATCAGCTTCGCGCAGTCGGGCGGCACCGCGTGCACGCCGTCGAAGCCGATCGCGCGTGCATCCGGCAGGTTGATCGGCGGCGGCGCCGACAGGCAGCCTGCGAGCGCCGGCGACAGCAGGGCCGAGACGATGGTTCGAACTCGCATGCGCGCTCCTCCGTTCAGTACACGAAGCCCGCGGCGCCGACGAGGCGCGGCGTGTCGCCCGACAACAGGTCGAGCCCGAGGTTGCGCTGTATCGCGAACTCGAGATCGCTGCTCGGCCGCGCGACGGTGTCGAGCGCCTGCTCGAGCTGGCCGGGGCCGGTCGGCTGCACGATGTACGGCGTCACGATCACGACGACCTCGGTCTTGTTGTCCTGGAAGTTCTTCGACGAAAACAGCCGGCCGATGATCGGCAGCCGGCCGAGCCCCGGGATCTGCGACACGGTATCGGCAGTCTGGCTTTGCAGCAGCCCGCCGATCGCGAAGCTCTGCCCGCTCGACAGCTCGACCGTCGTCTCGACGCGCCGCACGGTGAGTGCCGGCACCTTGATGCTGCCCGTCGTCACGCTGTTGCTCGCATCGACCTCACTGACTTCCGGGCGCACCTTGAGGCTGATGCGGTTGTCGGCGAGCACGGTCGGCGTGAAGTCGAGCGACACGCCGAACGGCTTGTAATCGACCGTGATCACCCCCGTGTTGCCGGCCTGCGCAACGGGAACCGGAATCTCGCCGCCCGCGAGGAAGCTCGCGGTCTCGCCGGACATCGCGGTGAGGTTCGGTTCGGCGAGCATCGTGATCAGGCCCTCCTGGTCGAGCGCATCGAGCACGACGTCGATCGACCAGCGCCCCGCGCGGAACCCGCCGAGCACCGAGAATGCGCCCGTCGGCGACAGGTTGAACAGGCCGTTCGTCGGATCGAACAGCGTGCGCCCGTTGAACAGCCCGCCGACGAAGTTGCCGGCGCTGCCAAGCGAGCTCCAGTTGATGCCGAGCTGCTGCGTGACGTTGCGGCTCACCTCGGTCACCCGCACGCGCAGGTTCACCTGGATCGGGCGCGACAGCGTGAGCCGGTTGACGATCTTTTCCTTGTCGCGCAGGTACGGCGCGAGCGACTGCATCACGGCGTCCGCGTCGGCCGCGCTCGGCACCTTGCCCGACACCATCAGCGAGCCCGGCGCGCCGGACACCGACAGCTTCAGTTGCGGAAAGCGGCTGTCGAGCACCGCCTGCAGCGACGCGGTGTCGACCTGCACGATCACCGTCCGGCGCAGGATCGGCCGATGGTTCGCGCCAAGCGCGATCAGCGTGGTGGTGCCGGCCTTCTTGCCGAACACGAACACGGTGCGCGGCGACGGCACCTGGATGTCCGCGATGCTCGGGTCCGCGACGAACATCGCGGTCGCGGGTTCGGGCAGCGACAGCATCTCGCCCTTGCCGGTCGCGATCGACAGCGCCGCACCGGCATCCGCCGCCTGCGCGCGCTGCGCGAGCGCGACGCCCGGCGCGACGATGCAGGCCAGGCACCAGAAAGCGATCCATCGAACCATGCGCACCATGCGTCTTCCCGTCAAATGCCTGCCGCCGAACGGCCGGCCCCATTCGTCACCGTGTCGCCGTGTCGCCGCGTCACTGCGGCGCCGCCGGCCGCGGCGCTTGCGCCGTCGCGTCCGCGGCTGCGTTGCCGCCCGCGGGCCCGGCCGGCGCAACCGGCATGCCCGGCCAACCGGCCGGTAGCGGCGGCACGCCCGGCATGCCGGTGCCCGTGCCGTGCGATCCATCGTCGACCGACGAGCCGCGATAGATCACGACCGTGTTGCCCGGCGACGCCGGCCGCGTGCCGGCGTCCGTCCGCGCGGACGGCACCCGCGCCGCGCGCGACACGTCGCCGGCCCACACCGGCGGCGTATCGGGCTCCGCTTCGTCACTGCCTGCCGCCTGACGGCGATCGCTGGTCGCGAAGCTGCGCAGCGCCAGCGACAGCGAGCCGAGGCGCGTCGCGACCAGCACGACCTGCGCGGTGCGCGGCGCGACTTCGAGCGTGACCGTGCGCGCGCGGACCGGCGCGTCCACCGCGCTCGCGGGCGCCTTCGCGCGCTGGAATTCCGAGCCGACCGCGAGCACGCGCGCGCGCCGCACGACCGTCTCCGCTTCGAACGTGCCGGGCGTCGTCGCGGAACCGCCGATCTGCTGCGTGAGCACCACGTCGACGAAGTCGCCCGGCTGGATCAGCCCCGCGTTGCCCGACACGTCGTCGACCGGCACCGAGATCGCGCGCATGCCGGGCTGCAGCGCAGCCGCGAGAAAATCCGGCGCGCCGGCCGGAATCACGTTGTCCGTGCGGATCGGCGCCCCGGCGTCGACGCGGTTGCGCAGCAGCGCGCCTTTGAGCTCCGCGCCCGGTTGGGATTCGACGAACGCACCGGCCGGCACCTGCGCGCGCGGCATGCGCTTCCACGCAAGATCGTTGTCGCGCAGCAGCAGCCCTTCGGGCAGGTCGGCCGCCGCGACACGCACGCGTACCTCGGCCACTTCGCCGGGTGCCGACGGCGTCGACGCGGCGACGTACAGTTGCCGCAGGAGGAACGCGCCGATGCCGGCAGCGATGATCAGCACGGCCATTCTCAGGGGTTTGGGCATGGCAGCGTGCGTTCCCCGGCTAGGTGAGCGAAACCGCGTGGGGAAACGGCACCCAGACGGCAAGGGCACCGCCGAGCGCCAGCGCGACACCGTACGGTACGCCGCGCGTCGCGATCGCGCCGGCCGGTGCGATGCGACGCTGCCGCGCAACGGCCACCAGCACGGCGACGCCGTACGCGGCGCCGCTCGCCCCGATGATCGTCAGCACCGGGAGCGCCAGCGTCGGACCTGCCCACAGGAATACGGCCGCCGCCAGTTTCACGTCGCCGCCGCCGATCCAGCCGGCGTGACGCAGGCCGCCGAACAGCAGCAGCATCGCCGCGGCGGTCGCAACGTGACCGGCGAGTTGCGCGAGCCCTTCGCGGGCCAGCGCCGCCGCGACGAAATACAGCAGCGCGAACGCCAGCACCGCGCGATTGGACAGGCGCCGCGCGCGCAGGTCTTGCGTCGCGAGCGACACCAGCACGAGCGTCGCCGCCGACTGTACGAGATAGAGCATCGGAGATGCCGTCCGTCGGCGCGCCCCGGCTGGATACGTCGTACCGCTGCGGATCCGTGTGTTCGTCGGCGGCGCGCGGGTTCAGGGGATCAGATCAGCGCGGTGACCTTGTTGATCAGCGCCGTGAACACGGCCGGCAAGCCGCCGGAGGTGCTGCTCAAGATTACGCCCACCGCCGCCAGTGCAACCACGACGATGCCGCCCAGGACCGCGTATTCGAGCGAGCTGACGCCACGTTCATCGCGCAGCAAGGTCTTGACGTATTGCAGCATGACAACCTCCGTGTGACGGGGTCGGTGATCGACCGTTGAATGTAAAGACGCTGTGTTGCTTCGGTGGCGCGCACGGCGTTAGCCCATTCATGACTCATGCGGCAGCCCCGGCATCGGGCCGTTCGCATCCCCCGGAATCCATTCGATCGCTGCCACGCGCGGCGTACGGCAATGGCGTCTGCCGCTACGTTCGCGCGTCTGTTGCATAGCCGCATTGGCACGATGCTGATCACGCTGATTCGTCTAGGGTATAGACAATTTTTTTGGCGAATTCAAATTATTTGGCGTCGGAGTGCATTTATGGGCAACGGCCTTCAACGATGAAATACACGCAGATCATTTACCGCTTTTTCATCGTCATTCAGAAGGCTTGTCGCGGCTTGCAGTAAGAATGTTAACGCCTGGACGCATCATTTCTGCCGCTGCGCCACTCGATGATTTTTATTCAGCTTTTCGATATGCCGCGTGATTCGCATTTGCCAATTTGAAACGAACTCGCACACGCGTTGGCCGGTAACTTTTTTCGATCGAGCCGGCATGGCCCGGAAAATATTGCGCGCGCCGATCGCATTGCCCGATCCGGATCGGCGCCGCCATCATCGACGATCGATTCGCCGTCGATCGGCATGCGGGACCCGCACGCCGCGCTCGCTCGCGTCACCATTTCCAATCGGCGACACGCGTGATTTGCCAACCCGAAACGCGGCGATAAGCATAGTTCAAATCGTTGCTTGTCCCGCGCCCGACGCGTCCTCCAGAATGGTTCGACACCCTCCGGCCCGATTTCCACTCCTCGCCATCCGACGCTCCATGATCGACCGATTCCCGTCTCCACTGCGCCTGCTGCGATCGCTGCTGATCGCGTCCCTCGTCGCGTTGCCCGCCGCCGCCGCGCACGCCGACAAGCCCGCGACGATCCGCATCGGCGTCGCCCAGCAGGGCGCCGGCGATCCGCCGACCTTCGGCGGATCGAGCGCGGCGACCGTGCAGCTCCAGCAGCTCGTCGAAAAGGAATTCGCGGCCGACGGCATCAAGGTGCAGTGGCTGTTCTTCAAGGGCGCGGGCCCGGCCGTCAACGAGGCGATCGCCGACAAGGCGCTCGACTTCGCGTACCAGGGCGACCTGCCGGCGGTGCTCGCGCGCGCGAACGGGATCAAGACGCATCTGCTGCTCGCCGCCAGCGTGCGCTCGGGCGTCAAGATCGCGGTGCCGCCCGACTCCGATATCCGCTCGATCACGGACCTGAAGGGCCGCCGCGTGTCGATCTTCCGCGGCACCAACCTGCAGCTCGTCGCCGACAACGCGCTCGCGAAGAACAGCCTGAGCGAACGCGACCTGCGCGTGATCAACCTCGACGCCGCGAGTGCGCTCGCCGCGCTCGCGTCGAAGGGCATCGACGCATCGGTCGGCGACTATCAGCTGTACAAGCTGCGCGACGCGGGCCTCGCGAAGATCATCTACGAATCGCAGAACGACGGCCCGCAGCTCACGCGCCAGACCCACCTGCTCGTGCTCGACGACTTCGAGCGCGCGCATCCGGACCTCGTGCAGCGCGTCGTCAACGCATTCGTGAAGGGGGCGCAATGGTCGTCCGACGAGGCGAACCGCGACGCGTTGTTCAAGCTGTGGGCAAAAAGCGGCGTGCCGTATGCGTCATGGCAGGCCGATTATGCGAACCAGCGCCTGAAGGACCGCCTGTCGCCGCTGATCGATCCGTTCGTGATCGCGCGCTACAAGGCCGTCGCGCAGGATGCGCTGAAGCTGAAACTGATCCGCCAGGCGGTCGACGTCGACGGCTGGTTCGAGCCGAAGTATCTCGACAACGCGTTGCGCACGCAAAAGCTCGAACACTACTGGCCGCGTTACGACGCGGCCGGCCAGCCCCTTTCCTGACCCGGACCCGCCCCGATGAGCGACACCGCGATCCCGATTCCGTCGTCCGACCCGCATGCGCTCGCAGCGCCGTCCCGCGCGGCGAGCGTGAAGCGCGTGGCGTGGCGGCTCGCGCCGTGGGCGCTGCCCGCGCTGCTGTTCGCACTGTGGACCGTCGGCAGCGCGCGCGGCTGGATCGCACCGCAGATCCTGCCGCCGCCCGGACAGGTGGCGGACTCGCTCGCGGAACTCGCGGCCAGCGGCGATCTCGCGCGCCACACGCTGATCAGCTTGCAGCGCGTGCTGGTCGGCTTCGCGGCCGGTACGCTGCTCGGTTTCACGACCGGCGCCGCGCTCGGCCTGTCGCGCACGCTGGAGGCCTACGTGCTGCCCGGCTTCAACGCGCTCGTGCAGATTCCGGTGCTCGGCTGGCTGCCGTTCCTGCTGCTGCTCGTCGGCGTCGGCGAGCCGCTCAAGTACCTGCTGATCGCGCATGCGGCGCTCGTCCCCGTGACGATGAGCACGCTCCAGGGGTTCCGCCAGACGCCGCCCGCGCTCGATGAAGTCGCGCGCGTGTTCGGCTATACGCGCCGCCAGCGCATCGTCCGCGTCGTACTGCCGGCCGCGATCCCGACGCTCGCGACCGGCGTGCGGCTCGCGTTCACGAAATCGTGGCTCGCACTGGTCGTCGTCGAACTCGTCGCGTCGTCGGAAGGGCTCGGCTACCTGATCGTGTACGGCCGCCAGCTGTTCCAGCTCGATCTCGTAATGGCGGCGGTGATCGTCGTCGGCGTGGTCGGCCTCGTGATCAACCGGCTGCTCGACGCGCTCGAAGCACGGCTGCGCCGCGGCGTGCCGTCCGCGTTTCGCGGCTGAGTCCGACTCAAGGATCCCTTCCGTGCCACCTGCCTCCACGTCGACGCCGGACACCGCGGCGCCCGCCGCCGCGATCGCCCGTCGCATTCCCGTGCCCGACTGGCGCGGATTCGTCCTGCCGCTCTCCGCGTTCGCGCTCTGGTGGGCCGTCTCGTCCGCACACCTCGTCAAAAGCGGACTGCTGGTCGGCCCCGCCGACGTGCTGCACACCGCGTGGACCCAGGCGGCCAGCGGCGCGCTGGCGCGTGCGCTGTCGGCATCGCTCGCACGCGAAGCGTGCGGCTTCGCGATCGGCGCGACCGGCGGCCTGCTGCTCGGCGCCGCGCTCGGGCTGTCGCGCATCGCCGCGCGCGTGGTCGGCCCGAGCTTCGACACGTTCAAGCAGATCTCGCTGTTCGCGTGGATTCCGCTGATTTCCGTATGGTTCGGCCTCGGCGACGTCGCCAAGGTCGTGTTCCTGTCGCTCGCCGCGCTGCTGCCGGTCGCCGCGCATACGTGCGACGGCATCCATGCGGTGCCGCGCGCGTATGTCGACGTGGCCCGCGCGCTGCGCTATTCGCGGCTTCAGCTCGTGCGCTACGTGATCCTGCCCGCCGCGCTGCCGTCGATCTTCACCGGGCTGTATCTCGGCCTCATCTACTCGTGGCTCGCGACGCTCGGCGCCGAATACCTGCTCGTCGCGGGCAGCGGGATCGGCAACACGCTGATCGACGGCAGCGAGCAGTTCCGGATGGATCTCGTGCTGTTCGGCATCATCGTCGTCGGCACGACCGGCTGGGCACTGAACGCGGTCGCCCGTGCGATCGAACGCAAGGTGCTCGCCCGGCGCGGCGACCTGCGCCGCTGATCGCCCTCCTCCTTCCTGTCGCTTCCTTCTCCGTCATGACGACCCTCGCTTCCGATTCGCTCGATATCCTTCACGTGAGCAAGCGCTACGCGCAACGCGGCACATCGCTCGCCGTGCTCGACGACGTGTCGCTGCACGTGCGTGCCGGCGAGTTCGTCACGATCGTCGGCGCGAGCGGCTGCGGCAAGTCGACGCTGCTGCGGCTGATCGCCGGGCTCGATACCGACTACGCGGGCGAGATCCGCGCCGGAGATGAACGGGTGCGCGACACGTCGCTGCAGCGCGGGATCGTGTTCCAGGATCACCGGCTGTTCCCGTGGCTGACGGTTGCGCAGAATGTCGAGGCCGCGCTGCGCAACGCGCCGCTCGACGCGGCCGCCAAGCGGCGCGCGGTGGCCGGGCACATCGCGCTCGTCGGGCTGAACGGCTTCGAGCATGCCTACCCGAACCAGTTGTCGGGCGGGATGGCGCAGCGCGTCGCGATCGCGCGCGGCCTCGTGAACCGCCCGCGCGTGCTGCTGCTCGACGAACCGTTCGGCGCACTCGATGCGCAAACCCGCGCGCGCATGCAGAACGAACTGCTGCACATCTGGGAGCAGGAGGGCATCACGATGGTGCTCGTCACGCACGATGTCGACGAAGCCGTCTATCTCGGCGATCGCGTCGTCACGATGGCGCCGCGCCCGGGGCGCATCGCGCGCATCGTCGACGTCGCATTGCCGCGGCCGCGCCGGCGCGACTCGCCTGAATTCGCGCGGCTGCGCGACACGGTGCTCGCCGATTTCGACGATCGCGAGCCGCCCGCCGACGGCGGCGGCGGCACGAAACGCACCGCTGCTTCCGATGCGCACCGGATCGGCGCATGGCGGCTCGCGTGGTAATGCGGTAACGCGGTAATGCGGATGGCCCGATACCACGCACGAATCGTTCAGCATGACGACACATATCGATCATCGCGGCGCGCGCTAAGGTTGTGACGATTCATCGGTTCCGGTTTCGCGCGGTCCCTGCTTGAATGGAGACTCGACCGATCCGACCCAGGAGACTCCCGATGTCCGAAGTCCAGCACGCCGCTCACCCGTCATCGCATGCTTCGCACGCCGCCGCACCGCGCGCGGCCGCCGTCCCGCTTCAGCTTCGCCAGGTCGCCGGCCGGATCGGTGCCGAGATCGCCGGCGTCCGGCTGTCGGGCACGCTCGACGACGCGACGTTCGACGCAATCCACGCCGCGCTGCTGCGCCACAAGGTGCTGTTCTTCCGCAACCAGGGTCATCTCGACGACACCGCGCAGGAAGCATTCGCGCGCCGCTTCGGCGAGACTGTCGCGCACCCGACCGTGCCGTCCGTCGACGGCAGCGCGCACCTGCTCGAACTCGATTCCGCGCACGGCGCGCGCGCCAATTCGTGGCACACCGACGTGACGTTCGTCGATGCGTACCCCAAGGTGTCGATCCTGCGCGCCGTCGTGATCCCGCCGGTCGGCGGCGACACCGTGTGGGCCAACACGGCGGCCGCCTACACGCACCTGCCTGAATCGCTGCGCGCGCTCGCCGACACGCTGTGGGCGGTGCACACGAACGCCTACGACTACGCGTCGACGCACGTGCATGCCGACGACACGCAACTGAAACGCTATCGCGAAGTGTTCACGTCGACCGTCTACGAGACCGAACACCCGGTCGTGCGCGTGCATCCGGAGACCGGCGAGCGCACGCTCGTGCTCGGGCACTTCGTGCAGAAGCTGAAGGGGTTGTCGTCGCAGGATTCCGCGCATCTGCTGCAGGTCTTCCACGAGCACGTGACGCGCCTCGAGAACACCGTGCGCTGGAGCTGGCAGCAAGGCGACGTCGCGATCTGGGACAACCGCGCGACGCAGCACTACGCGATCAACGACTACGGCGATGCGCGCCGCGTCGTGCGTCGCGCGACCGTTCATGGCGACGTGCCGGTCGGTATCGATGGCCGCCGCAGCGTCGTACTGAAAGGTCCGGGCGCGACGCTGCAATGACGTTCGCCACGCACGGTGGCGGTTGACGCCACCACCGTGCGCGGCGCCATCCCTGCATTCCCGACCGGAGGATCCGACCATGACCTTCCCGCCACCGGGCCGACGCGTGCACGCGCAACGATGTCGCCGGCCGGCCGCCCCGTTCACTTCCGCCAGGAGCGTCGCATGAGCGCCCTACCCGAGCCCGCCGCCCAGCCGGTCGACGTGATCCCGCTGTCCGCCCACATCGGCGCGGAGATCCGCGGCATCGACCTTACCCAGCCGTTGACCACGCCGCAGATCGCCGCGATTCGCGCCGCGCTGCTGAAATGGCGCGTGATTTTCTTCCGCGAGCAGTTCCTCACGCACGAGCAGCATGTCGCGTTCTCCGCGCAGTTCGGCGAACCGACCGTCGGCCATCCGGTGTTCGGCCACGTCGACGGTCATCCGGCCGTCTATTCGATCGCGAAGCATCGCAAGGCGACGCGTTTCGAAGGCGAGCCGGTGCGCCGGCCGTGGACGGGCTGGCACACCGACGTGACCGCCGCCGTGAATCCGCCGTGGGCGTCGATCCTGCGCGGCGTGACGATCCCGCCGTACGGCGGCGACACGCACTGGACCAACCTCGTACGTGCCTACGAGACGCTGTCCGCGCCGCTGCGCGGCTTCGTCGACGGCTTGCGCGGCGTCCATCGCTTCACGCCGCCGGCCGGTGCGCGCGCGACCGGCGCGTTCGACGAAGCGGTCGAGCGCCGCCCGCTCGTGACCGAGCATCCGCTGGTGCGCGTGCATCCGGAAACCGGCGAACGCGCGCTGTACGTGAGCCCGAGTTTCCTGAAGTCGATCGTCGGGCTGACGCCGCGCGAGAGCCAGGCCCTGCTCGAACTGCTGTGGGAGCACGCGACGCGGCCGGAATTCACGATCCGCTTCAAGTGGGAGCCGCGCAGCATCGCGTTCTGGGACAATCGCGCAACCGCGCATCTCGCGCCCGTCGATATCTTCGATCTCGACTTCGATCGCCAGCTCTACCGCACGACGCTCGCCGGCGACGTGCCGGTCGGCCCCGACGGACGGCCATCCGTCGCGCTCGACGGCTCGCCGGTCGAGGCAGCGGCCGCGGCCGCACTGAACTGACCGCGGCCTCGACAGCCGGCGCGCGCGCGCCGGCTTCCCTGCTTCAGTCCAGCCACACGCCGTCGAACCGGTGTCCACCGAGCGGGGAGAACGCCAGCCCGTGCACGCGCTTCGAGACGGGCAGCGACACGATCGAGGTCGCGATCGGCGTGAACGGCACCTGATCCTTGAACACGACCTGCGCCTGCTCGTAAAGCGACGTGCGTTTCGCGACGTCCGCGTTCGTGCGCGCCGCACTGACGAGCCGCTCGAAATCCGCGTTGCACCACTTCGCGAGATTGCTGCCGTGCACCGCATCGCAGCCGAGCAGCGTGCCGAGCCAGTTGTCGGGGTCGCCGTTGTCGCCCGACCAGCCGTACAGGATCGCGTCGTGCTGCCCGTCATGCTTCGCGCGGCGGTTGTACTCGCCCCACTCGTAGCTGACGATCTTCGCGCGCACGCCGATCTTCGCCCAGTCCTGCTGGATCAGTTGCGCCATCAGTTGCGCGTTCGGGTTGTACGGGCGCTGCACCGGCATCGCCCACAGCGTCAGGTCGAAACCGTTCGGGAATCCCGCGCGCGCCAGCAGCGCCTTCGCGGCGGCCGGATCGCGCGGCGAGTCCTTCAGGCGCGGGTTGTACGACCATTGCGCGGGCGGCATCGGGTTCGTCGCGAGCGTCGCGTCGCCGTTGAACACGGTCTTGATGATCGCCGTCTTGTCGATCGCGATATCGAGCGCGCGCCGCACGTCGACGCGATCGAGCGGCGGATGCTGCGTGTTGTACGCGACGAAGCCGACGTTGAAGCCCGTCGCCGAAAACAGCGTCAGCTTCGGATCGCGCCGCACCGTCTCGAGATCGGCCGGCCGCGGGAACACCGACACCTGGCACTCGCCGGCCGTGAGCTTCTGCAGGCGCGCGGCCGGATCGGGCGTGATCGCGAACACGAGATGCGCGAGCTTCGCGTCGTCCGGCTTCCAGTAGTCGGGGTTCGCGTCATAGCGGATCACCGCGTCCTTCTGGTACGCACGCAGCTGGAACGGCCCCGTGCCGACCGGGAGCTGATTGATGTCGGCCTCGCGATGGCGTGCCGCCAGCTGCGACGCATATTCGGCCGACAGGATCGACGCGAACGCCATCGCGAGATTGCGCACGAACACGACGTCGGGCGACTTCAGCACGAAGCGCACGGTGTCGTCGTCGACCTTTTCGATACGCTCGATGTTGCGGTCGAAACCGAGATCGCTGAAGTACGGGAAGCTGACCGGATAGGCCTTGCGGAACGGGTCGTCGGGATCGAGCATCCGGCGGAACGTAAAGACGACGTCGTCCGCCTGGAACGGGCGCGTCGGCTTGAACCACGCGGTCGTCTGGAACTTCACGCCGCGCCGCAGGTGGAACGTATGGACGCGCTGGTCGGACGACACGTCCCAGCTCGTCGCGAGCGACGGAACGAGATCGAGCGTGCCGCGCCTGAACTGCACGAGCCCGTTGTAGATCGTGTACGTGCTCGCATCGAAATCGGTGCTGGTCGTATGCTGGCCCGGATCGAAGCCGGCCGGGCTGCCTTCGCTGCAGTACACGAGCGTCTTGCCGGCCGGCGCGGCGAACGCGTGCGTGAGCGCGCCGGCGAGCAGCAGCGACGCGGCCATGCCGCGCAACGCCACGACGCCGACGGAAGTGCGCCGCGCACGATGCGCGGCGGATGAGACAAGTGGAATCTTCATGGTGGCGGTCAGGAAAGGACTGTGATGCGAATGACGACCGCCGATCTTCGCGCGCCGCCCGCCGATCGCTTACCAATTAATTCCGCGTTGCTTATCGCGGCCGATGCATCCCGCTGCCGTCGCATCGAAATGTCCATGCGAGCAGCGGGGACATGCCGGCGAACACCGCCGCGGCGGCCCGCCCTGCATCGCGCATCGACGCCCACCGCCGCGCGTCGCCTTCCGGCCCCCTGCAGGTCCTCCGGAATTGGCGCATCGTATCGGTTGGCCGACGCCGGCACCGGTGCGCGGGATCCGCCCGGCGCGCACGCACCGGCACCGCGCGCCTGCCGGCGCGCTGCCCCTTCCTGGAGGACCCACGATGTCGATCAGCCCCGATACACCCTCTCGTCCGGTGAAGTCGCCGGGCCCCGATCATCCGATCACGATCGAACCGCACCCGTCGCGCGTCGTGGTGAAGGTGGCCGGCAAGACCGTCGCCGATACGCGCCGCGCGCTGGCGCTGCGCGAGGCCAGCTATCCGGCCGTGTTCTACATTCCGCGCGAAGACGCCGACATGTCGCTGCTGCAACGCACCGACCATGCGACGTACTGCCCGTACAAGGGCGATTGCGCGTACTACTCGATCGCCGCCGGCGGCGCACGCTCGACCAACGCGGTGTGGACGTACGAGCATCCGAACCTGGCCGTCGAATCGATTCGCGCGCACCTCGCGTTCTATCCGGACCGCGTCGACTCGATCGACGAAAGCCCGCTCGGCACCGATTGAGCGCGGCGGCACCCTGCCGCCCCGTCGTTCGCGTATCGCCCGGCCGCTGATTTGCATATGCGGATTCGTTGGTTGGCCGCCGGCCCGCGCGGCCGTATCGTCGTGAATCCGGCGCGGGCCGGCCGCGCGCGTCGCCCGCATCCGGCTGCGTCCTGCGCCGATCGCGCCGCAAGCCCGCGCGCCCCGTGAACCCGCCAGCAGGACGCCTCGATGAACGACACACCGCACGCAGACCTTGAAACGACCCCGGCAAACCCGCGCCGCCGCCAGTGGCTGCACGGCGCGGCCGCCGGACTGGCCGGGCTCGCGCTCGGCCCGCTCGCGGGCCTGCCCGCGCTGGCCCAGGGCAGCGACAAGCGACTGCGCATCGGCTTCCAGAAGTACGGCAATTTCGTCGTGCTCAAGGCGCGCGGCACGCTCGAGAAGCGGCTCGCGAGCCAGGGCGTGACGGTGCAATGGCTCGAGTTCCCGGCCGGCCCGCAATTGCTCGAGGGGCTGAACGCCGGCGCAATCGACGTCGGCACGGTCGGCGAGACCCCGCCGATCTTCGCGCAGGCCGCGGGCGTCGATTTCGTCTATATCGGCAACGAACCGCCCGCGCCGCACGGCGAGGCGATCGTCGTGCTGCCCGATTCACCGATCCGCACCGTCGCGCAGCTGCGCGGCAAGAAGGTCGCGCTCAACAAGGGTTCGAACGTCCACTACCTGCTCGTGAAGGCGCTCGAACATGCGGGGCTCACGTATGCCGACATCCAGCCGATCTACCTGACGCCCGCCGATGCGCGCGCCGCGTTCGTGCAGCGCAGCGTCGATGCGTGGGTGATCTGGGATCCGTACCTGGCGGCCGCCGAACGGCAACTCGGCGCGCGCGTGGTCGCGAACGGCGACGGGCTCGTGCGCAACACGCAGTACTACCTCGCCGCGCGCAAGTATGCGGCCGCGCAGCCGCAGGTGCTGCGCGCGCTGCTCGACGAAGTCGACGCGGTCGATCGCTGGGGACGCGACCATGTTCCGGAAGTCGCCGCGCAACTGTCGCCGCTCGTCGGCCTCGACGCGCCGACGCTCGAAGTCGCGCTCAAGCGGACCGGCTACGGCGTGCAGCCGATCACCGATGCGACGCTCGCGTATCAGCAGAACATCGCCGACGCGTTCAGCACGCTGAAGCTGATTCCCGGCAAGGTGACGGTCGCCGACGCGCGCTGACATGCCGCCGATGCGGCACCGTTACGGCGAACCCGTCGCACCGATCCGCTGCCACTCGTCGTAATCGGTGACGAGGCCCGCATCGTCGAGCGCGATATCGGCCGCATACGTGCCGCTCTCGTAGCGGTACACGCGCTCCGCCGTGCGCGCATAGCGCTGCTCGCCGCGCACGAGCTCGAACGCCGGGAAACGCAGCCAGGCGGTGTGGATGACGGCCGACGCGCCGACTTCAAGCCCGAGACGCCGGATCGGCAACGTATTGGTCGACGGACTGAAGCCGAGATCGATGTCGGTCGCACCCGCAAGGGCCGGCGCGTCGACGCCGTCGACCGTCCAGCGTCCCGCGTCGCGTTCGATCGCGAGTTGCCGGGGCGGCGCCGCGCCGAGCCAGTGCGTCACGCGCACCGAGCGCGTCAGCCAGTCGGTGCCGCACGCGATCGCATAGTCGACGCGAAACGGCGTGCCGTCGATCGCGCCCGCGACCGTCCCCGACAGGTCGATGCCCGCGCGCGTCTCGACGAGCCGGCACCATTCGGCTGCCTGCCAGGTTTGCACGATCTGCCATGCGACGCATCGCGCGCGCGCCGCTTCGTCCCGTTGCGTCATGTCGTCTCCTGTCGAGGTCGGCGGCAACTCGTTGCTCGTGCACCGGTATCGGTACTTCGACGGCGAACCCGAATCGACCTGCAAGGATTGCGATCCGAAACAGCAGCGGCCGGTTACGGCACACCGTTGACCGTTGCACGGTCACGCGCGCCGCGTCACCATGCGCGGCGATAGATCGCCAGCGCGTCGCCTTCCGTCACCTCACGCGGATTGTTCACGAGCAGGCGCGTCTGCAACATCGCATCCGACGCCATCCTCGGCAGGTCGCCCTCGCCGATGCCGACCTCGCGCAACGTGCGTGGAATACCCGTCGCTACGATCAGGCGATCGATCTCGTCGATCAGCGCCTGCGCCCGCGCTTCGTCGCTGCCCGTCGCCGACGGCGCGACGATGGCCGCGAGCTCCGCATATAGCGGTGCGGCGGCCGGCGCGTTGAAGCGCAACACATGCGGCAGCACGAGCGCATTGGACAACCCGTGCGGCACGTGGAAAATCCCGCCGACCGGATAGGCCAGCGCATGCACGGCCGCGACCGGCGCATTCGCGAATGCCTGGCCGGCGAACATCGCGCCGACCAGCATCGCCTCGCGCGCGTGGCGATCGGTGCCGTCGTCGCATGCCTTCAGCAGGTTGCGCGACAGCAGCGTCAATGCCTGCACGGCCAGCATGTCGGACACCGGATTCTTCAGCCGCGCCGACGTATAGGCCTCGATCGCATGCACCATCGCGTCGATGCCCGTCGCGGCCGTTGCCGCGCGCGGCAGCCCGAGCGTCAGTTCGGCGTCGAGGATCGCGACGTCCGCGAACAGATGCGGCGACACGACACCCATCTTGCGCGCCTCGCCGACCGTGACGATCGACACGGCCGTCACTTCGGAGCCGGTGCCGGCCGTCGTCGGCATCTGCACGAGCGGCAACCGCGACGTTGTCACCTTGTCGACGCCGTACATGTCGGCCAGCGCCTGGCGCCCCGGCGCGAGCACCGCGATCAGCTTCGCGACGTCCATCGACGAACCGCCGCCGAGGCCGAGCACGAGTTCGGCGTCGGCCGCCACGGCCCGCGCGGTCGCGTCGAGCACCACATGCTCGGGTGGATCGGCGACGACGTCGTCGATCACGGTCACCTGCCAGCCGTGCGCGGCGAGGCTCTCCAGCGCGGGCGCGAGCACGCCGCTGCGATGCAGGAACGCGTCGGTGACGACACACAGCCGCGCGAGCGCCGGAAAGCGTTCGCGCAACATCGCGCCGAGCCGGCGCGCGGCGCCGAATTCGACGATCTGCGTCGGAACGGTACGGAATTGAAACGGGTTCATCGGGTGCCTCCCGGTGGCGTCGCCGTGCCGGTGTCCGGCTGCACCATGTAGCGCGTCACGTCGCGGCGATCGAGCAACGGAATGATCGCGCCGACACCGATCCGCTGGAAATGCGGCGTTTCCCGATGCGCGTCGAGGCCGTCGGCATCGCGGTAGCGCTCGAGGATCACGATGTGGTCGGGGTCGACCGGCGACCGGAAGTACGCGTAGTCGAGGTTCTTCGGCTCGGCGCGCGTGGCCGGCGCGAGTTCCGCGAGCAGTTCGATCACGCGGTCGCCGTTGCCGTGTGTCGCGAAGTAATGCGCGATGACCTGCAGGTAAGGTTCGTTCATGCTGCGCTCCGTATTCGCCGGTGGCCCGTCCAGGCGGGTCGTCATTCCATGATGCACGGTCGCTGTCGATACCGCTCATCGAACGTGGCGGTTGGCTGCCCGACACGGCGCCGACACCTCGACGTCGCATTGTATTGAATCGGCGCGGCGTGCGCAGCGCGCCGCGCGCGCTGACGAACCGGTGCGGCGCCGCGCGTTCGGCGCCCCGATCCGGCAGCGCTTTCCCGAATCCCGCCTATCGCGTCGCGCCCGGGCAGCGCCGGCGGGGCCTTCGGCTAAAATGCCGCACTTTCCACCTTGTCCGGCCCGCTCGCCATGCAACCCGCCTCCCCCGCCCGATCCGCCTCCCACGGCGCTCACGACGCAGATTCGTCGCACGACCTCGTCTATGGCCCCAATGACCGGCCCGCGCCGATGGTCGCCTTCGTCGCCGCGCTGCAGCACCTGCTGGCGATCATCGTGCCGATCGTCACGCCCGGCCTGCTGATCTGCCAGGCGCTCGGTGTATCGAGCCGGGACACGACGCTGATCGTGTCGATGTCGCTGGTGATCTCCGGCATCGCGACCTTCGTGCAGTGCAAGCGCTTCGGCCCGCTCGGCGCCGGCCTCCTGATCGTGCAGGGCACCAGCTTCAACTTCGTCGGCCCGCTGATCGCCGGCGGCAGCGTGATGGTCAAGCAGGGCACGCCGGTCGAGACCGTGATGGCGGCGATCTTCGGTGTCGTGATCGCCGGCTCGTTCGTCGAGATGGGCGTGTCGCGCATCCTGCCGTTCGTGAAGCGCCTGATCACGCCGCTCGTCACCGGCATCGTCGTGCTGCTGATCGGCCTCACGCTGATCAAGGTCGGCCTCATCAGCATGGGTGGCGGCTACGGCGCGATGGCCAACGGCACGTTCGCGAGCGCGCAGAACCTGACGCTGTCGTGCCTCGTGCTCGGCACGATCATCCTGCTGAACCGCGTGCCGATCGTGTGGGTGCGCAGCACCGCGCTCGTGATCGCGCTCGTGATCGGCTATGCCGCGGCCGCGGTGCTCGGCCGCCTCGACTTCACCGGCGTGCACCAGGCCGCGCTGTTCCAGGTCCCGACGCCGCTGCACTTCGGCATCGGCTTCTCGTGGTCGCTGTTCGTGCCGATGCTGATCATCTACCTCGTCACGTCGCTCGAAGCGATCGGCGACGTCACGGCCACCAGCAAGATCTCGAAGGAGCCGGTCGAAGGGCCGGTGTGGATGCAGCGGATCAAGGGCGGCGTGCTCGTGAACGGCGCGAACTCGCTGCTGGCCGGCGTGTTCAACACGTTCCCGAGCTCCGTGTTCGCGCAGAACAACGGCGTGATCCAGATCACCGGCGTCGCGAGCCGCTACGTCGGCATCTGGATCGCGGGCATGCTCGTGGTGCTCGGCCTGTTCCCGGTGGTCGCCGGCGCGCTGCAGGCCGTGCCGGAGCCCGTGCTCGGCGGTGCGGCCATGGTGATGTTCGGCGCGGTGGCCGCATCGGGCATCAACATCCTGTCCGGCATCCAGCTCGATCGCCGCGCGCTGCTGATCATCGCGGTGTCGCTCGCGCTCGGCCTCGGCGTGTCGCAGGTGCCGGACATCCTGAACAGCCTGCCGCATGCACTGAAGAACGTGCTGGAATCGGGCGTCGCGACGGGCGGCATCTGCGCGCTCGTGATGAACTGGTTCTTGCCGGAACAGAAGTAACGCTACGGACTCCATGACGACGCGATCCGGCCCGCGGGCCGCGTCGCGCTCGACGCCCCCGACTTGGCCGGGCACCCGACACTCGCTGGAATCGGGTCATGCCTCAAGCCCCCGTCTCCACGAATACGCCGGAAGCCAATGCCGTCCCCATCAAGGAACGGGCAACCGTCGTCTGCCACCGCGAAGAACAGGTCTCGCTCGTTGCGCGCGCATCGTCGCGCTGGGCGCTGCCCGGCGGCACGATCAAGCGCGGCGAAGCGCCGCTCGAGGCCGCGCACCGGGAACTGCAGGAAGAGACCGGCATCACCGGCCAGCATCTCGTCTATTCGATGCAGTTCACCGGGCTTGCAAAGGTGCATCACGTGTTCTTCGCCGAAGTCGGCCCGGACTAAACACCTAGACGCCGCAAGCGAGCAACGAGATCGCGAAGTGCACGTGGTTTCGCATCGACAGCGTCGATGAACTGCGCGCGAGCATCCCGACGAAACGCATCGTCGAGCTCGTCTACCGGCACGAACGCCTCAAGTAGGTAGACACCCCACCCCCACCGGCTCGCACGGGCCGATATGATGCGCCCACGGTCCGTCGCCGCGTTCCCTTCCGAGCGAGCTGCAGATGAACAGTGCGTACACCTACCGCGGATACACCATCGACGTCCGCTGCGAATTCCGGCTCGATCCGCCGCACGGCCATGTGCCGCCACCCGACACGCTGCGGTTCGGGTTCGTCGCGGTCGTGCAGGTGCGCACGGCCGGCCGCGCGCCGCGTCTGCTTGCACCGGTCCGTCTCGCGGACGATGGCGGCCGCCTGTTCGACGACACCCTCGACGCGTTGCGCGCAGGCCAGGCGGCCGGCGAAATCATCGTCGACGATCTATTGGTCGATGCGGGTCCGCCCGAAGGGCGAGCGCATTCCTGAGCCGTCGGTCGGCCCGGAACGTTCTGCCCGGATCATCGGCGCTCAGTGCGCGCGCCTTCTTCGTAGTTCGTGCGTGGAATAGACGACGAGGAAGATACCGAGCATCGCGACACCCGATGCCATGAAGTCGTTTGCGGTCCCCGCGCCGTGCAGCGCTTTCGGGAAGATGCCGAGGCTCAGTCCTGCGGCAGCGAGGAGCAAGCCTGCCGCCACACCCCAGACCGGTCCGGTGGTCTTTTCATTTGTGTTTTTCATACAGCACCCGTCTACAGTCGTTGCCTGAACGGTGTCGGCGCATGGCGCCGCATCTACCGCCCGAGCTTCGACTATAGCGAGGAAACAAATGAAACGGATTCGGTGCTTTTACCGATCAAGTTTTTTGCGGCCGCAATCGCGCGGCGTCGCGCGCGCCAGGATTCATCAGATGAATGGAGGATATTCGGTCGCCGCAAGCAGCTTTCCCGGCCGTCGCATCGCCAATCGCAATCGACCGGCAACAGCCCTTACGCTCCGACGCACAATTTACGGTTCGTTTCAAAGCTGCCCACACCATGTGCACTCCCGGCCGCTATGCTTCGTTGCACCCACAATCACATCGGAGGGGGATAAAACAATGAAGAACAATTTCTGGAAGGCCGCACTCTGTGCGGCCATGGTGCCGTTTGCGCTGACCGGCTGTGGCGGCGGTGACGATGGCGGCAGCGTGCAGACAGGCACCTTGCATGTCGCGATGACGGACGCGCCGTCATGCGGATTCGATCATGTCTACGTGACCGTCTCGCAGGTCCGCGTCAATGCGAATGCGAATGCTTCCGATAACGATGCCGGCTGGTCGACGATCACGCTGGCGACACCGCAGAAGATCGACCTGCTGTCGCTCACCAACGGCGTGCTCGCCGATATCGGACAGACCGCGCTGCCGGCCGGCCAGTATCAGCAGATCCGTCTCGTGCTCGCGCAGAACCAGGGCAACACCCTCGCGAACTCGGTCGTCCCGACCGGCGGCACGGAACAGGCGCTCGTGACGCCGAGCGCAACGCAAAGCGGCTACAAGATCATCCGGCCGTTCACGGTGCAACCGAACACGCTCGTCGACCTCGTGCTCGACTTCAACGCGTGCAAGTCGATCGTCCAGCGCGGCAACGGCTCGTATGCGCTGAAGCCGGTCGTCACCGCGATCCCGACCGTCGTGAGCGGCGCGATCTCCGGCTATGTCGCATCGGCCGAAGCCGGCGCGACCGTGTATGCGGAACAAGGCGGCAAGGTGGTTCGCGGCACGGTGGCCGACAGTTCGGGCAAGTTCGTGCTGTCGCCGCTGATCCAGAGCTCGACGCAAGGCAACTATGATGTCGTGATCGTGCAGAACAATTTCGCGTCGGGCATCGTGCGCTCGGTTCCGGTCGTGGTGAACACAACCACGGCGGTTTCGGCGTCGACCGCCCCGATCGCGCTGCCGGCATCGACGATGAGCACGGTCAGCGGCACGGTGACGGCAAGCGCCGACGCGTTCGTGCGTGCATTGCAGACCGTCGATGCAAACGCGTACGAAATCACGTCGATCAACGCGAACCTGGATACGGGCGCCTATGCGCTCAACGTGCCCACGGCCGCGCCGATCGTCGGTACGTACTCGGGCTCGCTGCCGGTCGCGCTGGCCGCATCGCCGGCTGCTGCGGCACAATATACGATCGAGGCGGACGCAGCGTCGGGCGCAACGCAATCGACGAACGTCAACGCAACGACCAGCCAGTCGAACGTCAATTTCAGCTTCTGACGCGTCGGCAGCATCAACGAAAGGGCCGCACGGCCCTTTCCTCAATAACGGGAGAACGAAGTGAAGAAAGGGGTTATCGCATTGCTCGCCGCGGCGAGCGTGGTCGGCGCGCTCAGCGGGTGCGTCGCGTACGTTCCGGGTCCGCCGGTCGTCATCGCACCGCAGGGCGGGCCGGGGAACGGATTCTGCCCGCCCGGACAGGCGAAGAAAGGCAATTGCTGATTGCACGAGGCCCGCGGAAAGCGGGCTTTTTCATGGCGCCTGCATCGACTACTTTCTCCGGCACGAGATTGCTCCGGGCGCTGAAGCCAGCGCATCGAGCATCTGGAGCCAGGCCAGCCCGATGTTGACACGGTCGAGATACGCCGCGAAAAAGCAGAAAAAGCACAGCGTCAACAAGCGTGGTTGCCTTGCGGTACAACCCGTCGAGGCCGACCTCTCCGGTCGCGCCAAGGTGCGAATTGAAACGGCGGAATCGGTCGTATCGGGATCCTCAACTGAAGACGAGTCTGGCGGCACCTGGCCTTGCGTCTTTCCCCCATGCGCGTCGAAGAGCGCGTCCGCACTTTTCGCGCGCGCATCATCACGCACGCCTTCCCCGATGGACCAGCGATTCGTTGTTACCGCTGAAATGAAATGGTCAACGCTCAGGCTTGTCTGGATAACGCCGTACCGACATACGGCCCGCAGCGTTCGATCGCCACGCGAACCGTCTCTTCCGGCGGCCGTTCCCACCAATCCAGCTCGGAGAAGATTTCCAGCTCGAACGGCCCGGCATAGTCGATATCGTCCAGCCATCCCTTGATACGCGGAATATCGACAACACCGTCGCCGACCATGCCGCGATCGCGCAGATTTCGCGTCGGCACGAGCCAGTCGCAATAGTGAAAGGTGACGATGCGCTTCGGTCCCGCGCGGCGAAGTTCAGCTTCGAAGGCCGGGTCCCACCAACAGTGGTAAACGTCGGGCACGAGCCCGGCACCCTCACCGAGTTCGTCGCAGAGATCGTTGGCAAGCTTGATCGAGTTCAGTACGCTGCGGTCACCGGCGTACATCGGATGCAGCGGCTCGAGGCCGAGCTTGACGCCGACTTCACGCGCATGCGGCAACAACGTGAACAACGCGTCGCGCACGCGGGCGCGTTGGCCCTGTATGTCCTTGCTGTCCGGCGGCATCCCGCCGACCACCATCATCAGGCACGCCGCGCCGATTTCCGCGGCGGCATCGAGCAGGCGCCGGTTCGTTTCGATCGCCGCCGCCATGCTCTTTTCGACGCTGACGTTGAGCCATTCGCTCGTGCACAGCGACGGCACCCACATCTCCAGCTGCCGCAGATGCTTGCGTGTTTGCGCGACGCCATACTCTTCCAGAAACCGCCGCCAGACCGCAATGCCGCTGATCCCCTGACGCTTGTATCCTTCGAGTGCTTCCGGCAGGGTCCATTTGGGCGTCGTGATTTGATTGATCGCGAACCGCGAAAGGTCGTAACTCATGCGTCTGCTTTCTCCATGGGTTCTTCCGTACGGATGCACGAGTACTCGTGCAATCAACGGTATTTCAGCCCATGCTCACGCGCTGAAATTGCGCACGACATGTACACGCCGTGATACCTGTACAGGCGGCAGGAACTGCACACTTGGAAAGCGGGTAGGTGCCCCGTCAGCGGCCGATGGAATCCGCGAGAAAGTTGAACAGACGGTCGAAATTGCAATGCGCGACGTTGAACCTCAGCCAGCTCGTCTTGACGCGGCCGGCAAAGAACAGGTGTCCGGGCGCCAACAAGATATTCTGCTGCTCCGCCAGCTCGGCCAGCCGCGACGAGTCCGTATCGTCACCGGCCGGTTTCGCCCAGACGAACATCCCTGAACGCGGCTCGCAGAACACGTCCATGCCGCTCGCCTCCAGCCGCCTGCACGTCCTTTCCTGCGCCGCGGCCAGTCGATCCCGCAATTGTTCCGTCTGCTTTCGGTAGTGCCCTTCCGACAAAACCGCACTGACGAGACGCTCGGTGACGGTCGGTGTCGACATGCCGGACACCAGCTTCTGGTAAAGGAGCGCTTCGATGACATCGTGATCGGCAACGACGAAGCCGACACGCAACCCCGCCCCGATGGTCTTGGAAAAACTGCCGACATAGATCACGTTGCGCAGCTGATCCATCGATGCGAGCGTGAAATGTGCGCCTTGCACGAGATCGGCCGACACGTCGTCTTCGACGATCAGGCAATCGTGTCGCTCCGCAAGCTTGAGCACCTTGTAGGCCGCCGACGAGCTGTAGCTCGCTCCGGTCGGATTGTGCAACCGGGTGTTCGTGAAGTAGAGCTTCGGGTGACGTGCGTCGAGCGCGGCTTCCATTGCCGCGACGTCCGGCCCGGTGGGCGTCATCGGAATACCGATGGTTTCGACATCGCGCATCCGCAGTGCGACCAGCAAGTCGCTGTAGCAAGGCTCGTCCACCATGACGACGTCGCCGGCCTGCGTGAATTGACGAATCACGAGATCGAGCGCCTGGTTTGCGCCCAGCGTCGTCATGATGCCGCCGACGTCGGTTTCGATTTCGTATTCGGCCAATTGACGCACGATTTGTTCGCGAAGCCGATCGAAGCCCCGCGCATGTCCGTAGCCCAGCAGATGCTCGGGGTGCGCCGCGAGTTGCCGGAGCGACCTCGCCATCCCTTCGCTGTCGAACCACGTTTCGGGAAGCCAGCCTGCACCTGCATGAATGGCCCCTTCGGTTGCGCCGAGAAAATTGCGCACCAGCCATCCGTTCGTAACCTTCTCGTCGAGTTTTTCCGTCGCTTTCCGGGGCACGCCCAGACGCCGTTCCGAGACATAGAAGCCAGACCCGCGACGCGCCACCAGGACACCTTGCGCAACGAGGCGATCGTAGGCCTCCACCACGGTAAAGGTGGATACGCCATGTGCCCCGGCGAATGCGCGGATGCTCGGCACGCGCGCACCCGGCCGCCAGCGCTTTTCGTCGACCTCCCGGATGATGCCCGCCACGATCTGCATGGTGAGCGACATCTCGGAACCTGGATCCAGGGAAAGAACGGGCTTCATAAAAATGACTCGCAACAAGAGACATGCGTATAGGCCATGGAGCCTGTACAGCGATCCGCCAGTACGGACAAGTGTACATGTATCTGTGCAGGGTGTTTGCCTAAATTGCCCTTACGTCATCGCTGCATGCGTTCGGCGAGACGGCAACCCTTCACAGATACCCGTATGAAGAAAATACGAAATTCCGCAGAGCTTCTCTCTCAGGGCGCCGTCGAATCCCGGCGCATCGTTCTGGAAATCGCCGACCGTACGCTCCAGCGTCTGGACGGCTACCAGCGCATTCGAAGCATCATGCGCGTCGATGGCGACATACTGCATATCGGTACGCGCTCCTGGGATTTGTCGAAAAAGCGAAACGTGTATCTGGTCGGTGCGGGCAAGGCCTGCAATCACATGGCGATGGCGGTCGACCACGTGCTCGGAGACCGGCTGACCCATGGCATTGCCATCGTGAAGATCCACGAGGAATCGGATCGCTTCAATAAAACGGAAGTGTTCGTCGGTGGCCATCCGCTGCCGAACGAGGAAGGCCATCGCGCGTCGCGAAAGATCATCGAACTGGTCGATCAGGCCGGGCCCGACGATCTGTTCATCGCGGTGATCAGTGGCGGCAGCTCCGCGCTCATGTCATGCCCGATCGACGGCATCACGCTGCAGGACGAAATCGACACGACCGACGTGCTGCTCAAGTCCGGGGCGGGCATCTATGAAATCAACGCGGTGCGCCGGCACATTTCCGCGCTCAACGGTGGCATGTTGGCGAAGCGCATTCAGGCCGTGGGCGCAGAGCTGATCGGCTTCGGCATCAGCGATGCGGTCGGCTCCCCGGCAACCGGCGATATCGCCGTGCCGTACGCGGCTTACAAGAGCACGCCGATCGGACCCGACCTGACCACGCTCGACGATGCGCGAGCGACCATCGTCAATCGCAACGTTGCAGACCGTCTGCCGAAGAGCGTCGTCGACTACCTGATGAATGCGGGCCCCGAGGCGGAGACGCCCAAGGCGTTTCCCGACAACACGTATTTCCTGCTCAATACGTTGCCGGATTCCTGCATCTACGCCAAGGAGGCATGCGAGGAAATGGGCCTTCCGGCGATGATCGTCTCCTCCTTCCTTGAAGGCGAGAGCCGCGACGCCGGAACATTCCTTGCGTCGATGGCTCGCGAAATCCAGAGCTACGGCAATCCCGTCAAGCCGCCTTGCGTGCTGCTCAGCTCAGGCGAAGTCACGACGCACATCAGCGATAACAGCACCATCAAAGGACATGGCGGCCCGGGTCAAGAGATGACGGTCAGTTTCGCCATCACGGCGGAAAAGACGCAGGGCACATGCCTGCTTTCGATCGACAGCGAAGGCACCGACGGAACCGCGAAGGTCGCCGGCGGCATCACGGATTCGAGCAGTTTCAAGGCGGCTGCGAAAAAAGGCATCAGTCTTTATCAGGCCTTGCGCGAGCATAGCTGCTTTGAAGCGCTCTCCTCGATCGATTCAGCCGTCTTCACGGGTAACACCGGGACCAATCTGTGTGATCTGAACATTCTCTACGTCCCTGCTCTCAAGGAGGGCGCGTGATGGAAGACAGAATTACCTCCGTTCGCGCGCAGCAGATCATCGACTGCAAATGCCGTCCCGCCGTCGAAGTCGAAATTCAAACCGAAAGTGGCGCCATCGGTCGAGGCGCGGCGCCAACGGGAACGTCGGTCGGCATGCATGAATCGTTCGTCCTGCGCGACGGTGATCCCTCGACTTACAAAGGGCTCAGCGTGCACAAGGCCGTCGATCATGCGGTGAACGTCATAGGCCCGGCGCTGATAGGCATGAACGTGTTCGACCAACGCGCCATCGACGAGAGAATGATCGTGCTCGACGGCACGCCGGACAAGCATCGACTCGGCGGTAACACGATCTATTCAGCTTCCATCGCGGTCTTTCGAGCGGCGGCTGCCGCACGCGCCATTCCGCTTTACGAGCACATTGCGGGCCGAGAAATCCGGACCGTTCCCGTGCCCTGCTTCAACGTGATCAATGGCGGCCGCTATGAAGGCTTTACCCAGGCGTTCAACGAGTTCCTCATCGTCCCCTACGGCACGAATAGCATCGACTATTCGATCGAAATGGCGGTCACGGTTTTCCAGAAGCTCGCGGATGTACTGACCGGCTATCTCGGGAAAAAGCCACAGGTCGCCAGTTCCTATGGCTACGCCGCGCCATCCGACGATCCTGAAGTGATCCTCACGCTGATGCAGAAAGCGATTGATGCATGCGGCTTCACGGACCGGATCGCGTTCGCGCTGGATTGCGCGTCGAGCGAAATGTACGACAAGCAAACCGGCCGCTACCTGCTGAAGGGAAACCAGGTTTCGTCGAGTGAGATGGTCGCGTACGCGAAATCCCTGACCGGGAAATTCAACCTCGTCTTCATCGAAGATCTGCTCGACGAAAACGACTGGACGGGCTACAGCCACGCGACGAAGGAACTGACGCGCACGATCGTGCTGGGCGACGACCTCACGGTGACCAATCTCGAACTGCTTCGAAAGGCCCACGAAACACGAGCCGTCGACGGCTTCGTGCTCAAGCCCAATCAGGTCGGCACGATCACCGAGGCCATGGACGCCTATCGGTTCGCTCAGGCACACGGAATGATCGCGGTGCCGTCGGGCCGCTCGGGCGGCGTGGTGGATGACGTGGTGATGGACTTTTCTGTTGGTCTCGAAGTGCCGTTCCAGAAGAACGGCGCACCGCGTTCGGGTGAGCGCATCGAAAAACTCAACTTCCTGATGCGGGCCAATGCGCGCAGTCCCGCTTGCCGTCTTTACGACATCTCGCCATTACTCCGGTTCTGACGCGACATGGAACCGCTTTTCGAACCGAAACATCTCTACTGTTGAAGAAGGACTATCCATGTATCCGAAGATCGATTTTCTCTATCTCTCCGAGCCCGACATGATCGAGGCCGGCGTCCTCGACGCCGCGCATTGCGTCTCCGTCTGCGAAGAGACGTTCAGCCTGCTCGGCAAAGGCGACTACCTGATGGGCGGCGCCAATCATAACAACCACGGCATGAACATCGTGTTCCCGAAAGAGACGAAGTTCCCCAACATGCCAGTGGCGGGTCCGGACCGCCGCTTTGCCGCAATGCCCGGTTATCTCGGCGGACGTTTCGATGTGTGCGGAAACAAGTGGTACGGCTCGAATCACGCGAATGCACAGAAAGACCTGCCGCGTTCGATCCTCACCATGATGATCAACGACAAGGACACGGGCGCGCCGCTCGCCCTCATGTCCGCGAACCTGCTGAGCGCGGCGCGTACGGGTGCTGTTCCAGGTGTCGCCGCCAAGTATCTGGTCAACCAGGATGCGAAGACGGCATCGGTGATCGGCTGTGGTCCGATCAACAAGGCGTGCTTCACCGCGATCATGAGCCAGCTCGGCGCGATCGAGCAGGTCGTGTGCTTCGATGTATTCATCGACAAGGCGAACGAATTCGCGCGTTGGGTGGAGGAGAAATATGGCATTGCCGCGATCGGTGTCGACGATGCCGAAACGGGCTTTCGCGGTGCGGACGTGATTACCGTTGCCGCGTCGCGCCTCAAACCGCTTTATTTCAAGGACGAATGGATCAAGGAGGGGGCAACGATTCTCGTGTCCGGGCCGTTCAATACCGACGAATCCTTCCTGACCAACTGCAAGATCATCTACGATCACACGCCTTTGCAGGAAGCATACGTCGAGGATGCCATTGCTTCGGGCAACAAGGAAGGCTATTACAACGGTGTGATCGGCGGCCCGTTTTATCGGCTGATCGATGCGGGGAAACTGCCGGCACTTGCAGATTCGACGGGTCTCGGAGATGTGGTCAACGGAGACAAACCGGGGCGCGAAAACACCAAAGAGCGTGTCATCTTCATTGCCTGCGGCATGGCGGTGTTCGACATCAGCTGGGGCTTCGAGATGGTTGAAAATGCCCGGAAGAAAGGCATTGGTCAATCGTTGAATCTGTGGGAGAAGCCGGCCGGGCTCTGATGTTTGAATGCGCTGGACCCCGGCTGTGCCGGGGTCAAAAAAACGGTCGCCCCACGCCGGAACGATTCGGTCATGGGGCGACCGTTTTTTCAAAGGGACACCCGATGCATCGGGTGTCCTCAGGATCAGACGCCCGCCTTCGAGAACTCGGACAGATCGAAACCCTGCGCGTAAGGTTGCGTGTCGTCGACGTAATGCTCTCCGCGACCGGTGATATAGGCGCGCCCTTCCACACTCGGATAAACCGCCTCGAGACCGCTCTCCAGCCGCGTCTGCGATTCCACACGACCGATGAAGCGACTGAGGATCAGACTCTCGTGACGGTATTCCTCGCCCACCGACAGCAGCCCGCGTGCGAACCGCTGAGCGACCCGCGCGGACGTTCCCGTGCCGCACGGCGACCGGTCGATAATCAGATCACCTGCAATCACGACCGCGCGTGCATGGGAGTCACTGGCCACGGCGCGCCCCGTCCACATGCAGTGCTTGACGCCACGAATCTGCGGATTGTCCGGATGCACCACGTCGAGCGCATGGTTTACCCGTTTTTGAACCTCCCGGCCCATCTCGAGCAATTGCTCCGGCGTGAAATGTTCGCAACCGGGGAAATTCTCCTGCACCTCGACGATGGGATAGAAGTTGCCGCCGTATGCGATATCGACTTTGAGTTTGCCGAGTCGAGACACTTCGATTTCAACGTCCTTGTGAAGCAGGAAGCTCGGCACATTCGTGAACCGTACCGATTCGACCTTGTCGCCGTTCATCACGTACCTGGCTGTCACCTGACCGGCGGGAACGTCGACCACCACTTGACCCGGCGTCTTTGGCTTGATCAGACCGGTTTCGAGCGCAAAGGTGACGGATCCGATCGTCGCATGCCCACACATCGGCAAGCATCCCGAGGTCTCGATGTACAGAAGACTGAAATCGGCACTGGCGCTCACGGGCGGATAGAAAATGGTGCCCGACATTTGCCCATGTCCGCGCGGCTCCAGCATCAACGCGCGGCGGATCCAGTCGTACTTCTCGACGAAAAAAAGACGACGGTGATTCATCGTCGCACCCAGCAACTCCGGGCCGCCGCTCACCACCATGCGCACCGGCATGCCTTCGGTATGACCTTCAATGCATGAAAAGGTATGCTTTGTCATTGACGTTTCCTGGAAAAACCAAACAACGGAACCGTGAATCATCGGCTTGAATATGATCGACCTGCTAGTCGCGACCCGCCATGGATCCACTGCTAAAAAAAACCCGTGCCGAGACACGGGCGAATACCCCCTTGGTTTACCTTCTTCGCCCTCTCTCACGCATGATGTGGCACGAGGTCACGCAATTCGGGCGGAAAGAGCATGTCGCGAGCGATTGAATCGTCGCGTCGCAAGAACTCGGCCGCATGGTTCAACCCGAAAAACTCGAGAAACAATGGCGATTGCAGGATCAGCATGTCGAAACCGGGAAGCACGGTGTTTCCCTTGGACATGGCCGCCTTCAGGAATGGGGTGGGCTGGTTCTTCATGAGGATGTCGCACACGACAGCCGAGCTTTCGATCCGCTCCGGCGCCGTGGGCAGCGGATCATCGGCCCTGAGGCCGAGCGGCGTGGCGTTGATGACCACCTCGAAGCCGCGAGGATCGTTCGTACTCTGCGCCGAGACCGGAATGCCGTAGCGCTCGCCGACCGAGCGCGCCAGACTTTGCGCTTTCGCCTCGTCGACATCGTAAATCGCGATGCGAGCCGCGTGGCCCTCCGCGAGCGCCGCGGCGATTGCGCTGGCCGCGCCGCCTGCGCCGATCAACAATACCGCCTTGCCACGGTACGCCATCGCGTAACGGTCCATCGACTTCGCGAAGCCGGTGCCGTCGAACAAGTCGCCTTCCAGCCCACCATCATCGCCCCGTCTGATCGCATTCACGGCGTTGGCGGTCATTGCCCGGTTCGAGAGGCGGTCGACGATACCCGCTGCCGCATTCTTGTGCGGAATCGACAGCACCATGCCGCCTGTCGTCTTCGACTTGAACAGCGATCGGATCGTGCTTTCCAGGTTGGCCGGCTCGACGTGCAGCGGAACCATCACCGCATCGAGATCGCACAGGGGAAACACCTTGTTGAAGATTTCCGGGGTTCTGACCTGCTCGATTGGATCCGCCACCATGAAAAGAACATTCGTCTTTCCAGTAATCATGTTCTGCTTCAATTTCCACTCCTGATCTGCATGCCGTTCCCTGAATACGAGATCTCATGGACCCCGCGCTAAAGGTTCAGAATCCTTCGCCCCACGTATCGCTCAACATGAATCCTGCGCTCAGCGGATCGTCGGGATCCACACCAATCTGTTCGATGCTGTAGATCCACGCGCGCCCCTGAATACGCGGTAGTACCGCAGGCCGCCCGCCCATCTCGGTTCGCCCTAGCATCTCGACCTTGAACTCGCTTCCGATGGTCGATATCGACTTCAATTGCGAGCCGACGTCGACCTTGCCGCGCGCCGCGAGTGTCGCGAGGTTGGCCGAGCTTCCCGTTCCGCACGGCGACCGGTCCACGCGTCCAGGCGGCAAGGTCGTGCACGTCTGATATTCCGTGTCCGACACACGGTTGCGGAACATCACGTAGGCCAGCTGGTTGATCTGCGGATACAGAGGATGCTGAAGCTTCACTTGCTCATTGATGACCGCGCGGAGCTTGACCCCGAGATCGGCGAGCTGACGAGCGTTCTGCGGTGCGATCGTGAGGCCGACCTGTTCGACGTCGACGAGCGCGTAATAGACGCCGCCAAAGGCCACGTCGACGGATATCGTGCCGAACGCTTCCGTCTCGACGGCGAGGTCGAGGTGTTCGACGAACGCGGGAACCATGTCCAGAGACACGCCGATGCATCGCCCGTCCTTGCACGCCGCGCGAGCAGTGACGAGTCCCGCCGGCGTATCCAGCACAACCGTCGTTTCCGGTTCCTGCATCTCCACCATGCCCAGTTCAAGCAACGCCGTGACCACGCAAATGGAATTGCTGCCCGACATCGGATGCGCCTTGTCCGACTGAAGCACGATGAAACCTGCATGTGCCTCCGGACGCGTCGGAGCCAGAAGCAGATTCACCGACATCTGCAGACATCCGCGAGGTTCGAACACGACAAGCCTCCGAATGCTGTCGTCGACTTCGTTGATGTAGTTCATCTTGTCGAGCATGGTCTTGCCGGGAATGTCGACCACGCCTCCCGTAATAACCTTGCCGATTTCGCCTTCGCAATGAACGCCAACCAGCTGCAAGCTTTTCTTCCAGCGCATGATTCAGTTTCCCATCCTTGTTGATCACCTGTGCATGAGGGCCCTGCCGAGACAAGCCGCTCGCTTATCTGAACCGTCGTGCGCTGAAGGGCGCGAGGTCCTGCTTCGGCGTTCGGCCGCACGCGAGATCCGCAATGAGCCGTCCGGTGGTTGCCCCGAGCGTCAAACCGAGCTGCCCGTGACCGAGCGCCAGCAGAACATTCGGAAGCCGTGCCGAGCGGTCGATAATCGGTTTGGTGTCCGGCAGGAACGGCCGATAGCCCACTCCGAATTCGTGTCTTGCTGCGTTCAACTCAGGCAGAACTTTCTTGGCCTTGGCCAGGATGATTTCCGCGCGCTTGAAATTCGGCTTCGCGTTACGCCCTGCAAATTCGATCGTTCCGCCAATCTGAAGCCCACGAAGCATCGGCGTGAAGCAGAATCCGCCGTCCGCGTAGATGACGGAATGCTTGAGCTCGACTTCCGGTTCCGGAACCAGTACCTGATACCCGGCGACGCCCTCCAGGGGCGCGCTCACGCCGAGTTGGGAGAAAAAGCGCCGGGAACCCGCTCCGGCCGCGACGACGAGATGTTCGGCCTGCACGCTCTCGCCGCTCTCGAGCGTCACGCCGGTGGCGCGACCTGCCTCCTCGTTGATTCGGACCACGACGCTCTGTACGCGGCGGCCACCGTTGGCCACGAAGTGATCCGTCAGCGCTTGCAGAAATCGTTCCGTGTCACTGACAAACCGCCATTGCGGAAGCAGCAGGCCATGTGAGAAGCGCCCCTTCAACGCAGGCTCGAGATCGTCGATCTCCGCGCGGCCGATGATCTGCGTGTCGAACCCCAACGACTTCCTGAGCTCGATATGCGGACGTTCGTGCTCGATGCCCGCGGCGCTGTCAAACACTTCGAGAATCGGCCGTTGGCCGATCAGCGCATCGTCATCGATGGCGTCGAGCAATGTTGCGTAGTCCGCGAAGACGTCGGTCGTGAGGGATGCCATCGCGGTTGCAATCTCGACGATCTTCGAGGGTCGCGCACACGACAGGAAACGCACGAACCACGGCACGATTCCCGGCAATGCTCCGGGCCGCAGCGCGAGCGGCCCTGTTTGATCGAGCAGCCATCCCGGCACCTTGAGGAGAATGCCCGGCTTCGACAAGGGAATGATCTCGCCGACGGAAATCTGGCCGCAACTCCACTTTGCCGTGCTGTCGCCCGGTGGTGCGGGATCGACAAGCGTGACCTTGAAGCCGCTTCGCTGAAGATACAGCGCACAGCAGGTGCCGACGATTCCGCCACCGATGACGGCCGCCTGCCGTGGCGATGCAGCAGCTACGTCCGGGGCCGGGTATTGCTCGCGAGGTACCGAATTCATCTTTGATGTCGTCCGTGGCTCAGGTAGAACGCATTGTTCCGTGTACTCAATACGCAAAACGCCGCAGGAATCTCGATTCCACTACGCCGACCAACCGCGTCAAGGGGAAAGCGACGGCGAAGTAGATGATTCCAACGGTGGTCAAGAATTCGAGGGGCCGCGCCGTGGCGTTCGAAGCGCTCTGGCCGACATACATCAGATCGGCCACGCCCACGGACGATACGAGTGCGCTCTCCTTGAACAGGCTGATGATGTTCGACAGCAGCGGCGGCACTGCGCGCAGCAAAGCCTGCGGAAAAATGACATGTACAACCTTCACCTGAGGCGTCAGCCCGAGCGCGATGCATGCGTCATGTTGCTCCGACGAGATCGATTTGAGTGCGCCGCGAAACGTCTCGCTGGTGATCGCCGTCATGTAGAACGTCAACGAGATGATGACTGAAAGGTACGGCGGAACCGGCAAATGAAACACGACCGGGAAGCAGAAGAAGACCCAGAATAACTGGATCAGCAGCGGCGTCCCCCGGAAGAACTCCACATACAAGGCCGTCAGTGCCTTGACCCATCGGGAGGGCGACATCCTCAACAGACTCAGCGCGAAGCCGAGCAGGCTGCCCAGCACCGCACAACCGCTCGTAAAGGCGATGGTAAGCGCGAGACCTTTGAGCAATACCAGCCAGTAGGACGCGACAACAGAGAGATCGATGCTCATTCCCTTCTCCTCAACGCTGCACAGCCGCATCTTGCCGGCGCTCGATCACATGGACCAAACGCGAGATCGGCAACGAAAGCGCGAAGTAGATGAGCGCCACGACCGAATACGTTTCAAGCGGGCGATATGCTTCCGTCGCGAGACTCTTCGCGACATACATCAGATCCGCCACCGCGACGATCGCAACCAGTGCGCTCTGCTGCAAGGTGCCGATCCCGTTGGTCATCAGCACCGGAAGCGCACTGCGCAAGGCCTGCGGCAGGACCACGAACAGCGTGCGCTGCCAAGGCCTGAGGCCCAGCGCGACACAGGCATCGAGATGTTCCTTGGGCACGGCCTGGACGCCCGCGCGATATGCCTCCGCATTGAACGCCGTCAGATTCAGCCCGAGCGCGAGAACGCCCATCGCAACCGGATCAATGAAGACGTCGACCATCATGGGAATGCAGTAGAAGAACCACACGATCTGCAGCAAAGCAGGCGTGCAGCGAAAGAATTCGATGAAGAGCTGCGCGGGCCAGCGGATGATGTGCCAGCGGCTCATGACCATCAGGCAGAGGACGAAACCCAGTACGAGCCCCATCACGTTCGCTGCCAGCGCCAGCTCGATCGTGACCTTCAGGCCCTTGAGCAGCGCGTCGAAGCTTCCGTGAAGAAACCCGAAATCGAATTGATAGCGCATGTCGATCTCTCAATCCAGATGAAGGACTTTCTCGAGGAATTCGCGCGTGCGCGGTTCCTTCGGGCATTTGAAAATCTCTGACGGCGCGCCCTGCTCGACCACCTTGCCGCTCGCGCAGAAAACCACTCGCGTTGCGATGTCCCGTGCGAAATGCATGTCATGCGTCACGATGATCATCGCCATCTTCTGCTCGGCAAGCTGGAGCATCACGTTCTGTACTTCGATCACCATCTCGGGATCGAGTGCGGAAGTAACTTCGTCGAAGAGCATGAGCTTGGGCTCCAGCATCAGCGCACGCGCGATCGCGACGCGCTGCTTCTGGCCGCCGGAGAGCTGGCTCGGGTAAGCGTTGAGCTTGCTTTCGAGGCCGAGACGCGCGAGGTACAGCCGTGCGCGTTCCGATGCGTCTGCTTTCGACATCCCGCACACCTTGACGGGTGCCAGGATCAGATTCCCCAACACCGACAGATGCGGAAACAGCGTGTAGTGCTGAAACACCATGCCGATCTGCTTTTGCAGCTTCGGATCGATCCGCTTCGAGCCGCCGACATCGGCACCGCGAATGTAAGGCTTGCCCTGAAACGAAATCTCGCCGCCCTGAACACCTTCGAGCCCCATCAGCACACGGAGAAGCGAGCTTTTTCCGCTACCGCTCGGCCCGATCACGACGAGCCGGTCATCGGCGCGCATATCGAGGCTCATGCGGTCCATGACGACGAGGTTCTCGCCATAAGACTTGTACACATTCCTCAACTGTACGAAGTCGCCCGACGCCGCTGACAGAGACGAGAGGTTCGCCGCACTGGTCGGGTGCACCATCGGCGATGCGTGTGTCTGAGATAGAAACATGAGGACTTTCTCCAGCAGAGCGCAACGCTGGCGCTCGCGACTTCATTCAAATGGGCAGAACGTGCCGTTACGCCACGCATCGCCGCGCGAACCGATGACGGAACTGCGGATTCGCAATTCCGTCAACACGACCGTGGATCACTTCGTATTGGCGATCGTCTCTTTTACAGATGCGTCGACGTATGCATTCACGGTCCCCGCTTGCTTCTGCCTTTCGATAAACTGGTTGAGCACCGCAACATCAGCTGCCGGCGTGTCCTTGCGAATGCCGAAGCAAATCCCCTGCGGCGCGAGAAGCGGATTCGGCTTGAATGCCTCGGCCCAGTCCGGATGAGCACGCGTGAGCAACAGGTTCGTCATGCTGTCGTCGGCCAGCAGATCCGCGCGCTTGGACATCAGCGCCAGGCGCGTTTCATCGAAGCCCGGCAGGCGCATGATCGTTGCCTGCTTGAGCACGGCAGAGATGGCCTTGTCCTGGGCCGTACCCGACATCACGGTAACAGTCATGCCCGGCTTGTCGATATCCGCAATGGACTTGATTGGCTTCGTGACTTTCGGGTTGTTCTTGTTGAATGCAAACGTCACGCTGTAATCCACAACCGGTTCGGTGAACGAGATGGCCTTCCTGCGCTCGGGCGTGTCGTTCAACGAAAGCGAGACATCCCACTTGTCCGACTGCAGGCCTGCGACGATGTTGTCCCAGGTGGTGTCCACGTATTCGACCCTGACTTTCAAAACCTTTTCCGCGAAGTCACGGCAGAGGTTCGGAAACACGCCGCTATACGTGTTCGTTTTCGGGTCCTTCATCGTGTACGGAGGCGAAGTCGCAATGCCGCACCGAAGCACACCAGCCTTTTTAACGCTCTGCCACGTCGCATCGGCTTGCGCATGCGCGGTAACGGGAGTCGTTGCAAGGGCACCCAATGCAGTCGCACAGATCATTACGCGACCGAGTAAGCGGGACATCTGGAACATGATCGACCTCTGACTGAGAAGAAAAGAAGATGAAGCGAACGTTCAAAACGACGAGTGTTTATGCATCACGTAAGTTCGAAGACCCCCTCAAGCTCAACGGCAACGTTTCGCGGTAGCGAGATGCAACCGACTGCGGCGCGAGTATGTCGACCAATATCACCCAGCACCGCGACGACGAGATCGGATGCACCGTTGATCACCTTGGGATGCTCGGTGAAATCCTCGGTCGCGTTAACGAACCCTCCCAGTCGCACGCATCCGGCCAGTCGGCTCAGGTCTCCTTCCAGCGCACGATCGACTTGAGCGAGCAGATTCACCGCGCACAGGCGGGCAGCCGCCTGACCGTCTTCGATCGTCACGTCACGCCCGAGCTTGCCGACGTATTGGTCCACGCCATCACGCACGGGTACCTGCCCTGATACGTAAAGAAGATTGCCGACTCGCTTGACAGGAAGGAAATTCGCACCAGGCTTGGGTGCGGTCTGGGGCAGATCGATACCCAGTGCGCTCAAGCGCTCTTTCAGGCTTTGACTCATCTGGCTTCTCCCTGTCAATCCGCGCGACGGCCGGCTTTCGAGCGCGCGTGATCGATGCGCTCACCGTCGAACACGACCTTGTGGTGACGTTCCGCGTATTCGCGCGTGATCTTTCCGTTTGCGAGATCCGCTTCGATACGATCAAGCGTTCTCGCCGCGGGATCCCCATACCCGCCGCCACCCGCCTGCTCGTGGCGAATGATCGCGCCGCGATGAAGCGTTCGCGTGAACTTGCTGGGCAGCGGTGACAGCCCTTCGTCCGAGCGCAGGTAGTTGGCCGAGCACGCGCCTGGCGCACCGCCAAACAACCCGTACGGCGCGTGCGATGCGCGGTCGGAACGAATCTGCGCGACCACCTCCTCCGCTTCGATCCGGTACTCGCGAACAAGACCCAGGCCGCCGCGATACTCGCCCGCGCCTCCCGAGTCGGCCGCGAAACCGTACTCTTCCATGATGATCGGATAGCGCGCCTCGAGCGTTTCGATCGGCATGTTCGACATGTTCTGCGACGGGTTCGTCACGCCTTCGATGCCGTCCTTGTTGAAGCGACCGCCCCACGCGCCGTTGATCATGTCCACGAGAATGAACGGCTCGCTCGCTTCCTTGTCGTAACCGCTGAGCGCAATGACCGTGTTACCGCCCTCGCCTGCCGCCATCACCTTCTTCGGGGCAATCTGTGCGAGCGCACCGAAAACACAGTCGACCACGCGATACCCCGTCAGCGCACGCGCGGCAACAGGTGCCGGCATGCGCGGATTCAGAATCGATCCCTCGGGTGCCGTGATGTCGATGCACCGATAGACGCCCGCGTTGTTCGGGACATCGGCATCGAGCGCACACCGCACGCTCAGGTACGTTGCCGACTTCACGAACGACAGCGTCGAATTGATCGCACCGCGCACCTGCGGCGACGAGCCCGCAAAGTCGACCTTCACTTTCGAACCTTCCACCGTGATCGCGCACTTGATCGGGATCGCGTCATCGGTGAATCCGTCGTTGTCGATGTAATCGGTGAACTCGTATACGCCGTCCGGCCATGCTTCGATCGCGCGACGCGTCAGCCTCTCGCCATAGTCGAGCAACTCGTCGAAATAGGCCTGCAGGTTCATTTCGCCATAGCGATTGATCAGGCGAAGCAGTTCCCGCTCGCCGATGTTGCAGGTCGCGAGTTGCGCGTCGAGATCGCCCAGCACGAGGTCGGGCAAACGCACATTCTTCTTGATGATGTTGATGAGCGTTTCGTTCGGCTCGCCACGGGTATAGAGCTTTGTCGGCGGAATGCGCAGGCCTTCCTGGAAGATCTCTGTCGAGTCCGCCGCATTCGAGCCCGGTACGCGCCCGCCTACGTCGCAGTGGTGCGCGATCACGACCGAAAATCCCTGCAAGCGTTTCTCGTGGAAAATCGGCTTGAACATGAAGATGTCGGGCAGATGCATTCCGCCCTCGTACGGGTCGTTCAGGATGATCACGTCACCCGGCTCGACCGTGGCCGCGAACTTGTCGATGATGACGTCCACCGCATCCGGCACGGCGCCGAGATGCAGTGCGACGGTCTTCGCCTGCGCGAGAATGCGGCCGGCGGCATCACACATCGTGACCGAGTAGTCGAGCACGTCGCGGATGATGGGCGAACGCGCGGTGCGCATCACGGCGAATGCCATGTCGTCCACGATCGTGTCCAGCGCGTTCTTGACGACGGCAAAGGTAATTGGGTCAACGTTTCGTTGGGTCATGATTGCTCCATTCAATTCATTCGATCGACGCGATGACACTGCCCACCTTGTCGGTACTCACGCGCCAGCCCGGCGGAATGACGATGGTGGTGTCGGAACTTTCGAGGATGACGGGGCCCGTGATGGGTTGGTCGAGCTTCGAGCGCGCCAGGATCGGCGTATCGACCCACCCCGTCTGGCGATCGAAGTAGACGCGACGCGTGGCTGCCGACGCTTCGAATCGAGACGCCTTCGAGCTGCGGATATCGTTGAAATCGAGCGTGCTGGTCGCGATGCCGCGTGCGAGGAGACGAACGTTCGCGCATTCGATGGCATCGTTGGATGCATACCCGTAGATGCCTGCATAAGCGTCGCGAAACGCCTTGCGCAATGTCTCGCGCGTGGATTCGTTCAACTGCTCCGGCAACGGGACGGGAATCTCGTAGTCCTGCCCCTTGAAGCGCATGTCGAGATCGAAAACGTATTGAATGCGATCCGCCGGATAACCTTCGTCCGCGAGCGCGCGAAGCGCGTCTTCACGCATTTGCGCAACCGTTTCAGCAAGCGCATCGATGTCGAGCGAGTCCAGCAGGTTGAGCGACGGTTTCACGAAGTAGCGTTCAACCGCGCCCGCCAGCATGCCCATCGCAGTGAAGACGCCAGGCGCCGCCGGAAAAACCACTTTTTTCATGTCGAGCGCGCGCGCCAGATCGCAGGCGTGAACCGGCCCTGAGCCACCGAAGGCCACGAGCGTGAAGTCACGCGGATCGACGCCGCGTTCGACCGTCACTGCCTTGATCGTGCGCGCCATGTTGACGTTGACCACTTCACGGATGCCGACGGCTGCCTCCTCGACCTCAATGCCGAGCGGTTTGGCGAGCAGCGTCTCGACGGCGTCGCGCGCGGTGGCGATCTTGAGTTCCATCGTGCCGCCGGCCAGGCGATGCGGCAGGAAGCCGAGGATCGCGTTGGCATCGGTCACGGTCGGCTTGTCGCCGCCGATGCCGTAACAGACTGGCCCCGGAAAGGCACCCGCCGACACGGGTCCGACGTTCAGCAAGCCACCCGCGTCGATCCAGGCGATCGAACCCGCTCCGCTGCCTACTTCGGCAACGTCGATCGTCGGCACGCGCATCATGTAGCCGCCTGCCTTGATGAAACGGCTCGGCGTCGAGATGCCGGCGCGGAACTCGTACTCGTTGGTGCGCGCCAATTGCCCATCGTGAATGAGCGATGCCGATGCAGTCGTGCCGCCCATGTCGAACACGACGAGATCCTTGTCCTTGCGCGCATCGCCGAGACGGCCGGCACCCACCACGCCTGCGGAACGTCCCGAGGAAATAAAGAACACCGGCGTGTCCTGCGCACTCCTGGCACTCGACAGGCCACCGTTCGAATTGCTCACGAGCAAAGGCGCTTTCACGCCGATTCGCTTGAGGCCCGTTTCCAGACGCTGGAGATAGGTGCGAAGAGCAGGCAGAACATAGGCGTTCACGACCGTCGTCGACGTGCGCTCATATTCGCGAAGTTCCGGGAGTACGGAAATCGAAGCGGTCACGCTGATGTCCGGAAACGCGCGCTGAAACGCTTCGAGCGCGGCGGCTTCATTCGCACCGTTCTTGTACGAGTTGATGAAGCAGATTGCGACAGATTCGACGCCTTCCTTCTGGAAGAACTCACCCGCCTTGATTACCTCGTCGACGGGCGTCGGACGCAGCACCTCACCCGAGGCCAGCACGCGTTCGTTGATCTCCATGCGGTAGCGGCGCTCCACGAGCGGCACGGGCTTGTCCCACGACAGATCGAACATCGTCGGAGTGCGCACGCGCCCGATCTCGAGCACGTCGCGAAAGCCTTTGGTCGTGATCAGACCGCACTTCGCGCCCACCTTCTGCAGCATCGTGTTTGACCCGACGGTCGTACCGTGAAGCACTTCCTTCACGTCGGCTGTCGCCAGACCGGACTGCTCAAGGATGCGCTCGACACCCGTGAGCACCGCCTCTTCGGGCGCCTTGGGTGTGGACGAGACCTTGGTGAAGTGAACGTTGCCCTCATCGTCGAGCAACACAAGGTCAGTGAAAGTACCGCCGATGTCGACGCCGATTCTTGCGCTTGCCATATCGATTCCCGATTTTCTCGAGTCCTCGAGCCGAGTTCCGGACGAGGCCCTCGTTACCTAGTTGAAAGACCACAGCAAACTCCACGGAAGTTCGCGATGCGAACACCGAACTTCGGCGGGGTATGGATTATTGGCGCCAATTATCTGCTTCGCGGAAAGTCCTGCTTCGCGGTAAAAATGCATCGCCCTTCCATGGACGCATTGTCGATCAAATGACGACAAAGTCAAAGTCGAAAAAAAATAAGTTGCCTGCGAGTACGGCCAAAGTCCTTGTCGGACATGGGTTTCAGCGTCAAATAGGTGGTTAACCTGATCGGCAATAGCCCTGGCAAAGAGCCTTGACAGATGGCGAGCCACCGTGAAAATATTGTCGACATAAGATCGACTTCACGCCGACAAGCCTGTCCGGCGTGGTCGTTTCCATCGAGATAGCGAGGCACTATGAAAGACGAATCGAACCTGATTGTTGTGACGGGAGGCGCGAGCGGGATCGGCGAAGCAACCGCGCAACGCTTCGCGCGGGCCGGCTGGCGGCTGGCCGTCGCGGACGTCAACGCCGAAGGTGGGGAAAAGGTGGTCGCATCACTGCGCAAGACCGGCATCGATGCACGGTTCTTCCAGGTGGATCTGGCCGATGAAGCCTCTGTCACCCGCTTCGCCGATGCAGTCGTTCGAGAACAAGGTGTGCCCGATGCATTAGTGAACGCAGGCGGTATCCTGCAGAACGCGGTGCGCCTGCTCGACCTCGAACTGGCGGAATTCGATCGACTGTTTCAGATCAATGTGCGCGGTACGCTCATCGCGTCACGAGCCTTTGGGAAATTCATGTGCGAAGCGGGACAAGGGTCTATCGTCAACCTCTGTTCGCTGACGACGTTTCGCCCTTCGGCGCAGATTGGATACGCGGTCGGCAAGTCCGGGCTCAAGCTGCTGACGGAGACTATCGCGGCGGAATGGGGTCCCAAGGGGGTACGAGTGAATGCGGTGGCACCAGGCTATACGCTGACGCAGGCAATGCAGGCGCGCATCGATTCGGGGCAACGCGACCCCGATGCAGTCATCAGCAAGTCGGCACTGCGTCGATTCGTCAAGCCTTCCGAGGTAGCGGACGCCATCTATTTCCTCTGCTCGCCCGAGGCGGCGGCCATCACGGGCGTCACGTTGCCGATCGACTGCGGCTGGCTCGTCAGCACGGCGTATCAGGCATACGCGTCACAACCCGCGTAACCTTCAAGGGATAACTGAAATGCCTATCCTCACCCTGGAAATGTTGTCCGGCAGGACGGAAGAACAGAAAATCGAGCTCGCAGACGTGCTCACCCGCGAAACCGCTCGCATCGCAAAGTGCGCGCTTCAGGATGTGCAGGTTATTTTCGCCGAGGTGCCACACGTGAATTGGGCGGTTGGCGGAAAGCTGGCGTCGAAGAAAAATGCGCCTGGCAGCGAGAGCGAGTGAGGGAAGCCGGCCGTTAGCGCTTGCGGCCGGCTGTTGCCATGAATTGCGGAACGATTCTGGCGCCTGGCGCCAGAGATCAGCTACATGACGGGCTGGTTTCCTTTGCCGCCTTCGTCTGTCTGGAACGGGCGTTCCCCTGCCGCTCGTCCGTCGCATTGCGCGACTGGCTCCTGGACGCAAACTTGACCGGAATCTGCGCGGTGAGGTTGCGATCCAGAAAATCCATGAAGCGGCCTTTGAACTGCACCGCGTGCTCATGAGCGCATGCCTCCGCGTGATCGGCGTCTCCTTCCTCGATAGCCTGCAGCATCTCGGTATGGTGGGCCGCCATCCCTTCCGGCGTGATGGCCGGATCCAGCGCCATGTACTTCAGATGCAGGTGCAGCATCCGCCGCCCTTCGTCGAGCAAACGCCGGTACAGGTCCGCGAAATAGATGTTGCGCCCCGCTTTCGCGATGGCCATATGGAAGTCGAAGTTGCGCTCGATCATGGGAAGGCTATCGCCGGTTTTGATGCTCTCGGCTACCCCCTTCAGGTACGCCTTGTGCGCGGCGTGGATGGCGCGTATATCGTCTGTGGTTCGATGCAAGGCCGCCAACCGGTGCGTGACCCTCTGCAGCAAGTCCAGCGCGTCAAGAAATTCGGGGACACGTTGAAAATCGATTGGCGTGACGATATTTCCGCGATTCGGCAGAATCGTTACCAGGCCTTCGGCCGACAGTCGAACGAGCGCCTCGCGAACCGGCGAGCGAGACACGGAGAACCGCTCGCCCACGCCCAACTCATCGAGATGGGTGCCTGGAGCGATCTTCATGGTCAGGATTTCGTTGCGCAGCGTCAGATAGACGCGCGCTGTACCCGTTTCCTTTGTTGCCTCGGCGGGTTGCTCTTGCCCCGCCACCTTTGCCACCTTTGCCATAACGAATCCCGTTTGCGTGTCGAAGTGGCTCCGGGGCCGAAGCATTGTCGACATGTTGCCGACATTCTACTACTTTCCCTCACATCCACGTACACGTGCCAGGGCATGGTTGACCCGAAGGCGGCGCTCGCTTCGGCATGGAAGGTTTATTGGCTACAATGATCTGGTTTGCTGAAGCAACACCCGTCACCCTTTCCGGTAAAACCGAAATCCCTCTTCCCGGTCGGCCCACACAATGTCGTCAGTCCTTGCCATCCCTAAAGTCGTCAAGCAAACCATGGGGGCGCAGGCAGTCGAGGTGCTACGGCAAGCCATCACCCGCGGCGACATACCAGCAGGCTCCCGCATCACCGAAGTGCAGTTGTCCGCGCATCTGGATCTCTCCCGCGCCACTGTAAGGGGGGCATTGCATCAACTGGCCAAGGAAGGATTGACGAAACTGGTGCCATACACCGGTTGGACGGTTGTCGCGCTGACTTCTACAGATGCGTGGGAGCTGTACACCTTGAGGTCAAGTCTGGAGAGACTCGCGGCACAGCTCGTTGCATCGAGCCTCGACAGTCACAAGCGCAAGACCATCAACTCCCGTTTCGCGACGCTGGAGAAGTGTTGCGCACGCGCCGATGCGGAGGCGATTGCCGAGGCGGATTTCGCTCTTCACAAGTCGATCATCGAGCTTGCCGATCATGAGCGGCTTCGAACCCAATACGAGATCGTCGAGCGGCAGATCCGCATCTTCATTCGGTCGAGCGACCAACTGGCGAGTGACCCGCAAGATCTGATCGACCAACATCGACCCATCGTTCAAGCACTGCTCGCAAAGGATATCGACGAAGCCGGAAGGCTGTCGGAGGCGCACAACGTAACGGAAGGAAGCAACCTGAGGGCGCATCTGCTTTCCCTTGAGTCTCAACAACCTGCATCAGAACACCCCGGGGTGACGGGGCGGCTGAAGAATCTGAACGCGCGCCGTCACAAGGAAACGTAGGTGCGCGTGCGCTACTTCGATGTTGCCTGCTCGACGTCGAGCACGACCGATTGTCCTGAACGGCACGAGCGTTCGACTCGCGCGAAGCCGAAACATTTGCACAAACGTCGCTGGTCCCCGGCTTGCGACATACTTCAGCGACCGGAGTACCCGGCTATGCCTGCTTCAATGCGTATGAAACCTGCTTCTCGGCGACGCGTTCGAAAATCAGGCAGTCGCAGTATGAATTGCCCTCTTGCAGCAACATGTCAAGCTGGCGGCATCGTCTCAGTGCCGAATCAAAGCTATAGCACTCCCTGAACAACGTCATCTGCAATGCACGGGGCTTGATATCCAGTTTCGACGCAACCTTCTCGAGCGTCCAGGCGTACCGTGGCAATTGAAACATATTCTGCGTGAGTGCGACTCCAAAGCCTCGTCGGCTCCCCGAGTACGCCGCGGCAAGATCACCCCATTCCGGCTCCGTCAACGCGGACTTCACCGTTAAGTCGAGTTCCAGGCGACCTGCAACCGCACCTGTCTCGTCGGGAGTCATTCGAATGTCGAACGACTCCTCGACCCGTACGTCGGCATTTCCACCCTGGAAAAGCAGTTCGCCACGTCCTTCATTCGAAATACGGAGAAATCCGCGTTCGGCGTACCACTTCAACGGAAAGGGGAATCGGAGTCCCGTCAACTCGACACTGCGCGTCGCCACGAATTGATACGCCAACACACTTGATCCTGGCTGCTTGAAAACTGTGTATTCACGAGATCTTTTCCGAGCGGCTGCCGCAGACTCGCCAGACGCAACGATATTACTTGAGCGCAATTAGACCGCCCACGTTCCATGTGGCGTCGCCAACGGCAGCACCGTCTCAACTCATGCTCGATAGCCGCCGCCATCGCGATCGAGAAGACGCAGCAACGCAGTCCACTCCCGGTCGAGGTGAACGGTATCAAGGTACGCGTAGTCGTCGTGCTGCTTTGCCGCGTGTTCGCACACTTCCGGCGAAGGAATCGTCACTTTCTGTCCCGCCGACAACGTCGCTACCTGAATCTCGCATGCCTTGTTCAAGTAGTACATGCGCGTGAATGCTTCTGCGACCGAACGTCCCGTCGTCAGAAGTCCGTGGTTGCGCAAGATCAGGTAGTCCTTTTCCCCGATCGATTTGACAATGCGCTGGCGTTCATCGAGATCGAGCGAGATCCCCTCGTAGTCGTGGTACGCGACACGGTTGTAGAACTGCATGCTGATCTGGTTGAGCGGCAACAGCCCGCATTCCATCGCCGCGACTGCCATCCCGTACGTGGTATGAAGATGTACGACGCACTCCACATCGTGCCGTGCCTGATGAAGCGCGCTATGGATCGTGAAGCCGGCCGCATTGACTTCGAAACGGTCATCGCCAATCGGTTTCCCGTTCACGTCGATCTTGACGAGCGACGATGCCGTGATCTCATCGAAGAACCAGCCGTGCGGATTGATCAGGAACTGGTCGTCCGTACCCGGCACACGCGCCGAAATATGTGTATAGATCAGGTCCGTCAACTCGAACTTCGCCGCCAGACGATATGCTGCAGCGAGTTGCACGCGCGTGTCCCATTCCGTCTGGGCAATATTTCTCGGTTTGCGATTGATGTGCGGATCGGTAGTGGAAATCATGAGGAATACTCTCCATTAAGTGCGGCTATCACCGCTGACGATTTGATGCGACTGAGCAGGTGCGAATCCAGAATCTGACACCGCCCGGATTCGCGGAAAAATTCACAAGCCGTTCTACAAGGCCTCAATCAACGCAGGAACCGCGTCAAACAGGTCACCCACCAGGCCGTAATCAGCCACACTGAAGATCGGCGCCTCCGGATCCTTGTTGATTGCGACGATCACCTTCGAATCCTTCATGCCGGCCAGGTGCTGGATCGCCCCCGAGATGCCGACCGCGATGTACAGCTG
>NZ_QTPQ01000041.1:0-80734 GCF_003853425.1 Burkholderia sp. Bp9140
GGCGCGTCGCTGTATCTGCACGAACCGGGGACGTTCGAGCCGCTGGCGCGGCTGGACGAGACGCTGGTGGAGGCGGCATTCGTCGCGACGGACGCGGAGGGGCGGTTCGTGCAGGTGCCGGCGAAGACGCGGCACGCGACGCTGTTCTATCAGAACGATCATCTGGGGACCCCGCAGGAACTGCTGGATGAGTCGGGGAAAGTGGTGTGGGTCGGGCGGTATCGGGCGTGGGGTGGAGAGAAGACGGTGTGGCGGGAGACGCCGGAGCGGAATGAGACGGGTAACGCGATCCGGTTTCAGGGGCAGTATCGGGATGAGGAGACGGGGCTGCATTACAACCGGTATCGGTACTACGATCCGGGGTGTGGGCGGTTTGTTAGCAGGGATCCGATCGGGCTGGCTGGTGGACTGAACGTTTGGCAGTACGCGCCCAATCCGGTGCAGTGGATTGATCCGCTCGGCTTGGCACGCACGTCAAGTGGCGGAGCGGGAAGAAAACCCACATCGAACAAGCCAAATCAGAACTCCAAATGTCCTTGCAGGAAAGCGTGGGAGGTCACCCGCTACGACCGAATTTGTGAGGCTATGCTGAACGGAACGCGTGTAAAGTATTTTCGTGATCCCAAGACGAAGCAATGGTGGTCCGCCGACACCGAGGGGCACGGAGGTTCTGCATGGAAAGTTATGGAAGAGCAGGGTGGCAATCTTGTTCATTTCCGCGATGCGGACATCTATGGTGACTTTATGGGGAAGCATAAAGGCGAGACAGGAAAAACAATGTCGATGAAGGACATGAAGTGTCGAGATGCTAGGAGTGAATGATGATGAAAATTAAAACCGCAGAAGAATTCAAGAGATATGCGGAAAGTGATGAAGATGCCGAATTTTCAAAAACTCAATGGCCGGCATCTGATGATGTGTGGTTTTCGGTTTTGGAGAAATACCCTGAACTTTCTCGGAGCGTGGCCTTTAATAATACGATTTCCATGGGTGTTCTGGATCGTTTGTCGGTAAGCGGAGATTGGGTGACGCGCTGTGATGTTGCAATGAAAAGAAGAATTAGTCGAGATATATTTGAAAAATTGTCGATGGATCCTGATTCGGCTGTGCGAAAAAGAATAGCTCTGAATCCGAAGGTTCCAGGGGATATATTGGCTCGTCTTGCGAATGACGTCGACGAATCGGTTGCAGAGGCTGCAAAAGAGCGGTTGGGACAGTAGACGGAAGTAGCCGAGTTTGAGGCTATCGTGATGGAAGTTCTATGGGTACGATTGAGTGGTCTGTCGAATTTTTCAACTATCGAACAATATCTAATTGGCTTGCTCTACAAGGCTCGGCGGCAGATCGGCAACGAGTGATACCGCTACGGCGGAGGATATGAGTTGCATAGGTACAAGTAATTTGTTGACGTTCAGGTCGAGGGTGGCGACGAATGGTCGGGGCTGTAAAGCAGACTGAACATCTTCCAGTACGCACCGAATCCGATCGAGTGGATTGACCCGCTCGGTTTGGCGCGCACGTCAAGTGGCGGAGCGGGAAGAAAACCCACATCGAACAAGCCAAATCAGAACTCAAAATGTCCTTGCAGGAAAGAGTGGGAAGTAACCCGCTACGACCGGATTTGTGAAGCGATGCTGAATGGAACGCGCGTCAAGTATTTTCGTGATCCCAAGAGTCTCGTGGCGACGATTGGATGACTCGCTGCGACGTTGCGACAAAACGTAGGATTGATCGGGGGATTTTTGAGCGATTGGCTTCGGATGCGCACTCGGGAGTTAGGCAGGCGATTGCATGCAATCCTAAAGCGCCCATAGATATATTGACTCGTCTCGCCAATGACGCAGACAAATTGGTCGCTGAGGTTTCAAAAGAGCGATTGAAATCATAGTCATGAGTTAAAACTGTCATCGAGTACGACGCGGCGAACCGGCTGAGACGGCCCGATCGCTACGCGATCCCGCTGTCGGCGCACGAGATCGACCGGATCGAGCGGACGGAGGACGGCACGGCGACGTGGATTCCGGGCGCGGTGAAGCCGGAATTGCAGGTGAGTTTCGCGTACGACGCGTTCGGGCGCAGGACAGTGAAGGAGGTGGGAAGAAAGGACGGCAGTATCGAGCGGACCCTGTTCACCTGGGACGGCGACGTGCTGCTGATGGAGGAGCGGTTCCAGATAGCGCCGCTGCAGGAGGGCGAGCGCGAGCCGGTGACGTATCGGCCGACGCGGATGGTTCGGGAAGATCCGGACGATGCGGATTCGGTGCCGGTGGCGCAGCGGATGCATACGTTCAGGGAGCGGCATCAGTGGCAGGGCGCGTCGCTGTATCTGCACGAACCGGGGACGTTCGTGCCGCTGGCGCGGCTGGACGAGACGCTGGTGGAGGCGGCGTTCGTCGCGACGGACGCGGACGGGCGGTTCGTGCAGGTGCCGGCGAAGACGCGGCACGCGACGCTGTTCTATCAGAACGATCATCTGGGGACGCCGCAGGAGTTGCTGGATGAGTCGGGGAAGGTGGTGTGGCTGGGGCGGTATCGGGCGCGGGGCGGTGAGAAGACGGTGTGGCGGGAGAGGCCGGAGCGCAACGAGGTGGGTATCGAGAACCTGTACTAAATCCGTCAGATTCACATGATCAGTGCAACTGCCTTTGCATCCGGCGCAATACCGCTTTCCATCCCCCGACCGGCTCGACCCGGCGGCGAGCCGATACACTGCGGAACCGGTTGCACGGGCCCCGGCAATCAGGCCCGACGAAGGAGACAGCACAGATGGACACCCAACGCGCAGCGGTCGTCACGTACCGCGGCAAGGCGATCGAGAACACGCACGTCGCCGACGTGGCGGTGGTGGATGCTGGCGGCAAGCTGCTGTTCCGGCTCGGCGATCCGTTCCGGACCACGCTCGCGCGCTCGGCGGCGAAGCCGGCGCAGGCGTTGTCCGTGATCGAGACGGGCGCGCCCGAGCGGTTCGGTTTCGACGACGCGGACATCGCGCTGATGTGCGCGTCGCACAGCAGCGAGGAGCGGCACATCGCGCGCACGCGGGCGATGCTGGAGAAGGTCGACGCGCAGGAGTCGGACTTGCGTTGCGGCGGCCATGCGCCGCTGTCGGACGCGGTGTACCGGTCGTGGATCAAGCGCGACTACACGCCGACCGGCGTCTGCAGCAACTGTTCGGGCAAGCACGTCGGGATGCTGGCCGGCGCGCGTTCGATCGGCGCCGCGATCGCCGACTACCATCTGCCGGAGCATCCGATGCAGGTGCGCGTCAAGCATGTGGTCGCCGACGCGTGCGGCCTGCGCGACGACGAAGTCGACTGGGCGATCGACGGCTGCAACCTGCCGACGCCGGCGTTCCCGCTCGATCGCCTCGCGCGTCTTTACGCATCGCTGGCCGACGGCGCGGATACGCTGGAAGCCGGCGGCGCTGCCGCGACCGATCGCGTGCGCGCGCTGGCGCGCATTCATCACGCGATGACTGCCCATCCGGAGCTGGTCGCCGGGGAAGGGCGCTACTGCACGGTGCTGATGGACGCGTTCGACGGGCAAGTCGTCGGCAAGCTCGGCGCGGATGCGTGCTACGGGATCGGCGTACGCGCGTCGACGCGCACGCGGGAACTCGGCGCCGACGGCGCGCTCGGCATCTCGGTGAAGATCGAGGACGGCAACATCGACGTGCTGTACATGATGGTCAGCGAACTGCTCGAACGGCTGCAGATCGGCACGGACGCGCAGCGCGCGCGGCTCGCCGCGTTCCACCGGCCGCGGATGCTGAACACGCAGGGTGTCGAGATCGGGCACGCGACGTTCCCGTTCGAATTGCAGCCTGCCTGAAGGGCGACAACACGTCGATACGCGTGTCGTGGCGGCAAGTGCGGCGCGCATCGGCGCTTGCCAGCCGACCGGCGCGGCTGCGGCCGCCCGTGCGGCCCACTACGCGCCCGCGTCGCGAATCTTCCCCAACTCGACCTCCGACAGCTCGCCGATGTGCGCGAGATGTTCCGCGAGAAAGTCCTTCAGCACGCGCAGCTTCGCCGAGCTGCGCCGGTTCGCCAGATACGCGATGTAGATGTAGTCGCCGGTCAGCTTGTTCTGCAGCCGATAGCGCGGCAGCACGGCTTCGAGCCGGCCGCTCGCGAGCAGGTCGCGCACCAGCCAGATCTCGAATTCGGCGATGCCGAGCCCCGCGCAGGTCGCGTCGAGCAGCAGCTCCGAGTGATCGGTGACGAGGTTGCCGGCCGGCAGCACGCTGTGCCGCGCGTCGCCGCGCGCGAGTTCCCAGCGTGGATCGCCCTCGGGATGCACGTAGCGCAGGCAGTTGTGGTGCTGCAGGTCGTCCGGCGTCGCGGGCCGCCCGCAGCGGTCGAGATAGCCGGGCGTCGCGCACAGGATGCTGTCGTTGCGCGACAGCCGGTGGACGACCAGGTTGTCCAGATAGTTCTCGCCCTCGTGAATGTCGAGGTCGAATCCGCCGGCGACGAGGTCGTTGTGGTTGTCGGTGAGCCGCACGTCGAGCTGGATCGTCGGGTAGCGCGCGAGAAACGGCGCGATCAGCGGCGCGAGATGACGGCGGCCGAACGCGACCGGCGCGGTGAGCTTCAGCGGGCCGCTCGGCTGCGCATTGAGCTCGGCCACGACGCGCAGCGTGTCGTCGAGATCGGCGATCAGCGTGACCGCGCGTTCCAGGTAGATGTGGCCGGCCTCGGTCAGCGTCACGCTGTGCGTCGAGCGATGCAGTAGCGCCACGCCGAGCGCGTCCTCGATCGCCGTGATCTTGCGCGCGACGGTGGACGTCGACACGTGCATCTCCTTCGCGACCGCGGAAAAGCTCCCCATTTCGACGACGCGCACGAACGCGCGCATCGCGCCGAGGTGATCGATGCCGGTGTCTCTCGCCATTGTTTTCATCCGTCTCTCGCTGTTGCGTCCCACGCAAAACCGCTTTCGATAATACAGAATCGAGCTTCTGTGTGCAAAGGCATAGAATGCGATCCCGTCATACCGGGAAACGGCGCACGCAGCCGGTTTCCCGCGGCGGCACGAGACATTTCAGGAGGGGCACCATGACGGAAAACGGCTTCCGCGTCGAAGCGGATCTCTTAGGTAAACGAAGCATTCCGGATTCCGCGTACTACGGCGTTCATACGCTGCGCGCGAAGGAGAACTTCGACATTTCGGGGCGGACGATCGCGTCGCTGCCGTACCTCGTCATGGCGCTCGCGGCCGTGAAGGAAGCCGCCGCCGATGCGAACTGCGAGCTCGGGCTGCTGCCGGCCGCGTATCGCGACGCGATCGCCGCTGCGTGCGTCGAGATCCGCGAAGGCCGGCTGCACGACCAGTTCGTGGTCGACATCATCCAGGGCGGGGCCGGCACGTCGACCAACATGAACGCGAACGAGGTGATCTGCAACCGCGCGCTCGAAATCATGGGGCATGCGCGCGGGCAGTACGAATACCTGCATCCGAACGAGCACGTCAATCTCGCGCAGAGCACGAACGACGTCTATCCGACCGCGATCCGGATCGCGACCTGCTTCGCGGTCGAGCATCTGCTCGAGGCGATGGCACGCCTGCGCGATGCGTTCGCGGAGAAGGCCGACGCGTTCTCGGGCCTCCTGAAGCTCGGCCGCACGCAGCTGCAGGACGCCGTGCCGATGACGCTCGGCCAGGAGTTCTCGACCTACGCGGTGATGGTGACGGAAGACATCGCGCGCCTGCAGGAGGCCGGCTTGCTGATGCGCGAGATCAATCTCGGCGCGACCGCGATCGGCACCGGCATCACCGCGCATCCGCAGTACGCGGAGAAGGCGCTGGCCGCGCTGCGACGCATTACCGGCCTGGACCTGAGCACCGCGCCGAACCTGATCGAAGCGACGCAGGATTGCGGCGCGTTCGTGCAGATCTCCGGCGTGCTGAAGCGGATCGCGGTCAAGCTGTCGAAGATCTGCAACGACCTGCGGCTGCTGTCGAGCGGCCCGCGCGCAGGGTTCGGCGAGATCAACCTGCCACCGGTGCAGGCCGGCTCGTCGATCATGCCGGGCAAGGTGAATCCGGTGATTCCGGAAGTCGTGAACCAGGTCGCGTTCGAAGTGTTCGGCAACGACCTGACGGTGACGTTCGCCGCCGAGGCCGGACAGCTCCAGCTCAACGCGTTCGAGCCGGTGATCGCGAGCGCGCTGTTCCGCAGCTTCAGCCACCTGACGGCCGCGTGCACGACGCTCGCGGGCCGCTGCGTGAGCGGGATCACCGCGAACCCCGAGCGACTGCGCGAAACGATGGAGCGCTCGGTCGCGCTCGCGACCGCGCTGAACCCGTACATCGGCTACAAGCGCGCGACCGCCGTGGCCGCCGAAGCCCACGAGAGCGGCAAGTCGATCCGCGAGGTCGTGCTGGATCACCAACTGATGACCGACGCGCAACTGGATGAAGCGTTGCGGCCCGAAGCGCTGATCCGTCCGCGCGCGTACTGATTCCGGCCGCGCGGCGCCGGCGTATGCCGCCGGCGGCTCGTGCGCGACCGTTCCCGCAGCGCCCCGTCGACGGGCGCCACACATCAAGAAACGGAGACATACCATGAAGCACGCCAGCGAGCGCCCGGCCGACACGGCCGGCGGCGCGGATCCCCGTCATGCCGATCGCGATGCGATGTTCGCGTCGCACGAAACCGGCTATGAGAAGCAGTTGAAGCCGCGCCACGTGCAGATGATCGCGATGGGCGGTGCGATCGGCACCGGCCTCTTTCTCGGCGCGGGCGGCCGCCTGCAGAGTGCGGGGCCCGCGCTGGCGGTCGTGTATCTCGTGTGCGGCGTATTCGCGTTCCTGATCATGCGCGCGCTCGGCGAGCTCGTGATGCACCGCCCGACCAGCGGCTCGTTCGTGTCGTACGCACGGGAGTTCATGGGCGAGCGCGCGTCGTTCGTCGCGGGCTGGATGTACTACCTGAACTGGGCGACCACCGGCATCGTCGACATCACCGCGGTCGCGATCTACATGAAGTACTGGGCCGTGTTCACCGACGTGCCGCAATGGGTGTTCGCGCTCGGCGCGCTCGGGATCGTGTCGGTGATGAACATGATCGGCGTGAAGGTGTTCGGCGAGATGGAGTTCTGGTTCTCGATCGTCAAGGTGGGGACGCTCGCGTTGTTCCTCGCGGTCGGCGCCGTGTTTCTCGCGAGCGGCCATCCGGTCGCCGGCCAGATGCCGGGGCTGCACCTGATCGCGGATCACGGCGGGATCTTTCCCCACGGAATCCTGCCGGCCGTGCTGATCGTGCAGGGCGTCGTGTTCGCGTATGCGAGCATCGAGCTCGTCGGCGTCGCGGCGGGCGAGACCGCCGATGCGCGCAAGGTGCTGCCGAAGGCGATCAACAGCGTGATGTGGCGCATCGCGCTGTTCTACGTCGGCTCGGTCGTGCTGCTGACGATGCTGCTGCCGTGGACCGCGTACAGCGCGCACGAAAGTCCGTTCGTGACGTTCTTCGGCAAGCTCGGCGTGCCGTACGTCGGCACGGTGATGAACGTCGTGGTGCTGACCGCCGCGCTGTCGAGCCTGAATTCCGGCCTCTATTCGACCGGGCGCGTGCTGCGTTCGCTCGCGATGGGCGGCTCGGCACCGCGCTTCGTGTCGCGGATGAACGCGCGCGGCGTGCCGTACGGCGGGATCCTCGTCACGGTCGCGGTCAACGCGATCGGCGTGCCGCTGAACTACATCGTGCCGGCGCAGGCGTTCGAGATCGTGTTGAACATGGCGTCGCTCGGGATCATCACGACCTGGGGCTTCATCGTGATGTGCCAGATCCTGTTCCGCCGCGCGGTCAATCGCGGCGAGTTGAGCCCCGTGTCGTTCCGGATGCCCGGCGCGCCGTTCACGTCGTGGCTCACGCTCGGGTTTCTCGTCAGCGTGCTGGTGCTGATGGCGTTCGACTACCCGGGCGGCACCTGGACCGTCGCGATGATTCCCGTGGTCGTGCTCGCGCTGGTGGTCGGCTGGAAGCTCGCGAAGCGCGGAGCCGCGCGGGAGGCTGCTGCTGCCGCGCCGATCGTCGCCGATCCGGCGGGCAACGTCTGACGATATGCCCGGGCGGTCGGCCGCCCGGTGCGCTCAGTTCAGTTCAATCCGGTGCGTGCGAATACCCAGCGGCTGAAGTCGCCGGCCATCTCCGGCGTCAGTTCATGGCCCGCGTCGTAGATCCGCGTATCGTGCGCGACGCCGAGCGACGTCAGCTTCGCGTCGGCCGTATTGGCCCATGCGACCGGCAGCTTGTCGTCGAAGCGGCCGTGCACCACCAGCGCGTGCAGCAGGCTCAATGCATCGCGCGACGCGATCAGCGGATCGATCTCCGGCAGGATGCGCCCGCACAGCACCGCGAATGCGGCGACGTCGGCCGGCGACGTGAGCGCGACGCTCGCGCTCATGATGCCGCCCTGGCTGAAGCCGGCGATCACGGCCGGCAAGACGGGGCTTTCGTTTGCGTCATCCCGGGCGCGCAACGCGCGCAGCAGCGCAATCAGTTGCACGCGGCTCGCATCCGCGCGGGCCGCGTCGATTTCGGGGCCGTTGGGTCCGAAGCGCACCGGAAACCACGCGTGCTGATCGGGGCCGAACGTCAGCGGGCCGCGCACGAACGCGATTTCGATGCGCGGATCGATCATGCTGGCCGGGTTCAGCAGGTTGGTTTCGTTGCCGCCGACGCCGTGCAGCAGCAACAGGCGGCCCGTGGGTTGGCCGGCGGCCGGGCGCAGCCGGTACTGGAGGCCGGATTCGGAGTCGGTGGTCAGCGGCAGGACGTCGGTCATGGCGTGGGTCCGGTGGGAGATCGATCCGATAGTCTAGAGGGCGCAGGCGGGGAGGTGAATCGCCGGATGGCGATTGATTGTTTCCTGGATGGAATGAATGCGGGGCCCACGGTATCGGATATTGGGGGCAGCTAGTTGTATCGTGTACGAGCAAATTTGCCGGTAGGGCGACTGGTTATGGTCAATATGCCAGCCGGATGACTCGTCATCGCAACCCATAGTTGAAAAAATAGATACGTTTTGTAGATACGTGGGGTTGGGAGATGGAGACTGCCAAGATTTTCAAGCATGGTGGATCGCAGGCCGTCCGCTTGCCGAAGGATTTCCGCTTCGATACAACGGAGGTCCGGATTCGTCGGCACGGCGCGTCTGTCATTCTCGAACCGGTGCCGCAAGACTGGGCATGGCTGACACCGTTGATCGGCCCGGTTGACGCCGATTTCGAGGTCGCCGCGGCAACCGAGCCTGCCGCTCAGGAGCGGCCGGGACTGGCGAGTCATGGGGCAACCGGCGCGGATTGCGATCGCGAGCGGGTGGGCTCGCAGGGCGACATCGCGCTCGATCCGTGAACGGCGATGGCGCCGGCCGGTGAGACGGCTCGCGTCATCGTACGCAAAGGGCTGCATGACCGATTCGATTCGAAGATAATGCGCAAACGTTTTACCGGTATTTGACCGGATTGAATTGCCGGATCATGAATAAAAGAATGAATATCCGGATTCGTTTATCGCAGGCTGCCGGGTAGCCCCGCCAGGCCATGCCGGCCAGAGGTTAACGGCCGATTCGAGAAAAACTTTAGGATTTTCACGCTGCAATTATTCATTGCGATTTCCTCAATGACCGATTGATTTTCAGTCATCGGACGGTCATACACCATCCCCGATAATTCGGCGCTCATATTCTTTCAATAGGCCAGAAGGCGATTGAAGCCGGATCGCTGCGGGGAGTTGTACTCATGACCATCCGTCATCGCATTACGCTGCTAGTCGTCCTGACGTTTTTCGCGCTGTCCGCGATCGGCGTGTACGCCGTGTACCAGACGCGCAAGAGCGCGTCCGAGGTGCGTCAGGTTACCCAGGGAATCGTGCCGAGCGCGCTCGCGTCGGCGGATCTCGTCGCGGACGTGAAAAACATCCAGATCGCGACGATGACACTCGTCTACGCGCCCGACGCGAATACCGCCGCGCAGGCGCGCGACGAGTTGAAGGCGAAGCAGGGCGCGCTGCGCACGGCGCTCGACGCGCAGGCGAAATCGGCGGTCGGGCAGGCGCAGCAAGGCCTCGTCGAGCAGGCGAAGGACAGCGCCGCGAACTACTTCGCGGCGATCGACGACACCGTGAAGATGAAGGCCGGCGGCAAGCCGGAGATGGCACAGGCGTACCTGTTCGCGAACGTCGCGCAGTATCGCGACGAACTCGAAAGCATCGTCGACACGCTGCGCGTCGAGAAGAACCGCCAGAAGGACGACGCGATCCGCGCGCTGAACGGCATGCTGTCGACGACGGCGACCGCGATCGCGGCTGTCGCGGGCACGGTCGTCGTGCTGCTGACCGCGCTCGGCTTCGTGCTGTACCGCCAGATCACGCGCCCGCTGATCGGGATGCAGACGGCGATGAGCGAGATCGCGACGCGCCAGGACTTCACGCGCCGCGTGCCGGTGGGCCGGATGGACGAGATCGGCCATTCGATCGTCGCGTTCAACGGGATGATCGAGAAGATCCAGGAGAACGCCGCGCAACTGAAGCAGAAGACGGCGGATATCCAGGCGATGCTGCAGAACATGCAGCAGGGGATCCTGACCGTCGTCGAAGGCGGCGTCGTGCATGCGGAGTATTCGGCTTACCTCGAGACCATCTTCGAGACGAGCGACATCGCCGGGCGCGACCTGATGGCACTCGTGTTCGACGATTCGAGCATCGGGTCCGACGCGCGCTCGCAGGTCGACGCGGCCGTGCATGCATGCCTCGGCGAGGACAGCATGAACTTCGCGTTCAACGAGCACCTGCTCGTCAACGAAGTCGCGAAGCGGATGCCGGACGGCCGCGAGAAATGGCTCGACCTGAGCTGGTCGGCGATCACCGACGAGACCGACACGGTCGTGCGGCTGATGCTGTGCGTGCGCGACGTGACCGAGATCCGCGAGCTGACCGCGCAGGCCGGCGAGCAGCAGCGCCGCCTCGAGATGATCGGCGAGATCCTGTCGATCAGCCAGGACAAGTTCCACGACTTCGTGCACAGCGCGAAGGGTTTCCTCAGCGAGAACGAGCGGATGATCCGCCAGCACGAACGCGCGGATCACTCGATCGTCGCGGCGCTGTTCCGCAACATGCATACGATCAAGGGCAATGCGCGCACGTACAGCCTTCAGCACCTGACCAACATCGTGCATGAAGCGGAGCAGGCGTACGAATCGCTGCGCCGCGCGGACGGCGGCCCCGAGTGGAACCGCGATGCGCTGATGGACGACCTGGCCCGCGTGCGCGAGGCGGTCGACCACTACGCGACGATCAACGCGGTCACGCTCGGCCGCCACGGCGAACCGGCGCATGGCGGCGCCGACTACCTGATGGTCGAGCGCGCGCACATCAGCGAGAGCCTGCGCATGCTCGATGGTGCCGATCCGGCGAACGCGGGCGACTGGCACGCGGCGCGCGATTCGGTGCGCCGCCTGCTGAGCCAGTTCGGCACGCAGGGCATCGGCGATGCGTTGGGCGGCGTGATCGAGTCGCTGCCGTCGCTCGCGGCCGAACTCGGCAAGCCGGCACCCGTCGTGCATATCGACAGCAACGGCCATCGCGTGCGCAGCGAGATCGGCGCGACGCTGAAGAACGTGTTCATGCACCTGCTGCGCAATGCGATCGACCACGGGATCGAAACGTCCGACGAGCGTCGCGCGGCCGGCAAGGCGCCGGCCGGCAAGATCGACATCGCGGTCGACGTCGAGGACGGTGCGCTGCGCTTCGTGCTCGGCGACGACGGCCGCGGCCTCGCGCTCGACCGGATTCGCGGGATCGCGCGCGAGCGCGGCTGGATCGATGCCGGCAACGAAACCGCGCTGAGCGACGAAGCGGTGGCCGAGCTGATTTTCCGTCCGGGCTTCTCGACTGCGCGCGCGGTGACCGAGGTGTCAGGGCGCGGCGTCGGGATGGACGCGGTGCGCAACTTCCTGAAGCGCGACGGCGGCGACATCGCGCTGCGCTTCACCGACGATCGCGTCGGCTCGCCGTATCGCGCGTTCGAGACGATCGTGTCGCTGCCGGCGCGTTTCGCGGCGGACGGCGCCGCGCATGACGCCGCGCCGCGAGCACGTGCCGGCATCGCGAACGTCGACGTGGCGGAATGACCGTGCAAGCGTGGATGATCCCGATCGGCGCCGCGCTGGCGGGCGGCCTGGTGGTCGCGGCGATCGCCGCGATCGTGTGTCGCGTCACGCGAGCGCGGCTCGTTGCCGCGATGACGCGCGAAGCGGATGCATTGCGCGATGTGCTCGGCGCGGCCGATGCGCGGGCCGATGAAGCCGTCGCCGCACACGCCGAAGCGGCGCAGGCATGGGCGCGCCGGGAAGCGGAGCTCGAGGAAGCGCTGGCCCGCGAGGCGGCCGGCACCGGTGAGCAGCGCGACGCGCTGCAGGCGCTCGCGGCCGAGCGCGCGACACTTTCGCAGCATGCGACGAAACTCGCCGACGAAGCGGCGCGGCTGCGCGGGCTGGCCGGCACGTTCGAGCGCTGGCACGAGCAGATGATCTCGCTGACCACGCAGAACCAGGACATGCGCACGAAGAACCAGGAACTGTCGGCGATCGTCGCGCACGTGTCGATCGTGTCGCTGAACGCGTCGATCGAAGCCGCGCGCGCGGGCACGGCCGGGCGCGGCTTCTCGATCGTCGCGAGCGAGGTGCGCGGACTCGCCGCGCGCTCGCAGCAACTGTCGAACAGCTATCGCGACAGCCTGAACCGCAACGATCTCGTGACGGCCGCGACGTTCCAGGACATCCAGGCCGGCGGCAAGATGATCACGGCCGCGCTCGCGACGGTCGAGACGCTGGCCGGGCAGCTGCATGCGCGGCTCGAAGGAGCGGCGGCGTGATCAGTGTGCAGGCCCGGGCTGGTTTCGAGCGGATCTTCTTCGACGCGGCGCGCACGCGGCTCGCGTCCGGCGGCGCGTGCGAGATCCGGCCGGCCGCCGGCGATGCGCACGACGCGTCGCACGATCCGTCTCGCATGAAGTCGCACGCGACGCCGAAGGTGCCCGAGCACGTCGCGGTGCTGACGATCTCGGCACTGCATTTCCGGTTGCTGCTCGCGTTGCGCTTTCGCGACGACGATCCGACGCGCCGTCATTTCGCCGCGGCGGCGCCCGGCGCGAGCACGCAGCGGCCGCTGCCCGAGGCGTTCATGGAAGTCGCGAACCTGTGCTGCGGCGCGATCAACCAGGCGCTGACCGCGCCGTTCCCGAATCTCGGGATGTCGACGCCTTACCTGCTGAGCGGCGCGAGCGTCGACTACCTGCCTGCGCTGAACCCCGATCACGTGGCCGCGTACGACGTGACGCTCGACGGCGACGTGCGGATCGGCGCGACGCTGTGCGTGTGCGCGAACGCGCCGGTCGATTTCCACGTGCCGGAGGCGGCGAGCGTGGACTCGGGCGGTGAGCTCGAACTGTTTTGACCGATTCCGAGGACTTCCCGAGATGACCGTAGACCAACCCGTCAGCAAGGTGCTCGTGCTCGACGACAGCCGTGCGCATGCCGCGACGATCAAGCGCTTCTGCGACGAGCACAATCTGGTCGGCCTGACCGTGCGGCGCAACCGGCTGCTGAAGGTGCTGCGCTCGAACATCGATCTCGGCGCGATCCTGCTCGCCGAGGACTACGGCGGCTCGCCGGCCGAGAGCGCGATCATCGCGACGCAGATCGATGCGCTGCGGCCGGAGCTGCCGATCATCCTGCGCCGCGCGTCGGACGCGTCGCGCGACGGGCTGCCCGATGCGCTCGCGCGCGTCGCGTGCGCGGCCTACGCCGCCGACGACCTGACGCCGCTCAAGCGCGCGATCGACGAATACCTGTTCGGCCGCGACTACCCGAACGCGCTGGTGCGCGGCATCGCGGAGATCACCGAGGCGCGGCTCGACAGCCTGTTTCCGGGCATGACGATCGAGCGCGACACGCCGTGCATCGTCCGCGACCAGATCATCTTCGGCGAGGTGTTCAGCCTGATCGCGCTGGAAAGCGCATGGTGCCGCGGCTACATGCTGCTGCAGACGAGCGAGCAGCCGCTGCTCGACATGATCGGCGGCACGCGCGACGACGGCCGCGCACCCGATTTCCGCGACGTGAACAGCGTGCTCGGCGAGCTGACCAACCTCGTGTGGGGCGCGTTCAAGAACCGCTATCTCGGCGACGCGGAGGCGCTCGCGCGTCATCCGGTGCAGGTGCCGCTCGTCGTCAATCACAAGCAGAAGTTCATTTCGTTCGGCGGCGACTGTCCGCAGCTCTGTTTCAAGTACCGGATGACCGACCCCGCATCGGGGCGGTCGGTGCGGCTCGACCAGCGATTCGTGTTCAGCCTGAGCTGGTCGCCGGAGGATTTCCGCGAATCGGTGCAGGACGTGGGGCCGATGGTCGAATCGGGCGAGCTCGAACTGTTTTGAAGGTTGAAGTCAGCAACAACGAAAGGGGAATACGGCATGGCAAAGATTCTGGTGGTCGACGATTCGGGCACGGTGCGCAATGAAGTCGCGGGTTTCCTGCGCAATCACGGGCTCGACGTGGCGACGGCGGTGGACGGCAAGGACGGGCTCGCGAAGCTCAAGGCGACGCCCGGCGTGCGCCTCGTGATCAGCGACGTGAACATGCCGAACATGGACGGCCTGACGATGGTCGAGAAGATTCGCGGCGAACTGGCGAACACGTCGGTCAACGTCGTGATGCTGACGACCGAGAGCAGCCCGGCGATGAAGGAGCGCGGCAAGGCCGCCGGCGTGAAGGGCTGGATCGTGAAGCCGTTCAAGGGCGACGCGGTGCTCGACGCGCTGAAGAAGCTCGCGGGCTGACCGCGCGGCCGGCCCGGTGCAGGCACCGGCATCCATGGACTGCCCCTTTGGACTATATTGATGTGTTATCGCATCACGATCGCTCTCGAATTGGGGACGTCATGGACTCGAATTCCGCTTCGGCAGAACCCATCCTGCTGCGCGACGTGCGCGACGGCGTCGTCACGCTGCGGCTGAACCGGCCGCAACAGTTCAACGCGTTGTCGGAGGCGATGCTGGCGAGCCTGCAGGACGCGTTCGATTCGCTGGCCGCCGATCCGCACGTGCGCTGCGTCGTGCTGGCCGCGCAGGGCAAGGCGTTCTGCGCGGGCCACGACCTGCGGCAGATGCGCGGCAAGCCCGAACTCGATTACTACCGCACGCTGTTCGCGCAATGCAGCCGCGTGATGCTCGCGATGCACGCATTGCCGGTGCCGGTGATCGCGCGCGTGCAAGGAGTCGCGACGGCGGCCGGCTGCCAGCTCGTCGCCGCGTGCGACCTCGCCATCGCGGCCGACACCGCGCGCTTCGCCGTGTCGGGCATCAACGTCGGGCTGTTCTGTTCGACGCCGGCCGTCGCGCTGAGCCGCAACGTGTCGGCGAAGCGCGCGTTCGACATGCTCGTCACCGGGCGTTTCGTCGATGCGGCGACGGCCGCCGCGTGGGGGCTCGTCAACGAAGCGGTGCCCGAGGATGCGCTCGATGCGGCCGTCGCGCGCAAGGTCGTGGAGATCGTTGCGAAGAGCCCGGCGGCGGTGCGCCACGGCAAGCAGATGTTCTACCATCAGCGCGAACTGCCGCTCGACGACGCGTATGCGTATGCGGGCGACGTGATGGCGCGCAACATGATGGAAGAAGACGCCGGCGAGGGGATCGATGCGTTCCTGGAGAAGCGCAAGCCGACGTGGCGGTCGTAGCGCGTCGCGCAGCGGCGGGGCGGCAGGACGTTCTCATCGGCGACACCTGCGTTTTCATACGCCGCACAAGCAAACGAGCCGCTTGCAAAGCGGCCCGCAAGCGGATCCGGATGCGCAGCGGCACGCGATCGTGCCGCCGCATCCATGACCTCCGTTATCGCCTATCGCCCGTAGCTGCCCGTGCGCAGCGCCGGCTGCACCGTCGACGCACCGGGCGGCACGATCACGACCGGCACGCGGCGCGCGAGCGCGCACATCAGCTCGTAGCCGATCGTGCCGCTGGCTTCCGCGACGTCGTCGACCTTCACCTGATCGCCCCACAGCTCGACGCTCGAACCGATGCCCGCGTTCGGGCACGGCGTCAGGTCGACGGTCAGCATGTCCATCGACACGCGGCCGACGACGCGCGTCATCACGCCGTCCACCGCGATCGGCGTGCCGGTCGGTGCGTGGCGCGGATAGCCGTCCGCGTAGCCGCACGCGACGACGCCGATCCGCATCGGCTGGTCGGCCGTGAAGCGCCGCCCGTAACCGACGGTTTCTTCCGGCGCGAGCGTCTGCACGCCGATGATCCTGCTGGTCAGCGTCATCGCGGCCATCAGCGGCGTGTCGGCGATGTGCCGCGATGCGCCCGTCGGCGACGCGCCGTACAGGATCGTGCCGGGCCGCACCCAGTCGCGATGCGCGCGCGGATGCCACAGCACGGCCGCCGAGTTCGACGTCGAGCGCTCGCCCGGAATCCCGGCCGTGGCCGCATCGAACTGTTCGAGCTGCCAGTCGACTTCGCCTTCGTCCGCATTCGCGAAATGCATCATCAGCGTGATCGTGCCGATCGACGGCGCGGCCGCCGCACGTTCCCACGCGGCGCGGAATGCGTGCGGCCGGTAGCCGAGCCGGTTCATCCCGGAGTTCATCTTCAGCTGGATATCGATCGGCTGCCGCGGCTTCGCGGCGATCAGCAGGTCGAGCTGCGCGTCGCAATGCACGGCCACCGTCAGCCGGTGGCGATCGGCCAGTTCGACGTCGGCCGGCTCGAAGATTCCTTCGAGCAGCAGCACCGGCTTGTCCCAGCCGAGCTCGCGCACGCGCACGGCTTCGTCGAGATCGAGCAGCGCGATGCCGTCGGCGGCCGCGAGGCCGGGATAGATCCGCTCGATCCCGTGACCGTATGCGTTGGCCTTGATCACGGCCCACACGCGCGATTGCGCGGCGGTGCGGCGGATGAAGTCGAGGTTGTGGCGGACGGCGTCGGGACGGATATGGGCGACGATGGGACGGGGCATGGGCGGGCTCGGGTCGAAAGTCGTTCGGCGCGCGCGGCGGTGCGGCGCGGGTCGGCAGGTTGGCGCGGCATCGCGCCAAGCCAGTGTTGAGCGCTATCTTATTGGTGTTCGACCAGTTTTAATTAACGTATTTGTCGGCGATTTGGTGGAATTTTTGGTGCTGGACCCATGCCGGCAGTGCCTCCGGCAGCCTGCGTTGCCGAGCCTCCCGTCTAGAAAACCGGCGCGCGAACCGCGCGGCGCAATGCTAAGCTCTGCGCGACCCTGTCATTGATCAATGTAATCATAAAGGAGGAGACTTTGATGACGACGACGTCCCAGCTGTGCCTGTTCATCGTGGCGCTGTTGCCATTCCCGATGACGTTCCTGGCCAAGGCCCGCAAGGGGTACGACAACCGCACGCCGCGCGAGTACCTGGCGAAGCTCGAAGGCTGGCGCGCGCGGGCGCAGGCCGCGCACCAGAATGCGTGGGAAGCGCTGGCACTGTTTACGGCCGCATTGGTCGTCGCATGGCACAACGGCGCGAACGCGCACCACGTCGACCAGCTTGCGATGGGGTTCGTTGCGACTCGCGTCGTCTACGCGCTGATGTACCTGCTGAACTGGGCGTCGCTGCGCTCGCTCGTGTGGTTCGCGGGAATGGTCTGCGTCGTCGCGCTGTTCTTCGCGGTGCCGTGACGAGGTAACGAACTGCCGACACGCGCGCCGGCTTTCGATGCGGGCGCGCGGATCGCCGCGGCAACACACCGGCCCGCCGCAACGGCGGGTCGCGCGCACCACACCGTCCCCGACTTCAAGCGCCGCCGTGCCCCCGGACGCCTCCGCCGCCGTTCCCCCCGCACCCGCCCCGCGCGTCCCTTTCCTCTGATCTATCCCGCCCGCCGGGCTCGGGTTTGTCTCGATCATTTTCCCGTTGAGTATTTTTTTTGTTGTCGTAGTATCCGTGTTGACAACACTTGTTGCACTACGGTCTAATTCAACATCGCATGTTGCGGTGCGGCTTGATGTCGTCGTTCCCCGGCCACCCGGCCGGTTACATCGCTCAATCATGCGGAGAAAAGTCATGAGTCGCCGTTCCTTCCTGAAAGCCGTCGCGGTGGTCGCCGCGCTCGGCGCCAGCATCGCGCACGCGGATACCAGGACGCTCGTCGTCGGGACCGATACGTCGTTCATGCCGTTCGAGTTCAAGCAGGGCGACAAGTACGTCGGCTTCGATCTCGACCTGTGGGCGGAGATCGCGAAGGACCAGGGCTGGAAGTACACGATCCAGCCGATGGATTTCGCGGGCCTGATTCCGGCGCTGCAGACGCAGAACATCGACGTCGCGCTGTCGGGGATGACCATCAAGGAAGAACGGAAGAAGGCGATCGACTTCTCCGCGCCGTACTACGACAGCGGGCTCGCGGCGATGGTGCAGGTCGGCAACACGTCGATCAAGTCGATCGACGACCTGAACGGCAAGGTGATCGCCGCGAAGACGGGCACCGCGACGATCGACTGGATCAAGGCGCACCTGAAGCCGAAGGAGATCCGCCAGTTCCCGAACATCGACCAGGCGTACCTCGCGCTCGAGGCCGGCCGCGTCGACGCGGCGATGCACGACACGCCTAACGTGCTGTTCTTCGTGAACAACGAAGGCAAGGGCAAGGTGAAGGTCGCGGGCCAGCCGGTCAGCGGCGACAGGTACGGGATCGGCTTCCCGAAGGGCAGCCCGCTCGTGCCGAAGGTCAATGCATCGCTCGTGAAGATCAAGGCCGACGGCCGCTACGCGCAGATCTACAAGAAGTGGTTCGGCGCCGAGCCGCCGAAGATGTGAGCGTGGCGGCACAACACGGCGCGGCCACCCGGCCGCGCCGGTCTTGAATCGGACGGGGAGCGACACGTGAATTTCGATTGGTCGGCGATCTGGGCGGCGTTGCCGGACCTGATGGACGGGGTCCGGTTGACGGTGTTCATCGCATTTTTCGGGCTGGCGGGCGGGTTCGTCGTCGGGATGATCGCGGGCATGTTCCGCGCATACGGACCGAAGGCGATGAACGTGCTCGCACAGGTTTATATTGAACTGATCCGCGGCACGCCGATCGTCGTGCAGGTGATGTTCCTGTACTTCGCGCTGCCGCTGCTCGCGCATATCCGCATCGACGGCCTGACGGCCGCGATCATCGCGATCACGGTGAATTCGGGCGCGTATCTCGCGGAAGTGGTGCGCGGCGCGCTGCTGTCGATCCCGAAGGGGCTGACGGAAGCGGGGCTCGCGATGGGCCTGTCGATGCCGCGCGTGCTGCTGAAGGTGGTCGGGCCGCTCGCGTTCCGGCGGCTGATTCCGCCGCTCGGCAACCAGTGCATCGTGAGCCTCAAGGACACGTCGCTGTTCATCGTGATCGGCGTCGGCGAACTGACGCGCAAGGGGCAGGAAATCATTGCCGGCAATTTCCAGGCGGTCGAGATCTGGACCGCGGTGGCTGTCATCTACCTGATGCTGACCGGCGCGATGACGCTGACGCTTCGGCTCGTCGAAAAGAGGATGCGCATCTTATGAGCATGATCGAATTCCAGAACGTGTCGAAGAGCTTCGGCCATGTGCCGGTGCTGAAGCACATCGACCTGAAGATCGACGCGGGCGAAGTGGTCGTCGTGATCGGTCCGTCGGGCTCGGGCAAGTCGACGATGTTGCGCTGTATCAACGCGCTCGAGAAAATCACCGGCGGCGAGCTGCTGGTCGACGGCCAGAGCGTGCGCGGCAACGCGTCGACGATCCGCAACATCCGGCTCGAGGCGGGCATGGTGTTCCAGCAGTTCAACCTGTTTCCGCAAATGACCGCGCTCGAGAACGTGATGTTCGGGCCGATCCAGGTGCGCGGTGCGTCGCGCGCCGACGCGCGCGACCAGGCGATGGCGCTGCTCGACAAGGTCGGCCTCGAATCGCGTGCGAATCACTATCCGTCGGAGCTGTCGGGCGGCCAGCAGCAGCGCGTCGCGATCGCACGCGCGCTAGCGATCCGGCCGCGGCTGATGCTGTTCGACGAGCCGACGTCGGCGCTCGATCCGGAATTGCGCCACGAAGTGCTGAAAGTGATGCAGGATCTCGCCACCGAAGGGATGACGATGATCGTCGTCACGCACGAGATCGGCTTCGCGAAGCGGGTCGGCACGCGGCTGCTGTTCATGGATCAGGGCGGCATCGCCGAGGACGGCCATCCGGTCGACCTGATCGACCGGCCGCCGACGCCGCGCCTGAAGGAATTCCTGAAACACGTGTCCTGAACGAAACCGAATTGCCCGACATGCCGCTTTCCCTTACCCCCGTCATCGCCGGCACGCCGTTCGACATCGGCGTGCGCCTGGGCGAGCTTGCCCGCCCCGTGTTCGATCCGTACATGCAGCAGAGCAGCGCATGGCAGGCCGTGCGCCGCTGGCGCGGCCATCCGTTCGTCGCCGCGCTGCGGCAGGCGGCGCTCGCCGCGTACCCCGATCTCGTCGCGGAGCTGGACGGGATCGCGGCAGGCGTCGGCTGGCCGGCGGAGGACCTCTTCCTGTGGAACTGCCGCGGCGAACTGATCCACAACGCGCCGGACGGCTGCACGACGCTCGCCGCGCGTGACGCCCACGGCACGCGCTGGATCGCGCACAACGAGGACGGCGATCCGTACCTGCGCGAGCGCTGCCTGCTGGTCGACGTGCAGCCGCCGGGCAAGCCGGGTTTCATCAGCTTCTATTACCCGGGCTCGCTTCCCGGGCATACGTTCGCCGCGAACCGCGCGGGCATCGCGCAGGCGATCAACAACTTGCGGATTCGCACGCCCGCGGCCGGCGTGCCGCGGATGATTCTCGCGCGTGCGGTGCTCGACGCGACGTCGCTCGACGCAGCGGCCGACGTGCTGCGCACGCATGCGCGCGCGAGCGGCTTTCACCACACGCTCGGCGCGACTGGCGATACGCGGCTGCTGAGCATCGAGGCGAGCGTCGCGCGCTGTTCGGTCGTCGATGTTGCGCATCTCACCGGCCACGCGAATCATCTCGTGCATCCGGGGTGCGACGCGGAAGCGCAGATCGTCACGCAATCGTCCGGCGATCGCCAGCGGCGCGTCGATGCGCTGACGCCGGGTATCGATACGATCGACGAAGCCGCGCTGCTGCGCGTGCTCGGCGACCGCGCACCGGAAGGGCTGCCGATCTGTCGCGATGATCCGGCCGACCCCGACGACGAAAACACGCTGGCGACCGCCGTGTTCGCGCTTCGCGACACCGCGATCGACTTCACCATTCACCAGCACGGCACGCAGCGCTTCGCGACGCGCATCGTGCCGTCCGCGCCCGCGCCCGGCGCGTCCTGATCCATGAGGCAACGCATGACGACCGTTTTTCATCGCGCTCCGCGCGCCACCTTGCCCGTCGCCGTCGCAGGCGACGGCATCGAGATCATCGATTCGACCGGCAAACGCTATATCGACGCATGCGGCGGCGCGGCCGTGTCGTGTCTCGGCCACAGCAACCAGCGCGTGATCGATGCGATCAAGCGGCAGGTTCAGCAACTGCCGTACGCGCATACGTCGTTCTTCACGACCGACGTGGCCGAGGAACTGGCCGACCGGCTCGTCGAGGCCGCGCCTGCCGGCCTCGAACACGTGTATTTCGTGTCGGGCGGGTCCGAGGCGATCGAAGCCGCGTTGAAGCTCGCGCGCCAGTATTTCGTCGAGAAGGGCGAACTGCAGCGCCGCCATTTCATCGCACGACGCCAGAGCTATCACGGCAACACGCTCGGCGCACTTGCGATCGGCGGCAACGCATGGCGGCGCGAGCCGTTCCTGCCGCTGCTGATCGAAGCGCACCACGTCAGCCCGTGCTATGCGTATCGCGACCAGCAGGCGGGAGAAACCGACGAAGCGTATGCGCAGCGCCTGGCTGACGAGCTGGAGCAGAAGATCGTCGAACTCGGCGCGGAAAACGTCGCGGCGTTCGTCGCGGAAACGGTGGTCGGCGCGACGGCCGGCGCGGTGCCGCCGGTGCGTACCTACCTGAAGAAGATCCGCGCGGTGTGCGACAAGTACGGCGTGCTGCTGATCCTTGATGAAATCATGTCGGGGATGGGGCGCACCGGTTACCTGTTCGCATGCGACGAAGACGGAGTCTCGCCCGACCTGCTGACGATCGCGAAAGGGCTCGGCGCGGGTTACCAGCCGATCGGCGCGACGCTGGTGAGCGACCGCATCTACCGGACGATCGTCGACGGCTCGGGCTTTTTCCAGCACGGCCACACGTATCTCGGCCACGCGACCGCCTGCGCGGCCGCGCTCGAAGTGCAGCGCGTGATCGCCGAAGAGCGGCTGCTCGACAACGTGAAGGCGCGCGGCGAGCAACTGCGTGCGGCGCTGCGCGCGCATTACGGTGCGCATCCGCATGTCGGCGACGTGCGCGGCCGCGGGCTGTTCGTCGGCGTCGAACTCGTGCGCGACCGCGACAGCAAGGCGACGTTCGATCCCGCGCGGAAGCTGCATGCGGCGGTCAAGCGCGAGGCGATGCAGCGCGGCCTGATGGTGTATCCGATGGGCGGCACGATCGACGGCGTGCACGGCGATCACATCCTGGTCGCACCGCCGTTCGTCTGCACCGCGCAGCAGATCGACACGATCGTCGAACGGTTGTCCGGCGCGATCGATGCGGCGCTCGCATCGGCCGGCGCGTGAACCACGACCCCACCCGATCCTCACCATGACAGACAGACTGCCTTCCTTCGATCCCGCATCGGCCACCGACGAGCAGAAGGCCGTGCTCGCCGAAATCCTCAGCGGCCCGCGCGGCAACCTGAACGGGCCGTTCCTCGGCTGGATCGCGAGCCCTGAACTCGCGCAGCACGCGCAGCGGCTCGGCGCGTTCTGCCGCTATCGCACGGGCCTGTCGCTGCGGCTGTCGGAGCTCGCGATTCTCGTGACCGCCGCGCGCTGGCGCTCGCAGGCCGAGTGGCACATCCACCATCCTATCGCGCTCGATGCCGGCGTGCCGGCCGCGACGGCCGACGCGATCCGGCGTGGCGTCACGCCTGCGTTCGAATCGGACGACGATGCGCTGATCCATGCGTTCGCAACCGAGCTGTACGACACGCGGCGCGTGAGCGATGCGACGTTCGCGCGCGCGCAGGCGCGTTTCGGCCACGAGACCGTCGTGAACCTCGTCGCGCTGCTCGGCTATTACGCGCTCGTGGCGATGACGCTCAACACGTTCGGCATGCGCGCGGACGGACAGACTGATTTACCGTTTCCGGAATAATCGCCGCCGCATGCGCGTGCGTCGGCGGATGTCGCGCGCACGTTCCGATTGCGTCGAAAAGCCCGTCCACACGGGCTTTTCGGCATTTTTGCGCGGGTCGATCGGCGTCCTCGCCGTGTCTTGCTGATGCATATCGCATCGCCAAGTGGGCGCTGTTCGGCGGGATCGCGATTGCGATCTTCTGCATCCGACGGGCGGAAGGCAGACGGTGTCGAACCGTCTGACGATAGGGCGGCGCGGCGTCGTACGGCCTCGACGGTCTTGGGGTCGACGTCGATGCAACCAATTGTATTCGTGCGGGATCAAGCACGAACGCACGCGTATGATGGCTTGTTCACGTCGATAAGTTCGGTGAGCAAGCATGACTAGTACCCGTAAGACATTGATGATCGCCGGCGGATTGCTGGTTGCCGCGGCAGGCGCCGGCTACGTGATGCTCCTGCGTGCGGACCACCGCGCGATCGCGGAGGCCGGCATCGGCGATTCCGCAGCACCTGCTGCCGCCGTGACAGCGGCGAACGACGGCCATACCGCACAAGGCACGATTGCGCCACCGGCGCCCGTTGCCGTCCCTTCCGCGCATGTGGACGAGGCCGTGCCGCAACGACCGGCCGTACCGCCGCCAGCCGCGGCTGCTGCGCGTACGAGCGCGGCGCCGGCATCCGCTGCCGTCGCGCCGGTCATCGCCGCACAGACGCCACCGGCGAAACCGAGCGCACCGCCGCCGACCGTCCACGTCGTGACGGTCGAGCCGGAGGATGCGACCCCGGCCAAGGCCAAGCCCGCGCAAGCGGTGCAGGCGCCGGTACAGGCGGCGCAACCGGCTCAACCGGCTCAACCGGCTCAACCGGTGCAATCGACACCGCCGGTCCAGGCTGCACAGGCGACCCGGCCGAGTCAGCAGGCGGATCAGCCGACGCATCGCGCGGCGCGCAAGCGCGACGGACTCGAGCGGCACGCGGCGGCGACACCCGTCATGAAATCCGAAACGCCTGAAACCGCCGCGCTCGTGCGTGAATCGGCGAAGCTCGATCCGTCGCTGCCGCCGCCGCAATACGTGGCGACGCCGAGTGCCGAGCGCCAGCACACGTCGGCGGGTGCGAATGCGGTGGGCGCCGCGATGACCGACCAGCTGGTCAGGCAGTCGAGCAGCATCAAGGCAACCGCGCCGGCGAACGCCGGCCCCGGCGTGACCCAGTGAGCAAGGCGCCCCCGCGCGTGCGCAGCGTCGCTCGACGCCGGATGAAAAAGGACCCCGCACGCCGACCAGGGCATGCGGGGCCAAGAGAGACGAACCGGTGCGGTGCGTCGCGCGTTACGCGGCGATCGCTTCTTCGGCCCGCGGCGCGTCGGCCGTAGCCGGCGTCGCGTCTTGCCGGATCAGGTGATCGAACGCGCCGAGCGATGCCTTCGCGCCTTCGCCGACCGCGATCACGATCTGCTTGAACGGCACCGTCGTCACGTCGCCGGCGGCAAACACGCCCGGCACCGACGTCGCGCCGCGCGCATCGACGACGATCTCGCCGTGTTTCGACAGTTCGATCGTGCCTTTCAGCCATTCGGTGTTCGGCACGAGGCCGATCTGCACGAACACGCCTTCGAGATCGATCCGCTGCGCTTCGCCCGAACGCAGATCCTTGTAGACGAGCCCGTTCAGCTTGCTGCCGTCGCCGGTCAGCTCGGTCGTCTGCGCCTGCGTGACGATCGTCACGTTCGGCAGGCTGCGCAGCTTGCGCTGCAGCACTTCGTCCGCGCGCAGTTGCGCGCCGTATTCGATCAGCGTGACCGCCTTCACGATGCCGGCCAGGTCGATCGCGGCCTCGACGCCCGAGTTGCCGCCGCCGACCACCGCGACGCGCTTGCCCTTGAACAGCGGGCCGTCGCAGTGCGGGCAGTACGCGACACCGCGGTTGCGGTATTCGCGCTCGCCCGGCACGTTGATTTCGCGCCAGCGCGCGCCGGTCGCGAGAACGATCGTCTTCGCCTTCAGCACCGCGCCGTTCGCGAGGCGGATCTGGTGCACGTCGCCCGGAATCAGCGCGTCGGCGCGCTGCACGTCCATGATGTCGACGTCGTACTGCTTCACGTGCTGCTCGAGCGCGACGGCGAACTTCGGCCCTTCGGTTTCCTGCACCGACACGAAGTTCTCGATTGCCATCGTGTCGAGCACCTGGCCGCCGAAACGCTCGGCGACGACGCCCGTCGCGATGCCCTTGCGCGCCGAGTAGATCGCGGCCGCCGCACCGGCCGGGCCGCCGCCGACGATCAGCGTGTCGAACACCGGCTTGTTCTCGAGCGACTTCGCGGCGCGGGCACTGGCGCCCGTGTCGAGCTTCGCGAGGATTTCCTTCACGCTGCTGCGGCCCTGGCCGAACGATTCGCCGTTCAGGAACATCGTCGGCACGGCCATGATCTGGCGCGCTTCGACTTCGTTCTGGAACAGCGCGCCGTCGATCGCGACGTGGCGGATGCGCGGGTTGATCAGCGACATCACGTTCAGCGCCTGCACGACTTCCGGGCAGTTCTGGCACGACAGCGAGAAGTACGTCTCGAACGCGTAGTCGCCGTCGAGCGCGCGGATCTGTTCGATCACGTCGTCGTCGAGCTTGATCGGATGGCCGCCCGTCTGCAGCAGCGCGAGTACGAGCGACGTGAATTCATGGCCCATCGGGATGCCGGCGAAGCGGATGCCGGCCGGCTTGCCGGGTTCGCCGATCGAGAACGACGGCTTGCGCTCGGCGTCGTCGCGGCGTTCGGTCACGGTCACACGCGACGTCAGCGACGCAATCTCGTTCAGCAGCGCAAGCAGTTCCTGCGACTTCGCGCTGTCGTCGAGCGACGCGGCGAGTTCGATCGGGCGCGTGATCTTTTCGAGGTACGCTTTCAGTTGATTCTTGAGATTGACGTCGAGCATGGCGTTTCGGATTCCGTATTGATAATTATGGTCGGGCACGTCGTGCCGGAGGAGGGCGCGGGCCGCACGAGGCGGCCCGCATCGCGGGATTCGCGCGCCTCGTGCGAGGCGCGCGGCGCGATCGTCAGATCTTGCCGATCAGGTCGAGCGACGGGGTCAGCGTTTCCGCACCCGGCGTCCACTTGGCCGGGCACACTTCACCCGGGTGCGCCGCGATGTATTGCGCGGCCTGCACCTTGCGCAGCAGTTCGCCTGCGTCGCGGCCGATGCCGTTGTCGTGGATTTCGCACAGCTTGATCTCGCCTTCCGGGTTGATCACGAACGTGCCGCGCAGTGCCATCCCTTCTTCCTCGATCAGCACGTCGAAGTTGCGCGACAGCGTGAGCGTCGGGTCGCCGATCATCGGGTACTTGATCTTGCCGATCGTGTCCGACGTGTCGTGCCATGCCTTGTGCGTGAAGTGCGTATCGGTCGATACACCGTAGATCTCGACACCCAGCTTCTGGAATTCCGCGTAGCGGTCGGCGAGGTCGCCCAGTTCGGTCGGGCAGACGAACGTGAAGTCGGCCGGGTAGAACACGACGACGGACCACTTGCCCTTGAAGTTTTCTTCGGACACGGGCACGAATTCGCCGTTGTGGTATGCGGTTGCCTTGAACGGTTTGATTTGGGTGTTGATGATCGGCATCTTGCGAGTTCCTTTGCGGTGGTGTTGATGAAGTGTTCCCAGTATCCGGGTTCACCCTGAGTTTGTGAAATTGCTTGTTTCAATCCGCGGCATCGGGAATTTCTATCTGCTTCCGGCCCCCGTTGCGGCGGGCCGTCCGGACGGCCCGTGCCGTCCGGGCCGGGTCTTCCGGCGGATTTCGGCAGGAAGGCGTTTCTGACACATTGGGCGTGCGGGAGAGGGCGGCGCCTAGCAACGGCCACGCGCTCCGCGCCAGGGCCCGGCGTCCGTTCTGCACGAACGGCTGCGCGGTCGTTCGACACTCTTCGTGCCAATGCGCCATGAACCTCTTTTCCGGACGCGCCGCACGCGCGCGGCTTGCGTGGTTCCGCGACATCTTCCTCGAGCGCCCATGCCTGCGTCGGCATTTACGCGGCGCGGCCTGCGCATTCATTGCCGTGTCATGCGCCGCGCCGGCGCTGGCCCTTGATGCATCCGCGCCGGCCGCGGCGGCCGCGCCCGCCACCACGGCAACCGGGCTCGTGCCGATGCCCGACGGCCGGCTGCTCGCGCCCGAGTTCGCCCGCATCGTCACGCGCGGCACGCTCGTCGTCGCGGTGCTCGGCGTCGATCAGCCGCCGTTCTTCATGTCGCGCAACGGCGCGTTGGCGGGCGCCGACATCGACCTTGCCGAGGCGCTCGCGAAGCAGCTCGGCGTGGCCGTGCAGTTCGACCGCGATGCGCGCACTTTCGACGACGTCGTTCATCTGCTCGCGACCGGGCAGGCCGACGTCGCGATCAGCAAGCTGTCGCGCACGTTGCCGCGGGCGCAGGTGATCCGCTTCAGCACGCCATACATCAGCCTGCGGCGCGCGCTGCTGATCAACCGCGTCAGCTTCGCGGAACTCGCGAAAGGGCGGCCGCTGCCGGAAGTCGTGCGCGACTACCGCGGCACGATCGGCGTCGTCGCGGGCTCGGCCTACGCCGAATACGTGCGCAGCGACTTCCCGGCCGCGCAGGTGCGCACCTATCCGAGCTGGCCGGCGACGCTCGACGCGCTGAACGCCGGCGCGGTCACGGCCGTGTATCGCGACGAGCTCGCGATCAAGCTCGTGATGCAGGACGACCCGACCGCGCCGATCCGGCTGCGCGTCGCGACCTTCGACGACCTGACCGATGCGCTCGCCGTCGGCGTGCCGGTGTCCGCGCCGACGCTGCTCGCGTTCGTCAACCAGTTCCTGGCCGAGCGCAACAAGCGGCTCGACGTGAAATCCCTGCTCGATGCGATGGGTCACTGACATGAACATGAACGAGAACATCCGGATCACGCCCCGCATCGAGCGGCTGCACGCGCTCGCGATCCATCCGTTGACGGTGTTCGGCAGCCTCGCGCTCGGGATCGTGGCGGGCGTGCTGTGGCCGGCGGCCGCGCCGCGGTTCGACTACGTCGGCCAGGTGTACGTCGGCCTGCTCAAGATGACGGCGCTGCCGTTCATGACGGCCGCCGTGATCTTCAGCCTGCAGCGGCTGCTGCGCGACGGCAGCGCATCGGATCTCGTGATGCGCGTGATGGCGATCTTCTGCTGCGTGTCGGCGTTCGTCGTGGTGGTCGGCGCGGTCGTGCTGGTCGCGATGCGTCCGGGCGAGCACCTGTCGAACGCGACGCTGAAGGCGTTCGGCGCGCTGGTCGGCAGCGACGGCGCGGCGAGCGACACCGTGATGACGCTGTATGGCACCGATCCCGCGGAGAAGTCGTCGGGCCTCGCCGACATGCTGATCGCGCTGGTGCCCGGCAACTTCTTCGCGGCGCTCGCGAGCGGCGACACGCTGAAGGCGCTGGTGTTCTCCCTGTTCTTCGGCTTCGCGTCGGGGCGCGTGCCGACGGGCATCTCGGCGGCGCTGAGCCAGACGCTGGAGACCGTGTATTTCACCTGCCAGAAGATCATGCACTGGCTCGCGTATCCGACGCCGGTCGTGCTGTTCTGCGGCGGCGCCGCGCAGATCGGCACGACCGGGTTCGGGCCGCTCGAGGCGATGGTCCGCTTCGTCGCGGCGTTCGTCGTCGTCGCCCTCATGCTGATCGCGGCGGCGATCGCCGTGATCTGGAAGCGCTCGGGCGCGACGCTGGGCGAGACGCTCGCCGGGTTGCGCACGCCGTTCGCGATGGCGCTCGCCACGCGCAGCAGCGTGGCCTGCATGCCGAGCATGATCGAGTGTCTGGCCGACGGGTTCGGTTTTGCACGCGCGCGCGTCGAGCTGGTCGTGCCGCTCGCCGTGTCGCTGCTGCGCGTCGGGCCGATGGCCTATTACGCGAGTGCGACGCTGTTCGTCGCGCAACTCTACGAACGGTCGCTCGGCCCCGGCGAGCTGTGCGTCGTGCTGGTCGCGTCGGTGCTGGCGGGGTTCGCGTCGACCGGCACGTCGGGCGTCGTGACGGTGTCGCTCGCCGGAATGGTGTGCGCGGCGCTGCATCTGCCGTTCGAGGCCGCGTTCGTACTGTTCGTGGCGGTCGATCCGCTCTGCGAGATATTGCGCACGCTGTTGCTGGTGATCGGCAACTCGGCCGTCGTATCCGCGATCTGCGCGCGGCCGCCGCGCGCGTGAAGGAGGCATCATGGCACTCGTCGGCGTATTGGGCGGAATGGGGCCGCTGGCCACGGTCGACTTCATGCATCGTGTGATTCGCTTGACGCGCGCACGCTGCGACCAGGAGCACCTGCCGATGATCGTCGCGAACCTGACGCAGACGCCCGATCGTTCGCGCGCGATCATCGACGGCGGGGCCGATCCGCTGCCGGCGCTGCTCGATGGCGTCGCGCTGCTGAACCGCTGCGGCGTCGACGTGATCGCGATCCCGTGCAACTCGGCGCACCACTGGTATGTGCCGCTGCGCGAACGCAGCACGGTGCCGGTCCTGCATATCGCCGATGCGTCGGTGGCCGCGTTGCCGGCCGGCGTGCGACGCGTCGCGGTGCTCGCCACCGGCGGCACGCTGGTATCGGGCTTCTACCAGGCGGCGCTGCGTGCGCGCGGGTTCGAGCCGGTGATGCCGGGCGTGGCCGCGCAGCGCGATATCGCCGCGTGCATCGCGGCCGTCAAGGCGGGGAAGATCGATGCGTCGGTGCGGTGCCTGTCGCGCGCGCTCGCGACGCTGGCGCGGCGCGACGTGGGCGTCGCGGTGATGGGCTGCACGGAAATTCCGATCGCCGCGCGTGCGTTGCGCGATGCGCCGTTCGCGCTGGTCGACAGCACGCAGGAGCTGGCGCGCGCGACGCTCGCCTATGCGGCCGAGCGCGGATGGGGGCGGCCAGTGTGACGCGCGGCGACGGCGCGATGCGCGGACGTCCGGCATGCATGACGGACTCCGCTCGCGCTAGATCCGATAGGGCGCCCGCACGCCCGGCTCGGTGAGCGGAAAATCCTTCGTGTTGCGCGACACGAGCAGCAGGCCGTTCACTTGCGCCGATGCCCAGACGATCGCATCGGGCAGGCGAATGCGACGTTCCTTGCGAATCGTTACGGCGTGATTGGCCACCGTGCTGTCGAGCGGGATGAGGTCGAACGACGAAAGCCATGCGCGGATCGCCGCATCGTCGCCGGCCGTTGCACCGACCAGGACTTCCATCCAGGTCACGATGCTGATCGCCCGATAGTCGTAGCGGCCCAGCTCCGCGCGCGCGGACTCCACGCCGCCGAGATAGTCGATCAGGATGTTGGTGTCGAAGAGTGCCTTTACCATTCCGCGCGCAGTGCCTCCTGATAGGCGAGCCCGTCGAGCGCACGGGCTTTCCAGAGACCGAACACGGTGCAGGCATGCGGCGGCCGGCGCGGCACGAGGCAAGCGTGGGCCGCAGGCGCGCGGCCCGAATGCGCGCGGCCCGAATGCGCGGCCGCGCCGGGGGTGTCGATGAGTGCTTTTACCATTCTGAACGCAGTGCCTCCTGATAGGTGAGCCCGTCGACCGCGCGATCCTTCCACAGGCCGAATACGTTATCGGCATGCGCTCGCTTGTGTTGCGCGATGTACGCGTCGATCGCGTCGCGAATGATCGCGGCGCGAGGGCGTTGCTCAGTCTCGACGATGGCGGCCAGTTCGTCGAGCTGGCCATTCGACAGATCGATCAGGATACGGCTCATTGCAGCCTCCGATATATGATATGCATATCATATATACACGCGCGGTCGTCCGCAAGGCGCCGGCTTGCCCGGCAACCGTGGCGGTCCGCCGGCAGGCGGTGGAACGGGCATTCAGGCGGCGATCTTCCTCAGCCAGTCGGCGAGCCGTCTCGCCCCGTCCGGCATGTCCGCATCCTCGCGCGTGCACAGGTAGTAGTCGCGCCCGTCGTCGAGCGCGTGGTCGAACAGCTTCACGAGTTCGCCGCTCGCCAGTTCGCGCTCGACCAGCGGCGCGCGCAACAGCGCCGCGCCGAGGTCCGCGCGCGCGGCGCTCAGCGTCAGTTGCCCATCCTCGAACATCGGCCCCACCGCATGCGACACGTGCCGCACGCCGGCGCCCTGCAGCCAGTTGACCCAGGTGCTGCGATCCTCGTCGTGCACGAGCGGCGCCCGCGCGAGATCGGCAGGCGTGCGGAACGGCCCGTGGCGCTTCAGGAACGTCGGGCTGCACATCGGCACCATCGCGCCCGGCAGCAGCCGCTCGCAGCGGTAGCCGGGCCAGTCGCCGGTGCCGAAGCGGATCGACAGGTCGGATGCGTCGCTTCGATAGTTGCGGTGATGCGCATACAGCACGGTCACGTCGACGTCGGTGTTGTCGGCGAGGAACGCGTGCAGCCGCGGTATGAACCAGCCGATGCCGAGCAGCGGAATCAGGCTGATCGTGATCTGCCGCAGCGACGACCGGTCGCGCACGAAGCGCGTCGCGCTGCGCAGCACCGAGAACGCGGCGCTGATCGAGCGGTAATAGTCGCGCCCCTCGTCGGTGAGCGCGAGCAGCCGGCCTTCGCGCACGGTCAGCGGCGTCTGGATGAACGCTTCGAGCAGTTGCAGCTGGTGGCTGACCGCGGACGGCGTGATGTCGAGCTCGTGCGCGGCCGCGGTGACCGACCCGAGACGCGCGAATGCCTCGAACGCGCGGACGGCGCGCAGCGGCGGATCATGCGGCAATTGTTCGATATTTTTCATGTATCGAATTTTATCGAAAAATCAGGGTAAGCGACAACACGAAAATATCCTGTATTTACAGGTGATTACGTTATTGTGTCGGGAATGGCATAAGCATCCAACAATTGAGTATTTGGGGTGTAGGTGACGAATCTTTAATATTTTTCATGTTTTGAGCCGAATCACCGATCCCTGCCCATGAAAATCGCCTTTCTTCCCGCCAGCCTCGCATTCTCCACAGCCACGCTGATCGCTGCCGTTCCCGCCTTTGCGCAATCCGCGCCGCAGACGATCCTGATCGGTCTCGCCGCGCCGCTCACCGGCCCGTCCGCGCGGATCGGCAAGGACCTGCAGAACGGCGCGCAGCTCGCGATCGACGACGCGAACGCGAAGCATCCGAGCATCGGCGGCAAGCCGGTCGTCTACAAGCTCGTCGCGGCCGACGACCAATCCGACCCGCGCACGGCCGTCGCGGTCGCGCAGCAACTGGTCGACCAGCACGTGATCGGCGTCGTCGGTCACTGGAACACGGGCTGCAGCGTGCCGGCGTCGCGCGTCTACCGCGATGCGGGCATCCCGCAGATCGCGCCAGCATCCACCGGCCACCCGTACACGCAGCAGGGCTACGCGACGGCGTTCCGGATCATGGGTCACGACGATGCGGGCGGCAACTTCACCGGCGCCTATGCGGTGAAGACGCTGAAGGCGAAGCGTATCGCGGTGATCGACGATCGCACGTCGTTCGGCGCCGGGCTCGCCGACCAGTTCATCAAGGGCGTGCAGGCGAACGGCGGCACGATCGTCGATCGCCAGTACGTGAACGACAGGACGACCGACTTCAGCGGCGTGCTGACCGCGATCAAGGGCAAGCGCGCGGATCTCGTGTTCTTCGGCGGGCTCGACGCGCAGGCCGCGCCGATCGAGCGACGGATGCGCCAGCTCGGCGTGAACGCGCCGCTGCTCGGCGCCGGCGGTTTCGTGAGCCAGACCTTCCTGTCGCTCGCGGGCAAGGACGGCGACGGCGTGACGGCGCTCGAGCCGGGCCTGCCGCTCGACCGGATGCCGGGCGGCAAGGCGTTCGATACGCAATACCGCGCACGCTTCCACGCGCCGATCGAACTGCACGCGCCGTTCGCGTACGACGCGGCCGCCACGCTGATCGCGGCCGCGCAGAAGGCCGGCACGACGCAGCCGGCGAAGCTGGTCGCGGCCGTGCGCGCGATCGACCGGTCCGGCGTGACCGGCCGGGTCGCGTTCGATCAGGAAGGCAACCTGAAGGACCCGGCGTTCACGATCTACCAGGTACGCGGCGGCAAGTGGACCGTCGTCGACGTGCTCGGCGGCGCGCGCACCGCAACGAAATAACGACGGAGACGATCCCCATGACCGACACGACTCATGCCTGCGCAGCGGCACCCGAGGACACGCGCCTCGGCATCCTCGCGCGGCGCCGCATCGAAGCGGAAATCATCAAGCCGATCTACGAGATCATGAAGCGCGAGTTCGGCACCGAGCGCGCGCAGGCCGTGATCGCGGAAGCCGTGCGCGGCGCGGCCGTCGATGCGGGCCGCACGTTCGCCGCGCAGGAGCCCGACGGCACGAGCGTGCAGTCGTTCATCGCGCTGCAGGTGCTGTGGGAGAAGGACGACGCGCTCGACGTCGAGGTGCGTCGCGCGGACGACGCGCACTACGACTACGACGTGCATCGCTGCAGCTATGCGGAGATGTATCACGCGATGGGGCTCGGCGAGATCGGCCACCTGCTGAGTTGCGCGCGCGACAGCTACTTCATCGAGGGTTACGACCCGCGCATCGCGCTGACGCGCACGAGCACGATCATGCAAGGCGGCAAGCGCTGCGATTTCCGCTATGCGCTGCAGGTCACGCCGCGCGACGACGCACCGGAGGCCGGCCATGCGTGACGACCTCGCGCGCGCACCGCGCGTCGACGGCGCGCGGCTGTGGGCGTCGCTCGAACGGATGGCGCAGATCGGCGCGACGCCGAAGGGCGGCGTCTGCCGTCTGGCGCTGACCGACCTCGACCGCGAGTCGCGCGACCTGTTCGTACAGTGGGCGCACGACGCCGGCTGCACGGTGCGCGTCGACCAAATGGGCAACGTGTTCGCGCGCCGCGCGGGCCGCCATCCCGACGCCGCGCCGGTGATGACGGGCTCGCACGCCGATTCGCAGCCGACGGGCGGCCGCTACGACGGCATCTACGGCGTGCTCGGCGGCCTCGAGGTCGTGCGCGCGCTGAACGATGCGGGCATCGAGACCGAGCGCCCGATCGACGTCGTGATCTGGACCAACGAGGAAGGCTCGCGATTCGCGCCGGCGATGATCTCGGCCGGCGTGTTCTCGGGCGTCTATCCGCTCGAATACGGGCTGTCGCGCATCGACGGTGCCGGCAAGACGATCGGCGCGGAACTCGCGCGGATCGGCTACGCGGGCGCCGAGCCCGTCGGTGGTTATCCGGTCCATGCCGCATACGAACTGCATATCGAGCAGGGCGCGATTCTCGAGCGCGCAGGCAGGACGATCGGCGTCGTGACGGCCGGGCAGGGGCAGCGCTGGTACGAGGTGACGCTGACGGGCGTCGACGCGCACGCGGGCACGACGCCGATGGAATTCCGGCGCGACACGCTGGTGGGTGCCGCGCGGATGATCGAGTTCGTCGATGCGCTCGGCCGTCGTCATGCGCCGCATGCGCGCGCGACGGTCGGGATGATCGAGGCGCGGCCGAATTCGCGCAACACGGTGCCGGGCGGCTGTTTCTTCACGGTCGAGTTCCGCCATCCCGACGATGCGGTGCTCGACGAACTCGATGCGGCGCTGCGCGCGGAACTGGCGCGCGTGGCCGCCGACGCCGGCCTCGGTGCGCGGATCGAGCAGATCTTCACGTATCCGCCCGTGCCGTTCGCGCCGCGCTGCATCGACGCGGTGCGCGACGCGGCGCAGGCGCTCGGGCTGTCGCACATGGACATCGTGTCCGGCGCGGGCCATGACGCATGCTATGTCGCGCGCGTCGCGCCGACCGGCATGATCTTCGTGCCCTGCGTCGACGGGCTGAGCCACAACGAGGCCGAGGCGATCACGCCGGAATGGTCGACGGCGGGCGCCGACGTGCTGCTGCGCGCGGTGCTGCAAAGCGCGCAGGAAGCGGGCGCCTGACCGGCGCGGCTTACTTGCCGGCCTTGCGCCGGGCCATATAGGCGAGGTAGGCGACGATCTGGTCGAGTTCCGGGTCGCTCAGCTGATCGCGCGGGAACGCCGGCATCACACGGCCCGGCCAGTCGCGCACCGATGCCGGATTGCGGATGTAGCGGCGCAGCGCGGCGGGCTGGAAGTAGTCGACCGGATTCATCGGTGCGTTCAGGTCGGGGCCGGCATGGCTGCTGCCCGCGCCGTCGAGGCGATGGCACGCGAGGCATTGCGTGACGAACAGCCGCTGGCCCGCGCGGGCCGGATCGTTGGCCGGCAGCGCAGGATCGACGGCGAGCGACGGCCAGCGCGCGAGCGGCGACGACTCGACCGTGATGCGCACGATCTGATACGGCCACTGCTCGCCGCGTACCGACGCCGCCTCCGGTCCCAACCACACGAGATAGAACGGCCCCGCGCCGACCTGCTTGCCCGGCAGCTTCGGCCATGGGTGCGCAGGGTCCTCGATCGCGAGCCACGCGACGGCGCCGGCGGGCGCACGGCGGCGCGCGAGATCCAGCGGCAATTGCGCGGCGAAACCGTCGGCCGCGCGCGTTTCGAGCACGCCGTCGGCCGGCAGCGGCGTGTCGCCGAGCAGGGCGGCGAACGGCACCGCACGGAACGTCATCGGCCGGCCGTACGCGATGTCGCGCGGCACGTGGATGTCCGTCGCGTCGGCGCGTGCGAGCAGCGCCTGGCGCGTCAGGACGCGCGGCGTGCCGTCGGTCTCGAGCTCGAGCGAGCCCTGGGCGGACGCGCGCGTGGCGATCAGGCACACCGTCATCAGCAACAGCGAAAACCACTGGCGCTTCAGCATTCGTTCTCCGTGGAAGGGCGTTCCGGCGGCGGCAGAAGGGCGAGTGCCGCGGTCGATGGAAGGAATCGGGCGACAGTCTATCCGGTACGGGCGGCGCTGGCGACTTCGGCGCGGGAGCGGGCCGGCCAGCGGCGTGTCCGGCTACCCGGCCGCCGGATGCGTGCGGAAGGATCGCGCTGCGCGATTCGGGCAGCGGCGCAACTGCACGGGTGAATCGCGTCGGTTCCGATCGGCGCGCCTCGACGTCAATGCGCCGAACACTGCGCGTCGGCGTTCGGCAACGGCGTTTCCCGCGTCGTGTCGAAATCGGCTTCGCGCGTCCCGTAGGGTGTCAGCGACACGAAATGCATCGTCCCGTCGCGTGCCGGGAACCCGGCGATGCCGGTCGCGCCCCACGGAACCGGCGAGCGCTGCACGCCGCTCACCGACATGCCGGTTGGCGAGAGCGCCAGCGTCATCAGCCGCCCGTCGCGGGTCGGGACATACGCATGCGTGCCGTCGACGCCGATCCCGGATTCGCGCACCGACGCCGGCAGGCAGTCGAGCGTGGCGAGGTGCCGGCCGTCCGCGTCGATCAGCATCGCGACGCCGCGATTGTCCGCGGTCGTCGTGACGATGACGAAGCGGTCGACCGCCGGCACGTAGGCCGACGAATACACGTAGTACTGGATCGTGTCGCTCAGCGCCCCGAGCTTGTCGAGCTTCGCCGTGACCGGATCGAACATCGCGTATTCGAGCGTCGCGGCGGTGCTGCCTTCGATGTATTTCTGCCAGACCAGCAGCGCGCGGCGCGGCGAGCCCGCGACCACGGGCCACCACTCGCGGCGGTGCGGGGCGACCGGCACATGGTTCAGCGCGTGTCCTTCTGCATCGTAGGTTTTCACGTAGACACCGTTGCCGGTGCCGAGGTTGTCGACGCCGCCGCCGTCGATCCAGTCAGCGGAATAGAACACGACGAAGCGTTCTCCAACCGCGGCGACGTGCCCCGAATGGCCGCCCGCTTCGACGTCGTTCGGGTAGGGCTTGACCGGCTTCAGGTCGCGCCGATAGACGCCGTACCGCTGGCTGACCACCTGCGGCGTGTTCCAGCCGTCCTCGAACGTGACGAAGATGTCGCCGCGCGGGTTCTGCGCGATCGACACGGGCTCCTGCGCTTCCGGACGGCTGATGAACGTATGGACGCGCAGCAGGCGTGGCTTGCCCGCCCGCCACTCGCCGACGTACACGTCATGCGGCCAGTTGCCGTTGCGCAGCGCGCCGCGCGGCACGACGCCCGAGCTGCTGAAGAACACCCAGCGCCGTCCGTCGCCGGCGTCGGCCACGCCGATCCCGTGCATGAAGCGCCGCGGGTCGCCGCTTTCCTGCGGCGACGCGGGTTCCCGCACGGCGACCGTATGCACGGCCGGCGCGCCGGCGCACGTGTACGACGGCGCCGCGACCGCACCGCACGCGCCGCACAGCGCCGCCGCGACGCGCCACGCGGCGGCCCGCCGGGCCGCGTGTGCGCGCATGGCGAACGCGTGCGCCACGTCCGGCCGCCGCGTCATTCGACGGTGACCGATTTCGCGAGGTTGCGCGGCTTGTCGACGTCGGCGCCGCGCGCGCAGCCGACGTGATACGCGAGCAGCTGAAGCGGTATCACGTTGACGACCGGCGACAGCGCATCGCCCGACTCGTGCACGCGGATCAGGTGCGTGTCGCGGTCGGCGTCGATCTCGAGATGATGGCCCGCGAGCACGTACAGCCGTCCGCCGCGTGCGCGCACCTCGGCCATGTTGGACTTCAGCTTCTGGAACAGGCGGTCGTCCGGCGCGATCGTGACCACCGGCATCGCGCTCGTGACGAGCGCGAGCGGGCCATGCTTCAGTTCGCCGGCCGGATAGCCTTCCGCATGGATGTACGACACTTCCTTGAGCTTCAGCGCGCCTTCCAGCGCGATCGGATAGTGAATGCCGCGGCCGAGGAACAGCGCGTTCTCGGTGCGCGCGAACTTCGCGGCCCAGCCCATGATCTGCGTTTCCAGCGCGAGTGCGTGGCCGATGCGCTCCGGCAGTTCGTGCAGCTTCTTCAGGTGCATCGCGACATGCGCCGCGTCGAGCCGGCCGCGCTGCTGCGCGAGCGTCAGCGTCAGCAGGAACAGCGCGACGAGCTGCGTCGTGAACGCCTTGGTCGACGCGACGCCGAGCTCGATGCCGGCGCGCGTCAGGAAGCACAGTGGCGCGCCGCGCGCGATCGAGCTGGTCGCGACGTTGCAGATCGCCATCGACAGGTCCTGGCCCATCCCGCGCGCGCGCTCGATCGCGCCGATCGTGTCGGCGGTCTCGCCGGACTGCGAAATGCCGACGACCAGCGTGCGCGGATCGGGCACGGTATCGCGGTAGCGATATTCGCTCGCGATCTCGACCTGTGCCGGGATGCCCGCGATGCCCTCGAGCCAGTATTTCGCCGTCAGGCCCGCGTAGTAGCTGGTGCCGCAGCCGAGCAGCAGCACGCTCCGGGTCTTCGACAGCAATGCGCGCGCGCTTTCGTTGCCGCCGAACAGCGCGGGCGAGATCGTGTCGATGCCGTCGATCGTGCTGGCGATCGCCTTCGGCTGCTCGAAGATCTCCTTCTGCATGAAGTGCTGGTACGGGCCGAGCGCGGCGTCGTCGTCGCGTGCCTTGACCTCGCACAGCGGACGCCTGGCTTCGCAACCGACCGAATCGACGACGTCGATGCGTTCCGGCGTGATCCGCGCGACGTCGCCGTCTTCCAGGTAGACGAAGCGGTCGGTCAGGTCGCCGAGTGCCGCGCAGTCGGACGCGAGATAGTTCTGGTGTGCGCCGATGCCGATCACGAGCGGCGAGCCGGCGCGCGCGGCGACGAGCCGCTGCGGTTCGCGTGCGCTCAGCACGGCGATCGCATACGCGCCGTGCAACCGCTTGACCGCGCGGATGACGGCATCGAACAGATCGTCGCGATACACGCTGTGGATCAGATGTGCGATCACTTCGGTGTCGGTCTCGCCGCGAAACGTATAGCCGCGCTCCCGGAGTTCGGCGCGCAACGCATCGTGGTTCTCGATGATCCCGTTGTGCACGACCGCGATCGTGTCGCCCGACATGATCGGGTGCGCGTTCATTTCCGACGGCGCGCCGTGCGTTGCCCAGCGCGTGTGCGCGATGCAGGTCTGCGCTTCGAGACCGAGCGTCAGCACGCGGTCCTGCAGGTCCGCCACGCGCCGCAACGTGCGTTCGCTGCGCAGGCGGCCGTCGCGCAGCACGGCGATGCCGCACGAATCGTAGCCGCGATACTCGAGCCGGCTCAGCGCGTTGACCAGTTGCGGCACTTGATTCTTCAGGCCGCTTGCTCCGACGATTCCGCACATGATTCACCTCGTCTACAGGAAGTTGCCGGCCGGCGCGCGACGCGCGCCAGCACGATTCCGGGAGCGGTGTCGCGCCGCGCGGCATGCGTTGCGCGCGGCGCGGCGCGTCTCCGGTGATCTACTCGCGGGGCCGCGGTCCCGCATGCGCGACCCATTCGATGCCCGAGATCGAGCCGTTCGCATCGTGCGACGCGACGAGAATGCGCGTCGTGCGCCGCGCGCCGCGCCGGCGGGCGCCCGCGAGCGCGGTCGGCGGCACCGAGCGCATCTTCACGGTGGCCGAGCGCCGCAGCATCTTCGACGCGCGCAACCGGTACGCGAGCGGATGCACGACGCGCCCCGCGATCAGCCACATGACGATCGTGCCGGCAATCAGCGCGATGCTCGTCACGTAGAACACGATCTGCTCGATCGGCATTTCGGCCTGGTTGAACGGCAGCAGGTAGCGATACGTGTAGATGCAGATCGATGCCCATACGCCGCCGACCAGCGCGGGTCGCACGAGGCGGAACCACACGACGAGCACGGGCCCGACGATGTTGCCGCGCTCGGCGATCAGTTCGCGCGGCGCGCGCAGGGAAAGGTCAATAATCGGCGCGTTCTTCATGTTGAATGCCTCGGTCGGGACTGACCCAAACGGCGCGCTTGCCGCGACCCCGCAGTAAGACGGCGGGCAGGGCGACGACGGTGGTGATCATGCTGATCAGCCAGAACGCGACGGGGTACCAGATGGTGTCAAGGAAGTACATCAGGAGTTTTTCGTCGTAACGACGATCGATCATGCAGCCGATGATCAGTTGCAGGGTGCAGGTCGCGACCAGCAACATCCCGTGCCAGTGCGGCACCACGGACACATGCCAGCTCGACGGAAGCGGGTAGACGACGTCGATCAGCGCGAGCAGCAGGATGAACGACATCGAATAGGCCCACGCGATGCCGATCAGGTACTCGGCGAACAGCGGCCACATCATCATCTGCGTCGGCCGCGCGAGCGTGCCCGCGTATTTGAGCAGCACCTGGATGCCGCCCTTCGACCAGCGCAGCCGCTGCCGGTACAGCCCCTTCAGCGTCTCGGGCATCAGGATCCAGCTGAGCGCGTGCGGCTCGTACACGACGCGCCAGTCGCGGCATTGCAGCTTCCAGCTGATGTCGATGTCCTCGGTCAGCATGTCCGAGCTCCAGTAGCCGACGTCGGCGAGCGCGGTCTTGCGGAACATCGTGATCACGCCCGACACCGTGAAGATGCGCCCGTACACCTGCTGCGTGCGCTTGATCAGCCCGACGATCGACGAGAATTCGCCGACCTGCATGCGTCCCAACAGCGACGTGCGCGTGCGGATGCGCGGGTTGCCGGTGACCGCGCCGACGCCCGGATCGGTCAGGAAATGCTCGAGCATCCAGCCGATCGCATCGTGCGCGAGCAGTGCGTCGCCGTCGATGCAGAGCAGGTATTCCGCGTTCGAGACCGACGCCGCGGTGGTGAGCCCGACCGCCTTGCCTTCGTTGCACGCGTGATGGATCACGAGCAGCCGCGGAATCTCGACGGCCAGCTCGTTGAGGATGTCGCCGGTGCGGTCCTTGCTGCCGTCGTTGACCGCGATGATGTCGTAGTTCGGGTAGTCCATCGCGTTCAGGTGACGGATCACGCTGCGCGCGTTCGCCGCCTCGTTGAAGCACGGCACGACGATCGAGATCTTCGGGATCCCGCTCGCGGCGATCGTGCGCGTCGACAGCTCGCGACCTTCCTCGAGCAGGAAGTAATGCACGACACCACCGATCATCCACAGATACGACATGAAGAACGGATAGTAGAAGACGAAGTCCTGCAGGCGCTGGATGATGCCGTGGGTGGTCATGGCGTCTTGGTCCCCTGTGCATGCTGCATCTGCATCAGCGCGTTGATCGAGGTCGGATCGAGGCGCGACTTCAGCGACATCACGTCGCGCATCGCGTCGAGCTCCGGCTGGCCGTTCAGGAAGTTGTCCGGGTAGTAGCCGAAATTCACCGCGCCCTCGCTGCGCAGCCGCCGCATCTGCGCGAGCAGCGTGCCGGCCGGCACGTCCTTGTGCGCATGCCAGTCGTACGACTGCAGTTCGAACACGGTGCGCTGCAGCCCGCGCTGCTTCGCGCGGACGGCCCGCACGAGCTGGTCGAGCCAGCCTTGCGGATCCTTCGCCTGCTCCATGTACGGCATCGCCATCAGCGCGACATAGTCGTAGGCGGCGAGAAAGTCGTCGTAGTTCTGCGCGTACCACGCTTCCGATTCGGGCTTGAGCACCGGCATCGCGAAGATGTTGCGCACGGTCAGCACGTCGCCCACGTTCTGGTGGGCCAGCACGACCTGTTCGAGCTGGCGGGTCAGGTCGATCAGGTAGCGCGACTTCTGGCGCGTCCAGCGTTTCATCAGGTCGGGGTTCTCGCGGATCTTGCCGACGTCGGCCGGCAGCCCCCACTGCGAATAGATGCGCAGCGCGTGCCGGCCCGCATCCTCGTAGTCGTCGAGCACGGCGTCGTCGCTGAACAGGATGCCGCTGAACGACGCGTGCTTGCTGAGATCCTCGTAGATCTGCTGGATCATCAGCCGCGCATCCGGATCGAACGGGCTCAGCCGGAACATGCGCGTACCGCTCTCGCGGGCCGGTGCGCCGCCATAGGCACTCACGGCCTCGAGCCCGCGCTGCTTGTCGGCCGGCGGCCGGAACGCGAGCACCGGCATCCACGCGTACACCTGCACGTTGGAGCGCGTGTTGAGCTGCCACGCGGCGCGCGAGAACAGGTCGGCGCGCATCGGCAGGTGCCGGTTCGGGAAATACACCGCTTCGGCCACGCCGGTGCCTTTCGGGTCCGCATACGCCTGGAGATACACTGATTTCGGCTGCATCCGGTAGATGCGCTCGACCAGCTTGCCGAGATTCGCCTCCTGCCGCGCGGGATCCGGATCGTAGACCTGGTCGAGATCGACCTGCACGATGCGCTCGGGCACGTCGACGTCGCCGCGGTTGGACGCCGGCTCGCGCATCGAGCGCTCGAACCCGCCGATGTCGACGTCGTACATCATCAGGATCCGCCTCAGCCGGTCCAAAGGCACGTCCGGCGTATTCGGGCCGGCATCGAGGCTGAACTGGATGTCCATGCCGAGCGACGTCGATATCTTGCGCACGGGCTGGTTTTCCGCACCGTATGGCCACACCATCGAGCGTGCGACGATGCCGGTGCGTTCGCGGATCTGCTGCACGCATGTCTGCAGGTCGTTGTGCACGCGTGTTTCGAATTCGGTGTCGGTTTCATAGCGCTTCTCGTTCTGCAGGTAGAGGTGCGACGTGGTCGCCGGCAACTCGTTGCCTTGCGGGTTCGCGACCGCGCCGTGATGGAGGTTGTGGGTGTGGCAACCGAGCTCGACGAGGTGCGACTGACCGAGTTTCTGCACCTCGTCCCACGACATGAAGTAGTTGCGCGGCACCTGGAATTTGTCGCTGATGCGGATCGGCGCATCCAGCGGCGCGTCGATCCATGCGGTCACGATGCCCATCACGGCCGGATACTTGAAGCGCTCGAGCAGCGGCAGCACTTTCGTGTAGTGGCTGCGGTAACCGTCGTCGAACGTGAGGAGCACCGCGCGCGGCGGCAGCGGCTTGCCGCCGTGCCGCGACTCCTCGATCTGCTTGACCGTGATGGTGTGGTAGTTGTTGGTCTGCAGCCACGAGAAGATCGCGGTCAGCGTGCCGGTATCGACCGCGAACGGGTCGACCATCGCCGACGCGGAGGAGAATGACGCCATCAGGTTGTCGCGCACGTCGTGCATGCAGATCACGCGAAACGTCTTGCCGTCCGCCGGATCGGACGGCGGCAGCAGGTCGATCATCCTGGCATTGGTCACGCCGGGGAACAGCGAACAGGCGGTAAACGTGCCGAGGCATCCGCACATGAAGGTCCGTCTGGTTTGCATGGCGCGATCTCCTTGCTAAAACGGCAGGTTGACCGACAGGAAGCCGGTTTCGGAGCGCTCGCGCTGGCCGTCGTACGCGTGGCTGCTGACCTCGACGCCATAGCTCAGCGTGATGTCGTGCTTGAACGTCCACGCGTGCTCGAGGCGCGCGCTCCACAGCGGGCTGGTGCCGAAGCCGCGCTCGTTGTACACGCCGCCCGACACCGACAGGCGCTGCTGCAACCCCATGTCGCCCTTCTTCCACAGCGTCAGCTGGTGCATGACGGTCGCGGCGGCCGCGTAGTCGCGGCCCGGGCTGAAGTAGGGCGCGTTCTGGCGCGTGTTGCTGTCGGTGCCGAGATCCAGCGAGACGTTGACGAGCTGGTTGGCGGCCGTGTACACGCGCTGCGTGGCGGTCGCCGTGATCTCCTGGTGCAGGTTCGAATCGCTGTAGCGGCTCACGCCGTAGCTCAGCTTGACCTCGCGCCGGTCGTTCTGGCGATACACGACCGAGACGTTCGCGGAGCGGCCCCAGATGTGCGCGGCATACGCCTTCCACGGCAGCGAGTTGTCGTTGGTGTCGAGCGCGCCGGAGACCGTCCAGTAGTCGTTCAGCGCGTACGCGATGGACCCGCGGCCGCCGGTTCGGCCGTCGCCGCCGAGCGAGCGCGTGACTTCGCCCAGCACGGTGAGCGGCCCGTGCCGGTAGTCGCCGCCGATGCCCGTGCGCGTGCGGCTGACGCTGCCGCTGTCGGTTTGTGCATGGCCGAAGAACGTGTGCGAGAAGACGCGCCAGTTGTCGCCGAACGGCTGCGAGTAAATGTAGCTGTCCGACGTGAAGCTGTTGTCGGCCAGCGCGCTGTTACCGTGCTCGAAGCTCAGGTCGGTCGTGAATATGGGGCTGCGGTATGCCTTGTAGTCGCGCTTGAAGCCGCGCACGGCGCCGCTGTCCGGGAACACGTTGTCCAGAGTCTGGTCGACGTTCTTCGCGGTTGCGTAGTCGTCCGCGACGAGCGACGCGCGGCCGAGGCCCGCGAGCATCTCGACGCTGTCCGGATGATCCGTGAGCGACGCGCGATACATCGCGATCGCCTGGCGCGGATGTGACTGGCCGGACACCGCGTCGGCGTGCGCGGCGCGGATCTCCGCGTTGAACGGCACCTGTTTCTCGAGCGCTTCGAGCGCGGCGATCCCTTCGTCGACGTGGCCCGTGAAGATCAGGTATTGCGCGCGCAGCCGGTAGTAGCGCAGATAGTCGCTTTCCTCCGGGCCGTAGTTGCGCACCTCGTTGGCCGGTGGCAGCGACTTGCCCATGTCGTCGAGCACCTGCTTCGCGTCCGCCGCGCGCGCCCGGTCGACGTACGACCAGAACAGCCCTTCGCGCAGTTCGATCGGGCGCGTGCGTGCACCGTACTGGAAGCCGCGGGTCGCGCGGTCCGTCGGCGCCGCGGTCGCCTGCTTCAGCGCGCGCTGGTATACGGTGTTCGCCTTGCCCGGTTCGCTCAGGTACAGGTAGGCGTCGCCGACGGCCGCCAGCGCGTCGATCGAGATCTCCGCGTCGGGCGGAATCGTCTCGAACGTCGCGACTGCCTGCTTCATGTCGCCGCGTGCCGCGTAGGCGACCGTCCGGTCGCCGGCAAGCGCGGTCCTCACCGGTGAATACTCGGGCGTGGCCGGCATCCGCTTGCCGAGGTCGTCGGCCGCGCGCAGTGCGCTGTCGAGCCCGTCGAAGCGGTCGGTACTCGTCATCGAGCGCGACTTGTCGCGTCCGCCGCGCACCTGCTGGCGAATCGACAGTTCTTCCAGCTGCGCGATGTCGACGGCCGAGAACGCATCGGGCCGCGCCTTCGCTTCTTCGAGCGCCTTGATCGCGCCGCCGCTCGCGGCGAGGCCGAACACGTCGTTGCGCACGGTCGCGACATCGGCGGTGCGGAGGTTCGGTGCCTGGGCATTCGGCGTTTCGACGTCAGGTCCTTGCGAGGGTTGCGTCGCCGTGCCCGGCAGTTGGGCGCCGGGCGTTTGCGAATTCGGTCCCTGGGACGACGGCGGTTGCGCGCCGGGCGTCAGGGTAACCGGCGCAGGCGAGTTCGGCATCGGGGTGGCGGATGCCTGCGCGGTTTTCGTCGGTGCGTTCGGCGGCGCGTCGGTCGCGGCCTGCAGCGGGGTGTCCGAGGGGGACGCGCTCGGTGCTGGCGAATGAGAGGCAGGTACGTCGGTCGTCGTGGAAGCGCCTTGCGGCGGTGCTTCGGGCGGCTGGGTGCTCGCGGGCTGCGCGATCTGGATCGGCGCGTCCGATGCAGGCGCGACCGATGCCGGCGCATTCGTCGGCACGGCGTCGGATGCCTGGGCAAGTTGCATCGGCGCATTCGACGCCTGAGCGTCTGGTGCCTGCGTATTCGGCGATTGCGCGTCCGGCGCCGGTTCATTCGGCTGCGCCACGTCCGGCTCCACCACGACCGTGGTCGGCATCGCCTGCGGTTGCGGGTTCGACGCCTGCACGATCTGCATCGACGCATCGGATGCCTGCGCGATCGGCGTCGGCGCAAGCGGAGGCAGGGTGTCCGGACCCTGGGCGAGCCGCATCGACGCCCCCGTCGGCTGGATGTCGGGAGGCAGGGCATCCGGCGCGCCGTGGGTTCCGGCGATTTTGCTCGCGCCGCCGGGTTCCGCGTCGCCTTCGGCGGCAAGGCAGGGGCCGTACGCGACGAGCAGCAACAGCAACGGCGCGTGCAGGAGGATCCGCCGGTTGGGCGGAGCGACGGTGGTGCATTGTTGTTGACGATTGTTGGCCACGGTAGTCCTCACTCTGAATCGATCACATCGGTTGCACGCCCGACGATGCTCGTCGCCGGCCGTCACGCCGCCGGGCAGCGAGGCCCGGCGGCATCCGGCCGGTTCACAGGCGGTTGCGGATCGCTTGTCCAAGCAGCGCACGCGATTCGCTGTTCTTCGGGTCGATGGCGAGTGCCCGGCTCGCGTTTTGCTCCACGCAGTTCCATTCGTCGATTCGTGCGCACCAGCGCGCCTTGGCCAGGGCGCGAGCACCTTCCAGATCGTCGTGCGTGACGCGCGTGGTCTCCATGTGTGCCGTGTCGGCGAGATACGACTGCGGTTGCCGTCGCGGCGCGGGGTCGGTGTGTGTTCTCGTGCGCGCGAGCGACTGTGAACGTGACGTCCGGTGCGTGTCGCTGGGACGTGCCGCACGACCGCTGGCCGATGCGGCGTGTGCGTTCGCCGCGAGCGTCGTGGACGGCATGTGTGCGGGGCGCGCGTGTTTCGCGGCGGAGCGGGTAGTCGTTTGCGGCGGCACGGCCGGTTCCGCCGCAGCCGACAAGGCGGGTGTTGCCGGCGCATACGGCATGACCGGTGCAGAAGGCGTGACCGGCGCGGCCTGCGCGACCGTCGATGCCGCACCGGAGACGTCGGCCGTCGCGGCCGCGACGGCCTCGCGATACTTTCCGGCGGCAGTGCCGATCATGCCGGCGATGTCGTGCGTCACGGTTGCATGGCCGAGCCCCACGTCCCGCTCGACGTATGCGAAGGCACCGAAGATCGCGGCAAATGCAACGATGCTGAGTGCCGCACTCTTTCCCGGGCCCCAGAAGGGTTTCGGCTGACGGACGGGCGAGCCGTCCGGTTGTTCTGCACGAGTCATTCAATCCTCCTCGATTCGATGGATTGCCGTGCATGACGCGATCGCGCGCACCATCGGCACGCGGATTCGACTGACGTTCACCACCGCAGCTGCGTGGCGAGCGTGCCCGTTTCGACGACCGCGAACTGGGTGGCTCCCTGATAAGTCCCTTCGACCCGGTAACTTGCCTCGGGCACGCTGAACAGACAGCGCGGCCCCGTTGCCTTGAATTCGACGAGGACGCGTCCATGCCGTCGCAGCCGTACCTGCACGTTCGACAGCGGTTGCCCGTTGGCGCCCGATACGAACGACACGCCGAGGTTGTACGGACGGCCATCGGGGGGAAGCGGCGCCGTCCCGTCGATTCGCGCGTCGCCGCAGATGTACGAAATCACGTATCGCCCGGGGCCGGCCCCGGACGCAGGCGTGTCGGCCGGGGTTTGGGGCTGGGCCACGACATTGATGCAGAGTGCGGATACGGCGATGCCGAGGAGTGGGCTAGCGTGCTGCCTAAACGAGGAAGACATTGCAACCTCCGTCCGGAATCGATGACGGCGCATTTATCCCGAGTCGAATTGGTGAAGTTCTATTCGCGACACGCTATTGATACACGATGGGTTTTCAACAAACAATCGCGTGTGGCCCGAATGGGACAGGCTTTAAATGTCTTATTGAAGGAGGATTGTGGCGGATTTTGGTGGTTTGTTTAACGCTGAATAAAGTCGATATTGCCGAATATGACTATTGCTCAGCGGTAGCGATGACCAGACGAAAATTCTCCGACGAAAGTGGTACCGAAGTTCGTGCCGAGAAATAACGACTGATAAAAGGATTTTTTGCCTCTGTGCTCGCGGCATGGCGATGAAGGTCGATGCACAGGCCGGGAAGCCGGAAAGGAGGGCGCGACGTTTATTGATATCGGTCGGCATTATATGCAAACAGAAACTTTTGATTTGTTGTGTAACAGGGTATTTCCGTCTTATAAATCGATGGGTTATTTGGGGCCGCTGCTTGATTTGTCGAAGAATACGGCGCGGGCGCGCAAACGTTTGGCTTTTAATCGCAATTGATCGGACGTGCGATATTGATTCGAATATGAAGCGGGGGCGAAAGATGCCCCGCGGGGCAGGCGCGGGTTAATGGCCGGCGCGGCGCGGATCGAACCGCGCCGCGCGCCGGCGTTCTCGTACGCGAATACGCGAGTACGTAAGGGCGCGTTACCGGCTGCCGCCGGCGCTGCGGCGCGCCATGCGCACGGCCGGCGCGACCGGATCGGCGGCGATCGTGCCGTCGGCCGCCGCTCGCGGCCGGTTCATGATGTAGGTCCACAGCTGTTCGGCCGCGAGCCCGCGCTTGCGCGCGGACCGGTAAAGACGGATCTCGAGCTCGGTGATCCAGTCCGCCGAACCCGCGCAGACGAGCGACCCTTCCGCGAGTTCCTTCGCCACGCAGCTTTCCGGCAGCCAGCCGATCCCGTGCCCGGCCACGACCATGCCCTTCAGCGCCTCGGACATGTGGGTTTCGAAGCAGCGATGCAGCGCGTACGGTTCGGACGCATTCAGCAGCAGCATCTCGACGACATTGCCGAGAAATGCGCCCGACGAATACGCGAGCAGCGGCAGCGGCGCGTCCGCCGTGCCCGGCAGTTCGAATACCGGCTTGCCGCGCGCGTCGGGCGTCGACACCGGCAGGATCCGTTCGACGCCGAGCGTGACGAACGGGAAGTGGTTCGGATCGAGCACGATCGGCAACTGCGGATGGTGATAGCCGAGCAGCAGGTCGCACTCACCTTCGACGAGCTGTTGCACGCCTTCGGGCACGTTGACTGCGTTGACGCGCGCGGTCACGTGGCCGACTTCGCCGTTCAGCTGCTTGAGCCATTCGGGGAACAGCGTGAACACGAGCGTATGCGCGACCGCGAAGCGCACGACCTGGTCGCTTGCCGCGAACTGGTCGTAGCCGTTCACGAGGTTGCGTGCCGCATACATGCTGCGCAGGATGTCCGCGGCCAGCCCGCGGAACATCTGCCCGGCCGGCGTCAGCGCGATCGGGTTGATGCTGCGGTCGACCAGCTTCGCGTCCATCCACGTTTCGAGTGCGGCGATTCGTCTGCTGAATGCCGACTGCGTGAGGTGCCGATGACGCGCGGCCCGGGAAAAGCTCTTGGTATCTGCAAGGCTCAGGAAATCTTCCAGCCACTTCGCTTCCATTTCGATCTTCGCTTTTTATAGTCGGGCGCCCACAGGGGCGGCGGCGCCGTTTCGCTGCACGAACCTTCTAGACTACCGTGCCTCGCGCGCACGCAGCCGATGTTTTTTTTCGATCGGTGTCAGTCGAAATATGCATGAGCGTTGTCGGCGCCATTACGGCTGCATAAGTTTGAGGCGCCGGACCCGGCTAACCGGTTAGTTCACCGCGTCGAACGCCGGTGCGGCCGCAGACGGTACTTCCCCAGGGCCGGCCGCGCGGGTTGCGTGGCCGGCCCGCCTTTCCCGCGGTTCGTTGCGACGGCCCGGCACGATGCCATCCCGGGCGAAAGCGGGAATCGGGAATCGGGAATCGAACAGCCGAAGCCGGGGCGGACGGTGCGGGGGCACGCTCCGCCACGACGCGCGCGGCCGGCGCGGGCGCGCATTTGGTGCGGTGCAGATTGCACATTCGTGACACGCGGGGGAACTATGTTTGACAGGTGCGGCATCGGCCGCGCGCGATCGCGGCGCGTCGCTGCCGCGGAGCGGGCCGTCGCTGCACCGTCGTGGTGCGACATGGCGCACGAGCGTGCGTGATGCGGCGCAAAAAGGGGGAATCGAGTGGATCGCGCAAGGCACGTTCCTTGCGAAGCAGATGTGACGCCGGTCCGGCATGCGCAATGCCGGGGAGAACGATGGAGAACAATTCGATGAAACCGTTCGATGAAATGCTGCAATCCGGCGACATGGTGAGGGCGCCTTACGCGCGCCTGAAGCAATGGCTCGACACGCAGAACCCTGCGAGCCTCGCCCAGAAGGCCCACGATGCGGAAGGCGTGTTCCGCAGGACGGGCATCACGTTCGCCGTGTATGGTGATTCACAGGCCGCCGAGCGGCTGATTCCGTTCGATATCGTGCCGAGGATCATCTCGGGCGCGGAATGGAGCCGGCTGTCGCTCGGCATCGAGCAGCGCGTGATGGCGCTCAACGCGTTCCTCGACGACATCTACCACCGCCAGGAAATCGTGCGTGCCGGCATCGTGCCGAAGCACCTGATCGCGCACAACGAGGCGTTCATCCCGGAAATGATCGATTTCCGGCCGCCCGGCAACGTTTACACGCACATCATCGGCGTCGACATCGTGCGCACCGCCGAGAACCAGTTCTACGTGCTGGAGGACAACGCGCGCACGCCGTCGGGCGTGTCGTACATGCTGGAAAACCGCGAGACGATGATGCAGCTCTTCCCGGAGCTGTTCCAGCAGGTCAAGGTGCGCCCGGTCGAGACCTATCCGCAGATGCTGCGCCAGTCGCTCGCGGCCGTGTGCCCGCCGGGCGGCAACGCCGACAACCCGACTATCGCCGTGCTCACACCCGGCATCCACAACTCCGCGTACTACGAACATTCGTTCCTCGCCGACCAGATGGGCGTGCACCTCGTCGAGGGCAGCGACCTGCAGGTGGTCGACGGCCGCGTCGCGATGCGCACGACCGAAGGTTTCCGGCCGATCGACGTGCTGTATCGCCGCGTCGACGACGCGTTCCTCGATCCGCTCACGTTCCGCCCCGACTCGGTGCTCGGCGTGGCCGGGATCATGGACGTCTACCGCGCCGGCAACATCACGATCGCGAACGCGCCGGGCACCGGCATCGCCGACGACAAGGCGATCTACTCGTACATGCCGGAGATCGTCGAGTTCTACACCGGACGCAAGGCGCTGCTGGAGAACGTGCCGACCTGGCGCTGCGGCGAAGCCGACAGCCTGAAATACGTGCTCGACCATCTCGACGAACTGGTCGTGAAGGAAGTGCACGGCTCGGGCGGCTACGGGATGCTGGTCGGGCCGTGCGCATCGAAGGCCGAACTCGAGGCGTTCGCCGCGAAGCTGCGCGCGCGGCCCGCGAACTACATCGCGCAACCCACGCTGGCGTTGTCCACGACGCCGATCCTGACCGACGCCGGACTCGCGCCGCGCCACGTCGACCTGCGGCCGTTCGTGCTGGTGTCGGACCGGATCCGCATCACGCCGGGCGGGCTCACGCGCGTCGCGCTGAAGGAGGGATCGCTCGTCGTCAATTCGAGCCAGGGCGGCGGCACCAAGGACACCTGGGTGCTGGCCGACTGAGCCGGGCACGACCACGCGCGCCGCAGCCGGCGCGCGAACCGAACGAAGACGGAGTGGACACGAGATGCTTCTGGGACGAACTGCGAGCGGTCTCTACTGGATGTACCGCTATATCGAGCGCGCGGAGAACATCGCGCGCATCGTCGATGCCGGGCTGCGGATGGCGCTCACGCGCACGTCCGACGCGCCGGCCGAATGGTCGTCGGTGCTGGTCAGCTCGGGCGCGGACGACGGCTATCGTCAGAAGTACGACGCGTATGCCGCCGATACCGTGACCGACTACCTGCTGCGCGACCGCGACAACCCGTCGAGCGTGCTGTCGTGCATCGAGGCCGCGCGCTCGAACGCGCGGATGGTGCGCACGGCGCTCACGCGCGAGGCGTGGGAGAGCGTGAACGGCGCATGGCTTGCACTGCGCCGCGCACTCGCGCAGCCGGTGCCGGAGAGCGGGCTGCCGGCGGTGCTCGACGAAGTGAAGCGCGAAACCGCGCTGATCCTCGGCAGCTTCTACAGCACGATGCTGCGCAACGAGATCTTCGATTTCGCGCAGATCGGCGCGTTCATCGAGCGGGCCGACAACACCGCGCGGATCATCGACGTCAAATATCACCTGCTGCTGCCGTCGGTGTCGCACGTCGGCACGATCCTCGACAACTACCAGTGGGAGACGATCCTGCGCTGCGTGGCCGCACACCGGTCGTATCGCTGGGTGTACGACGTGCAGTACAAGCCGATGAACATCGCCGACTACCTGATCCTGAACGGCCGCATGCCGCGTTCGCTGCGCTATTGCTACGGGCGCGTCGTGTCGAGCCTGAACCTGCTCGCGAAGGATTACGGCGTGACACACCCGTGTCACGACACGGCCACGAAGATCCTGCAGATGCTGTCCGACACGTCGGTCGAGCGGATCTTCAAGAGCGGCCTGCACGAATTCCTGACCGACTTCATCGGCCGCAACAACAGCCTCGGGATCGACATCGCCCAGGCCTACAACTTCGACTGAGAGACTTGCCATGCGACTCGCCATCCGACACATCTCGCGTTATCAGTTCGACGATCAAGCCACCCATGCGCTGCAACGGCTGCGGCTGCGCCCGCAATCGGGGCCCGGGCAGACGGTGCGCGCGTGGCAGGTCACGATCGACGGCGTCGAGCCGACGCTGTCCTATACGGACGGGCTCGGCAACCGGACCGACCTCGTGCGCCACGACCGCGGCGCGAAGAACGAAATCGTCGTCGTCGCGGCAGGCGTCGTCGAGACGCAGGACCGCGCGGGCATTCTCGGCAACCCCGAGGGCTATGCGCCGCCGTGGATCTTCGAACGCGAAACCGCGCTCACCAAAGCCGGCGATACCGTTCGCGAAATCACGCAGGCGCTGCCGATCGAGCCGCACAGCCTCGATGCGCTGCATTGGCTGATGACGGAAGTGCACGGGCGCATCGCGTATGCGCCGAACCTGGCCGACGCAACGGTCGACGCCGAAACCGCGCTGCAAAGCGGCGAGGGCACGAGCCGCGACCATGCGCATGCGTTCATCGCGGCCGCGCGTGCGCTGAAGGTGCCCGCGCGCTACATCTCGGGCTACGTGCTTGCCGACAGCGCGATGCAGCGCATCGCCGACGCGAAGCAGAGCGCGGCCGGCGACGAGGAAGAGGAAGCGCTCGCGCTGCAGAGCGGCGACGGCATGCAGCAGGCGCTCGGCGCATCGCACGCCGCGCAGTCGCAGGGCTTGCCGCTGGCGGCGCTCGGCACGCAGCCGCAGGCCGCCGCGCTGATGCAGCAGCCGGCAGGGCACGCGTGGGCCGAGGCCTATGTCGAAGGGCTCGGCTGGGTCGGCTTCGATCCGTTCATGAACCGCTGCCCGGACGAGCGCTACGTGCGCATCGCCATCGGCCTCGACCATCGCGACGCGCAGCCCGTGACGGGGCTTGGCGCGAGCACCGTCGGCATCGAGATCAGCGTCGTGCAGTCGCCGGAACTCGTCTGACGCGCCCTTTCACCGAATTCGCCGTGCCGTGCCGCCGCAGCGACGGCGACGCGGCGCGTGCGGCCGGCCCAACCCGAACCGAGCGGCTCTCCCATGTCCATCCACGTCGCGCTGCATCACACCACCCGCTACCGCTACGACCGCCCCGTCAACCTCGGGCCGCAGGTCGTGCGGCTGCGGCCCGCGCCGCACTGCCGGACGCCGATCGTCTCGTATTCGATGACGGTCGAGCCCGCGCAGCACTTCATCAACTGGCAGCAGGACCCGTTCTCGAACTATCTCGCGCGGCTCGTGTTTCCGGAGCGCACCGAACACTTCGAGATCACGATCGACCTGGTTGCCGAGATGTCGGTGTACAACCCGTTCGACTTCTTTCTCGAAGCGAGCGCGGAGCAATACCCGTTCAGCTATGACGACGCGCTGAAGACCGAACTCGCGCCGTACCTCGCGTGCGATCCGCAGACGAGCGCGGCGCCGCTGTTCCGTGCGTATGTCGACGGCGTCGATCGTACGCCCGCCGGCACCGTGGACTTCCTCGTCGCGCTGAACCAGCAGCTGCAGCGCGACATCGGCTATCTCGTGCGGATGGAGCCGGGCGTGCAGACACCCGAGCAGACGCTCGAGCTCGCGTCCGGGTCGTGCCGCGACAGCGCGTGGCTGCTCGTGCAGCTGTGCCGGCATCTCGGCATCGCCGCGCGCTTCGTGTCCGGCTACCTGATCCAGCTCACGCCCGACGTGAAAGCGCTCGACGGCCCGAGCGGCACGACGGTCGACTTCACCGACCTGCACGCCTGGTGCGAAGTCTACCTGCCGGGCGCGGGCTGGATCGGTTTCGATCCGACCTCGGGCCTGCTCGCCGGCGAAGGGCACATCCCGCTCGCGTGCACGCCGCAGCCGACCAGCGCCGCGCCGGTCGAAGGGCTGATCGACGAATGCGAGGTCACGTTCGAGCACGAGATGGCGGTGACGCGCGTGTACGAGTCGCCGCGCGTGACGAAGCCGTATACCGAGTCGCAGTGGGATGCGGTGCGCACGCTCGGCGCGCAGGTCGACGGCGCGCTGACGGCCGGCGACGTGCGGCTGACGCAAGGCGGCGAGCCGACCTTCGTGTCGATCGACGATCGCGACGGCGCCGAGTGGAACACCGATGCGCTCGGCCCGACCAAGCGCGGCTACGCGACCGAGCTCGTGCAGCGGCTGCGCGCCGAATACGGCGAAGGCGGCTTCCTGCATTTCGGGCAGGGCAAGTGGTATCCGGGCGAGCAGTTGCCGCGCTGGGCGCTGTCGATCTTCTGGCGCGCCGACGGCCAGCCCGTGTGGCACGATCCGTCGCTGTTCGCCGACGAGCGCGAGCCCTCCGCGTGCACGACCGACGATGCGAAGCGCTTCATCGACGCGCTGGCCGCGCGCCTGGGCCTGACCGACGAATTCGTGCGGCCCGGCTACGAGGACGTGTGGTACTACCTGTGGCGCGAGCGCCGGCTGCCCGTCAACGTCGATCCGTTCGATTCGCGTCTCGACGACGAGCTCGAACGCGCGCGGCTGCGCAAGGTGTTCGACCAGCAGCTCGACAGCGTGGTCGGCTACGTGCTGCCCATCAAGCGCGCGGACGATGTGCCGGGCCGCGATCGGTCGGGCCGCGATCGGCCGGAGCTCGACGGTCCGCGCTGGCAGACGGGCCCGTGGTTCTTCCGCGACGAGCGGATGTACCTCGTGCCCGGCGATTCGCCGATGGGCTATCGGCTGCCGCTCGATTCGTTGCCGTGGGTCGCCGGTGCCGACTATCCGTTCCTCGTCGAACGCGATCCGTTCGCGCCGCTCGCCGCGCTGCCGGATGCGGCCGCATTCCGTGCGCGTCATGCGGGCGCCGCCGACGCACCGCGCTACCTGGCCGGCATGCATCGCGAAGCGCCCGCGCAAACGGTCATGCAGTGGCGCGGCGACGGCGCCGACGCGGACGCGGACGGACCGCACGCGCATGGCCTGCAGGACCCGCGGCGCAGCCCCGAGCGCTTCGAATCGGCCGCATGGATCACGCGGACCGCGCTGTGCGTCGAAGTGCGCAACGGCGTCCTGTACCTGTTCATGCCGCCGCTGGCCGCGCTCGAGGATTATCTCGACCTGCTCGCCGCGATCGAGCTGACCGCGCACGCGCTCGGCGTGAAGCTCGTGCTCGAAGGCTATCCGCCGCCGCGCGACGCGCGGCTCAAGGTGCTGCAGGTCACGCCCGACCCCGGCGTGATCGAGGTGAACATCCATCCGGCCCGGAGCTTCGACGAACTCGTCGGCCAGACCGAATTCCTGTACGACGCCGCGTGGCAGTCGCGCCTTTCCAGCGAGAAGTTCATGGTCGACGGCCGGCACGTCGGCACGGGCGGCGGCAACCACTTCGTGCTCGGCGGCGCGACTCCGGCCGACAGCCCGTTCCTGCGCCGCCCCGACCTGCTCGCGAGCCTGATCGCTTACTGGCACAACCATCCGTCGCTGTCGTACCTGTTCTCCGGGTTGTTCATCGGCCCGACGAGCCAGGCGCCACGCGTCGACGAGGCGCGCAACGACCAGGTCTACGAGCTCGACATCGCATTCGCGGAAATCCAGCGCAACAAGCTGCTGTACGGGCAGGACATGCCGCCGTGGCTCGTCGACCGCGTGCTGCGCAACCTGCTGATCGACGTGAGCGGCAACACGCACCGCAGCGAATTCTGCATCGACAAGCTGTACTCGCCCGACGCGTCGACCGGACGGCTCGGCCTGCTCGAACTGCGTGCGTTCGAGATGCCGCCGCATGCGCGGATGAGCGTCGTGCAGCAATTGCTGCTGCGCGCGCTGGTCGCGCGCTTCTGGGCCGCGCCGTACACGACGTCGCTCACGCGCTGGGGCACCGCGCTGCACGATCGCTTCATGCTGCCCGCGTTCCTGAAGATGGATTTCGACGACGTGCTGGCCGAGCTGCGCGACGCCGGTTTCGGGTTCGACCCGGCCTGGTTCGCGCCGCACTTCGAATTCCGCTTCCCGCTGTTCGGGCAGATCGCGGTGAACGGGATGCAGCTGTCGCTGCGCGGCGCGCTGGAGCCGTGGCACGTGATGGGCGAGGAGGGGGCGCCCGGCGGCACGGTGCGTTACGTCGATTCGTCGGTCGAGCGGCTCGAAGTGCGCGTGACCGGACTGAACGACAACCGGCACGTCGTGACCGTCAACGGCCGCGCGCTGCCGCTGCAGCCGACCGGCACCGTCGGCGAATACGTCGCGGGCGTGCGCTACAAGGCGTGGGCGCCGCCGTCGGCGCTGCATCCGACCATCGGCGTGCATGCGCCGCTCACGTTCGACATCGTCGATACGTGGCTGCAGCGCTCGCTCGGCGGCTGCCGGTATCACGTCGCGCACCCGGGCGGACGCAACTATGCGACGTTCCCGGTCAATGCGTACGAGGCCGAGAGCCGCCGGCTCGCGCGTTTCGTCGCGATGGGGCACACGCCGGGGCGGATGACGGTGGCGGCGGCCGCGCCGAGCCGCGAATTCCCGTTCACGCTCGACCTGCGGCGGCCCTGATCGTCGGATGAAAGGACGGACGACGATGCGCGGTACGCGACCTCCCGGCGCGCCGGCCGGAGTGCTAGGATGCGGGCAGACTGCGGCCGCCCGCCGCGTCCGCCGTGCCGGGCCGCCGGTGCGGCGGCGCGCGGGCGCGGCCGCCCCCTGACGACGGAACGATCTCGACTGTGCCGCCCATTCACCCCGACGATCTCGCCGACGCCGACGCGATGCCCACGCTCTTCGATACCGGTGCGCAGCCGGATGCCGCGGAACTGGCCGCCGCGCTCGCGGCGCCGGCCGCGGCCGGCCGCTATGACGAACTGCGCGGCAGCGCCGCTGGCCTTACCGCGCCGCTGCTCGCCCCTGCCTGGCGCAGTTTCTTCACGTCGATCGGCAGCGACGGCGTGGCCGACCTCGACCGCCGCGCCGACGCGCTGCAGCGGCGCATGCGCGAGAACGGGCTGTTCTACCAGCTCCACGAACAACGCGCCGGCGACGGCGCGGCCGGCCCGTGGTCGCTCGACCTGCTGCCGCTGATCGTCACGCCCGAGGACTGGGTCGCGATCGAGCGCGGCGTGCTGCAGCGCGTGCGGCTGCTGAACGCGACGATGGCCGACCTGTACGGGCCGCAGACGATCCTGCAGCGCGGGCTGCTGCCGCCCGCGCTCGTGACCGGCCACCCGGGCTACCTGCGCGCGATGCGCGGCGCACGCGTGCCGGGCGATACGTGGCTGCACGTCGTCGCGTTCGATCTCGCGCGCGGCCCCGACGGCCAATGGCGGATCGTCGCGCAGCACACGCAGGGCGCGGCCGGTCTCGGCTACCTGCTCGAGAACCGGCTGATCGTGTCGCGGCTGTTTCCGCGCGGCTTCCGCGGGCTGCGCGTGCAGCGGCTCGCATCCGCGTACCGGTCGCTGCTGCAGAGCATGCAGGCGTTGAGCCCCGCCCGCAAGAACTCGCGGATCGTGCTGCTGACGCCGGGGCCGCACAGCGCGACGTACTTCGAGCATGCGTATCTCGCGCGCTACCTCGGCCTCACGCTGGTCGAGGGCGGCGACCTGACCGCGCGCGACAACCGCGTGTTCCTGAAGACACTGGGCGGGCTCGAACCCGTGCACGGCATTCTGCGGCGCGTCGACGACGCGTGGCTCGATCCGCTCGAACTGCGGCCCGATTCGATGCTCGGCGTGCCAGGGCTGCTGCAGGCCGTGCGCGCGGGCAACGTGCTGCTCGCGAATGCGCCGGGTTCGGGCTTCCTCGAATCGCCGGGCGTGCTCGGTTTCATGCCGCGCCTCGCGGAAGGGCTGCTCGGCGAAACGCTGACGCTGCCCGCCGTGCATTCGTGGTGGTGCGGCGAGGCGGCTGCATGCGACGACGCGCTGCCGCAGCTCGCGCGCAGCATCGTGAAGCCGTCGTATCCGCCCGACGCGCAGGCCGGCGGCGCGTTCGACCCGGTGATCGGTGCGCGCCTCACGCCGGCGCAGCTGGCCGAGTGGCGTGCGCGGATCCTCGCCCGGCCCGAGCATTACACGGTGCAGGCCGACCTGCCGCTGTCGCAGGCGCCGACCTGGCCGGGGCGCGACGCGCCCGACGGCAACGGCGGCGCGCGCATCGTGCCGAAACCGCTGCTGCTGCGCGTGTTCGCGCTCGCCGACGGCGCGCGAAGCTGGCGGCTCCTGCCGGGCGGACTGTCGCGGGTCGGCACGCGCGATACGCTGTTCAACGCGCCGATGCCGCGTGGCGGCAGCACCGTCGATACGTGGGTGATGACCGAGGGCATCGTCGATTCGACCACGCTGCTGCAGACCCGTCTCGGCCCCGACGATCTGGTCGAGCGCCCGCGTGCGATCGCGAGCCGCGCGGCCGAGAACCTGTTCTGGCTCGGCCGCTATACCGAGCGCGCGACCAATCTGATGCGTCTCGCGCGCGCCGCGCTCGAGCGGCTGCGCGGCGAGGACGACGTCGACAGCCCCGCGCATCTGGAGCTCATCGATACGCTCTGTCGCGACACCGGCCTGATCGCCCCCGACGCGCCGAACGCCGTCGATGCGCCGCGTGCGTTCCAGCACGCGCTCGCGACGTCGCTGACGCGCGGCGCGGACCGCACGTCCGGCATCGCGTCCTGCCTGTTCGGGATGCGCGGCGCCGCTGCCGCGATCCGCGAGCGGCTGTCGAGCGATCAGTGGCGGCTGATCGACGATGCGACGCAGTTGTTCGCCGATAGTGCGGACCATCCGGAAGCCGAGGAGCAGATCGGCAACGAGGCGCTGCAGTTGCTGGAGAGGCTCGGATTGCTGCTCGGCGCGATCACCGGCGCGCAGACCGACAACATGACGCGCGACGACGGCTGGCGGCTGTTGTCCATCGGCCGGCAGATCGACCGGCTGGACTTCCTGTGCAGCGTGCTGAAGTTCGCGTTCGACGAGGGCGCCGTGCACCGGCAGGACGGCTTCGAGCTCGTGCTGGAGCTGTTCGACAGCACGATCACGTTCCGCTCGCGCTTCCAGCGCTGCTTCGACGTCGCGCCGCTGCTGTCGCTCGCGGTGCTCGACACCGACAACCCGCGCTCGCTCGGCTGGGTCGTGCAGGCGCTGCGCGGCCGGCTGACGAAGGTCGAGCGCAGCGAAGGCTATGCGCTGTCCGAACTGGCCGAGACGATTCCGGACGTGCCCGCATGGTCGCTGCACGAACTGTGCGAAACCGGCGACGACGGCCGGCATGACAAGCTGCTCGATGCGCTCGACACGACCGTGAAGGCCGTGTGGGATCTGTCGAACCGGATCGGCGAGCGTTATTTCAGTCACGTGCGCGAGGCGGGCAGGACGCTATGGTGACAGCGAAACACGCGGCGAAGACGCCGCCCGCGCCGGGTTCCGGCCATCCGAAGCAGGCCGCAGCGGCGATCACGCCTGCGACACCTGCGCGATCGGCTGCCGCCGTACCGGGCCGCGTGCTGCGCGTCACGCACGACACCGAATACCGCTACGCGGCACGCGTCGAATCCGCGCAGCACCAGGCGCGGCTGCAGCCGCTCGCGACGCCGCGCCAGCAGGTGCTGACGTTCGCGCTCGACATCGAACCCGCACCGGAGGCGGTCGGCACCGAGATCGACGCGTTCGGCAACGCGCGTGCATCGTTCGCACTGAACCAGCCTCACGATGCGCTGCTCGTGCGCAGCCGCAGCACGGTGCGCGTGAGTCCGCCCGTATGGTCGCAGGGCGCACGCGGCGCACCGCCGCCCGCGATCGCGAGTCCCGATCCTGACCACGCCACGGCGTGGGAAGCCGTGCGCGACCGCTTGCGGTTTCGCGCGGGACAGCCGTACGACGCGGCGAGCGAGTTCGTGTTCGCATCGCCGCATGTGGCGTGCGATCCCGAGCTGGCTGCGTATGCGGCCGCGAGCTTCACGCCCCGGCGGCCGCTCGTGCAGGCCGCGTGGGACTTGATGCGGCGAGTCCACGCCGATTTCGCGTATACGCCGAACAGCACCGACATCACGACGACCGCGCTCGATGCGCTGCGCTTGCGCAAAGGCGTCTGCCAGGATTTCGCGCACGTGATGATCGGCGCGCTGCGCTCGCTCGGGCTCGCCGCGCGCTACGTGAGCGGTTATCTGCTGACGCAGCCGCCGCCCGGGCAGCCGCGGCTGATCGGCGCGGATGCGTCGCATGCATGGGTCGACGTGTACGACCCGGCATGGCCCGAAGACGGCGGCTGGCTGCAGCTCGATCCGACCAACGACCGTGCGCCGGGCGACGACTACGTGATGTTGTCGATCGGCCGCGACTATGCGGACGTGACGCCGTTGCGCGGCGTGATTCGTGGCGGCGGCGCGGATCAGGAGCTGAAGGTCGGCGTGACGGTCGAGCCGCTCGACGATGCGTCGTAATACGGCGCCATCGGCCTGACGCACTGCTCGCCGGCCGTTTAAGTCTTCGTTAATACTGCCCGCCTAGCATGGTGGTGCCGGCGACCGGATCGGCCCCTGGTCCGGCGCCGGTGGCACGCACGGGTGCGTCGACGTCACGGCGCCGCGCCGTCGCGCGTCGCCATTTCCTTGCAACGGCGGCACACATGATCAAGAACTTCGACTACACGCTCGGCAACGAGACGATCGCGCTCTGCGCGAGCTTCGGCGCGGGCCCGGCATTCCGTCGCGTGCTCGTGAGCCGTGCGGATTCGATGGAGACGCTGGTGGTGCTCGACGCGCGCGGCCTGTCGGGCTTGCTGAAGGTGGCGACGGAAGAGCCCGAAGGATTGCTCGACGATGCGATCCGCAAGGTCGGGGACGAACAGCTCGTCGAGCGCGCGATCAGCGGCCGGACCATCGTCGAAGCCGCGCTTTGAGCTTGCGGGCGTGCAGGCCGGGATGGCCGGCTGTAGCGCGCCGCGTCGTATTGCGCCGTACTGGGCTGCTTACGCGGCGAACCGGTCCGTCGCGGCGAGCAGCGCCTTCAGGATGCCCGGTTCGTTGTATGCGTGTCCGGCATCCGGCACGATCTCGAACGTCGCGTCGGGCCATGCCTTCGCGAGATCCCACGCGGTGCGTGCGGGCGTCGCGATGTCGTAGCGGCCCTGCACGATCACGCCCGGAATGCCGGCGAGGCGATGCGCGTCGCGCAGCAACTGGCCTTCGTCGACGAACCCGCGATTCACGAAGTAATGGTTTTCGATCCGCGCGAACGCGAGCGCGTAGTGGCCGTCCGCGAAGTGCGCGGCCAGCGCCGGATCGGGCAGCAGCGTGATCGTGCGGCCTTCCCAGAGGCTCCACGCACGTGCGGCTTCGAGCTTCGCGGCTTCGTCGTCACCCGTCAGCCGGCGATGGTACGCGGCCATCAGGTCGCCGCGCTCGGCTTCCGGAATCGGCGCGAGGAATTCCTCCCACAGGTCGGGGAAGAGCCACGACGCGCCTTCCTGGTAGTACCACAGCAACTCCGCGCGACGCATCGTGAAGATGCCGCGCACGACGAGCGCGCTCACGCGTTGCGGGTGCGTCTCCGCGTAGGCGAGGGCGAGCGCGCTGCCCCATGAGCCGCCGAACACGAGCCACTGTTCCGCGCCCACCATCTCGCGCAGCCGCTCGATGTCGGCCACCAGGTCCCAGGTTGTGTTGTGGTCGAGGCTCGCATGCGGCGTCGAGCGCCCGCAGCCGCGCTGGTCGAACAGCAGGATGTCGTAACGCTCGGGATCGAACAGGCGGCGATGGTCGGGGCTGCAGCCTGCGCCCGGGCCGCCGTGCAGGAACACGGCGGGCTTGCCGGACGGGTTGCCGCAGCGCTCCCAGTAGATGCGGTGGCCGTCGCCGGTGTCGAGGTGGCCGTGGGCGTAGGGTTCGATCGGTGGGTACACAGGCAGGCTCCGGGTGAGGATCGACAGGAGGGCGGACGCGGCACGGACCGGGATGCGGGCGGAATACGGCAGCGCCGGTATCGCGGATATTGCGGCGCCGCAAAATTGGTTGTGTCTGCATCGGACCGGCCGCCGCCGGACAACGCTTGTCATTATGCCCATTCATTCCGGCCGCTGCGCGCCGGTCGGCATCCGGCGCGCGGCACCGCATTCAGCCCGGCATGCGCACCGGAATTTTTTAAGCAATTTCATTCCGATATTTTTCAGACAAAATCCCGGCGGCATATCGGCGCCGCGGATCGGGGCGTCGGCCTGCCATCCCTCCACCGTGCCAACGGAATCCAGCCGATGAACCATCGCGTCAAGCAGCTGACCGGGTTGCGCGCCGTCGCGGTCACGATGGTCGTCGTCGGCCATGCGGAGCACGTGCTGCCCGGCGGCTACACCGGCTGGTTCGCGCCGCTGCGGCTGATCGCCGATGGCCGGCTCGGCGTGCTGATCTTCTTCGTCCTCAGCGGCTTCCTGATCACCAACGTGCTGCGCGCCGAGTTCGCGCGCACCGGCGGGATCGCGCTGACGGCGTTCTACGTGCGCCGCGCGCTGCGGATCTGGCCGGCCTGCTATGTGTATCTCGCGACCGTCGGCGTGCTCGCCGCCGCCGGCTGGCTCGACGTCGATCGCCGTCAGTGGCTGTATGCGGCGCTGCATCTGTGGAATTACTCGGCGTGGTTCGGGCTGGCCGGCGACAACGCGCTGCATCCGGACGGCGCATGGTATCTCGGCCACTTCTGGTCGCTCGCGCTCGAGGAGCAGTTCTACTGGTTCTGGCCGCTGCTGTTCGTGTACGGCACGCGGCGTCGCGGCACGCGCTGGCTGGCCGCGCTGATCCTGGTCGTGCCGCTGGTGCGCGCGCTGACGTATTTCGTCGCGCCGGCGCTGCGCGGGCAACTCGGGATGATGCTGCATACGGGCGTCGATCCGATCCTGATCGGCTGCTACGCGGCGCTCGAGCGCGAACGGCTCGAAGCGTGGATTCGTTCATGGCGCGGCGAGTCGCGCATCGTGACGGCGCTCGTCTTCATCGTGCTGTTCGGGATGCCGCTTGCCGAACACCGGCTCGGCGGCTTCTGGAATGCGACCTACGGCGTGACGCTCGAGGCCGCGCTGATCGCGATCGTGATCGTCGTGCTGAATTTCCGCAGCGAGTTCTGGTGCGCGCGATGGCTGCGGGCCGGGCCGGTCGTGTTCGTCGGCACGATCTCGTTCAGTCTTTATCTTTGGCAGCAGCCGTTCGCGAACCCGGATCTGCCGGTCGCGCATGCGTTTCCGCTCGGTATCGTGTGGGCGCTGATGGCCGCGACAGCCAGTTACTTTCTCGTCGAGAAACCGTTCCTGCGGCTGAAGGATCGCTATACGGCGCGCGAAGCGCGACGCGTGCGCGACGACTCGCTGCGGATGCCGTCGCCGAACGACGCAATCGGGCCGAAGGTGGTGGAGTAGGCGAGCGGGCGTACTCGACCTGCCGCGTCACTTAAATCACTTCTGTACGTCAGGCGAATACCAGAACGTCCTGAACATATCGATTCCGTACGACTTGCCATCGTATTTGACGACCGTGCGCGCGGTTCGCTTGCCCGTATCCGAGTAATCGCCGTCCTTGCGTTGCGTTTTCGTGATGTGCGCGGTGATCGACAGGTCGGCGAAGCCGTGGCTCGACGTTTTCTCGACGGCAATCGTCATGCGGGCATCTTCGCTGCGCGCATCGCCCGCACCGGCGCCGCAGGCTTCGCCCTCGACACTGACCCAGCCGTACAGGTTGGTGCCGAACACCGGCCGGATGCGATTGCCTTCGCGCACCCACAGCGTCAGCTCTTCGCTTGCGTTCGCATCAGGACAGCTTGGACCGCGCGCGCTGCTCGTGAACACGACGCCGAACGCGCGTACGTCGGGCGACAGCCGGTACGGCGCGGTATCGATGCGATAGCTGTTCTCGCCGATCTCCGTCGCGGCATCTTCGTCGATCACCGACCGGTCGGCGGCGACGACCTTGCCGCCTTCGACGAGCGCGATGACCTGGAGCTTGGCACTTTCGTCGGGGTTCTTGCTCTTCGGCAGCGAATCGAACGCGATGGCCGCGATCGTCGTGCCCGGCGTATTCGGCATCGCCTTGCACGCCGATGCGATGACGAGCCGGTCCGCGTCGCGGGTGGCGATGCGCGCGCTCGCGATGCCGGCCCAGCGGGCGACGGCCGTGATGGTCGCGTCGTCGCAAGGCTGATTGTCGGCGGCCTGAACCGTCGGGGCGGCGGCGAGCGCCAGCAGCGGGGCGAAACGAAGGATGCTCGTGATCACGATGAAAAGGGTTTTTCACAGGTTTTCGTGGATGTCGCTTACTGCCCCGAAGCCGCTGTTCGAGCCGCCAGAGCTTCAACGGCAGTTATTGGAGAGATCCGGCCGTCCGGGCCGGTCCCTCACGAGCAACGGTTTCGCCTTTGTAGAACGTTTGTCGATTGACGGCAAGGCGACCGCTCAACGGCCCAGGCTTACTGGTTAAACCCTGCGTGGCGCAGCGCTTCCTCGGCGGCCTCGTGGTCTTGAGCCGACGTTCCGCCAGAAACACCGATGCCCCCGACCAGACGCCCTTCGTGAAAGATCGGTACGCCACCGCCGACCGGCATCAGCCGCGGATGGTGCGCCAGCGGGGCAACGGCAGGTTCGGCCATGTACTGATTCCATTGATGCGTGGCCATGCCGAACGACGCGGCGGTCCATGCCTTGTCGATGGCGACGTCAACCGTCAGGAACGGGGCGGCATCCGCGCGCTCGAAAGCGCGCAGGTGGCCGCCTGCATCGGTAATCGCGATTGTCGCGGCGAATCCTCGCGCGGCGCACGCGCGGCGCGCTTCGGCCATCAATGCTTGTGCGGCTTCCAGGCTGATCGTGGTCGTGTTGATGATTGGCGATGTCATGTTGATGCTCCTTGTCAGAAGGGTTCAGCGGTTGGCGACGACGACCTTGCCGATCATGTTGCCGGCCTCGACCAGCGCATGCGCTTCGATGAGGCCTGCGGCGTTGATGCCGTCAATGCGTCGGGTCAGGGTGTGCTTGAGGCGGCCCTGGTCAACCAGCTGCGCCGCGCGGCGCAGCAAGGCGTGTTGCCGTGCGAGGGTGTCGGTGGTGAACATCGCACGGGTAAACATCAGCTCCCAGTGAATCGAGATGGATTTCCCCTTGAACGGTCCGATGTCCAGACCCACCGGGTCGTCGATAAGGGCGAACTGGCCTTCCGGGCGCAGCACGTCGGCGATTTGAGTCACATAGGCAGCGCTGTTGTTCAACCCGGCAACATGGGTGACGTGCTCGATACCGAGCGCGGCCAACTGGGTTGCCCAGGGTTGATGGTGATCGAGGACGTCATGCGCACCATGTGCCAGCACCCACTCGCGGGTTTCCGGTCGCGAGGCCGTGCCGATGACTGTCATGCCCGTAAGCTCACGCGCCAGTTGGGTCAGAATCGAGCCGACACCGCCAGCCGCTCCGATCACGAGCAGCACGTTGTTGTCGGTCGGGTCCGCTGCCTGAACACGCAGACGGTCGAACAGCAGCTCCCACGCGGTGATCGTGGTCAGCGGCAACGAAGCGGCCTCTGCGAAATCCAGTGATGTCGGCATGGGTCCGACGATACGTTCGTCCACGGCGTGCAGCTCGCTGTTGCTGCCGGGTCGCTTGATGTCGCCCGCGTACCAGACACGGTCGCCTGCCTTGAAGCGCGTGGCCAGCGGACCGGTCGCGCGGACGATTCCCGCCGCGTCCCAGCCGGCGATGCGCGCACCGCCTTCCGGAATATCGCCACCGCGCCGGATTTTGGTATCGACCGGATTGACCGATACCGCTTTCACTTCCACCAGCAGATCATGGTCGCGCAGTTCCGGGGTCGGAATCTCGATATCCTGCAGCGCCTGCGGGTGGCTGATCGGATGGTTCTGATTGAAACCGATGGCTTTCATACACGTGGCCTCCAAGGGGGATTGAGACCATGTTATCTTTCGTCGGTATGCGGATAAATGGCCACCGAGCTCAAACAATTTCGGCATTTCAATGAAAATGATTCGACTCGATGACGTTCGGATCTTCGTGCACACGGTGGACTACGGCAGCTTCTCGGAGGCGGCGCGCCAGCTGAATATCGCGCCGGCACACGCGAGTGCATCGGTGCAGCGGCTCGAGAAGGCGTTGGACACGCGCCTGTTCACGCGGTCCACGCGAAGCATGCAACTGTCGGAGGCTGGAGAGCGTTACCTGCCGCATGCGCGGGTCATGATGGGTGCGCTGGAGGAAGGCCAGCAGGCACTGGCAAACGGCCGGGGGGCGCTGTCCGGCCCGCTGCGGCTGTCCGCGCCGTCTGACTTTGGTCGAAACCTGCTGTTGCCGTGGCTGGATGATTTTCAGCACCGGCACCCTGGTTTGTCGCTGCACCTGAAAATGAGCGACCGTGCGGCCGACCTGATTCGCCAGCCGCTGGATGCAGTCGTGCGCTACGGAGCGCTGCCGGATTCGTCTCTTCTGGCCATGAAGTTGGTCGACAACAACCGGCGCGCATTGTGTGCCGCGCCGTCCTACCTCGAACGGCATGGCGCACCGGCCAAAGTCGACGACCTGCGGCGGCACAACTGCCTTCGGTACGTATGGAGCGAGCAGATCCATGAGCGCTGGCGCTTTACCCCGCCCGGCGGCGACCGCACCGTGGCGGTCACCGGTAATCGCATCAGCGACGATGCCGATGCGGTTCGTCGCTGGGCGATAGCCGGGGAAGGCCTTATCTATAAGTCGCGACTGGACCTCATCGACGATCTGAGGGCTGGTCGACTGATGGAGTTATTTCCGCCGGAGTATTGCGAGCCTGCGCCGTTGCACTTGATTTGCGCGCACCGTGCGCAACTCACGCCGGCGATGACCGAGTTGCATGCCTTTCTACGGGAGCGCTGCGCTGCATTGCTTTCCAGCCATCCCCCAGGTGGCGCTCAGGCTGTACGCGCGATTTGAATGGCCGCATCCAGGGGCGCAACGAACGTCTGAATGTCCGAACCCCGTTGCCCACGAAGGTCGCCTGTTGGCCGAACGCCGACATTGTGTTCCGTGTGTCCGATAAATTTTCGAAGAATAAAAAAGGCCCTTGCGGGCCTTTCGTCGACGAAGGTGAGGGCGAGAGCTTACCGCGTCAGCGCCGTAAAACCCTCCAGCAACCGCTCGACATCAGCCGCTTCGATCGCACCCATCGTCGAGATCCGGAACAACTCCTTCGACAACCCGCCTTGCCCCGCGTAGATCACGAAGCCGCGCGCCTTCAACCCGTCGTGCAGCGTCTCGTACGTGACGCCCTGCGGCAGCCGGTACGCGCGCAGCACGACCGACGACTCACCTTCCGGCAGCACGAGCGTCATCCCGCGCGCCGCAAGCCCAGCCTGCGCCTGATCGGCGAGCGCCTTGTAATGCGCATGCCGCGCCCGCCAGCCGCCGGCCTCATCAAACTCGCGCAGCGCCTCGACGAGCGCGTAATACGCGTGCACCGACGGCGTAAACGGCGTATTGCGCTGATCCTGCAGCTTCGCGAGCCGACCGAGGTCGAGGTAGTAAGTACGGCTCGCGGCCTTCGCGAGCGCGCTGCGGCGCACGATCACGAACGCCGCGCCCGGCACGCCGTGCAGGCACTTGTTCGCGGTAGCGGCGACCGCGTCGATCACGCCGCCGGCGAAGTCGATCGCTTCGGCACCGAAGCTGCTGACGCCGTCGACGAGCATTTTCACGCCGCGCGCGCGGCACACTTCCGCGATCGCGCCGAGATCGTTCAGCCGGCCGGTCGTCGTTTCGTGGTGAATCACCGCGACGTGCGAATACCCACCCGCGTCGAGACGCGCGGCGATCTGCGCGAGATCGGGCGCCTGCATCCACTCATGCTTCAGCACGTCGTGCGCGATCCCGTACTGCGTCGCGATCTGCGTGATGCGCTCGCCGTACACGCCGTTCTCGATCACGAGCAACTTGCCGTCCTGCGGCACGAGCGCCGCGATCATGCTTTCGACGGCGGCGGTGCCCGAGCCCGTCATCAGCACGGCGGCCCATTCGGCCGGGTCGAGTTCGTACGCGCCGACGAGGCGCGCACGCGCTTCATCCTGCAGATCGAAGAATTCGCTTTCGCGATGGCACAGGTCGGGTTGCAGCAGGCTGCGGCGCACGCGTTCGGTCAGCGTTACCGGGCCGGGGTTCAGCAGCAGCATCAATGAGCTCCTTCGGCGTGGGCTTCAGCCTGTGCGGCGCCGATATGCCGCATCAGGCGGGTCTTGACCTCGACCGGCGTGACGGTCGGGCGGGGCAGGCCGTCGGGCACGCCGGTGCGGATCGCAAGCCGCACGAAGCGCGTGCCGTCGGCCGGATGCGATGCGTCGAGCGTCGCATCGAGCACGTCGAGCGAGTCGCCTTCGACGGCCGACGCATAGCCGCACGCTGCCGCGACGCCCGCGAACGACACATGCCGCGACACGGTCGCCTGGCCGCCCGTCGACTCGTGCGCACCGTTGTCGAGCAGCACGTGCGTGAGGTTGGACGGGCCGTAGGTGCCGAGCGTCGCGAACACGCCCATGCGCATCAGCGCGGCGCCGTCGCCGTCGACGGCCACCACGCGCAGGTCGGGGCGCGCGAGCGCGAGACCCAGCGCGAGCGGTGTCACGCAGCCCATTGAGCCGACCATGTACAACTGGTTCGGACGATCGTCGATTGCATAGAGTTCGCGGCCGCAGAAGCCGGTCGACGCGAGCACGACGGTCGACTCGATCGGCGTGTGCGCGATCACGCGCCGCAGCGCGTCGTGGCGGGTCGGCCACGCGGCGGGCGCTTCGGTGCGTGTGGCCGACTGTGCGGCGACATGCGCGCGCGGCGCTGCCGCCGGGTTTGCCTTCAGCTCATATGGCGCGACGCTGCCTTTCTGCATCACGAGCGCGTACGGGCGGCCCGTCGCGTCCATGTGCGCGATCGCGCGGTCGAGTGCCGGGCCGACCTGTTCGGGGTCGGTCGGGAACGTCTCCCACGGGATCTCCATCGTGTCGAGCATCGCCGGCGTGATCGGCCCCATCAGCGCGTGCTGCGGCTCGTCGGGCACGCCCGGCTGGCCGCGCCACGTGACGATCAGCAACTGCGGCAGCCGGAACGTCCAGGTCAGCGACGTGAGCGGGCTCACCGCGTTGCCGAGCCCGGAGTTCTGCATCATCGCGATCCCGCGCTTGCCGCCGAGCGTGGCGCCCGCGATCAGCGCGACCGCGTCGCCTTCGTTCGCGGCCGACAGGTAGTGCAGCGTCGGGTCCTGCAGCACATAGTTGATGAACGGCGTCAGGTACGAGCAGGGCACGCCCGCGTACCAGTCGAAGCCGCGTTCGCGCGCGGCCTCGACGAACTGGGCCGCTTCGATCATCGTGCGCCCCCGTTGCCTGCGCCCGGCTCGGACAGCGGCGTCTGGCCGTGCGCGAAGTCGCCCGCGCGGCGGAAGTCTTCCAGGTCGTTGACGCCGCGCCAGTGGCCGTGCACGTACTGCACCTCGATCTTCTCGCCGGCGGCGATCAGTTCGTTCAGCAGCGACGGGATGTCGAGCGTGTCGAAATCAGGACGCGCCTGCAGCGTCGCGAGCATCGCCTTCAGGCGGTCGACGCCTGCGCCGCGCACGTTCAGCAGACCGATCCAGCGGCCGTGCGGCGTGCCCGCGGCGACGTCGCTCGATACGCGTTGCAGGTAGGTCTTCTGGCCGAACAGGCCGCGGTCGTCGGCGGCCGAGCAGAGCGCGAAATCGCGCACGCTCTGGTTGGTCTCGGTGAGCGACGAATCGACGACGACGCTGAACTCGGCCTCGCTCTCCGCGAGGTCGCGCAGGATGTAGCTGCGGAACAGCAGGTCGCCGTACGAGATCACGGTGTCGCCGGTCAGGCGTTCGGCCGCGCATGCGAGCGACGCGAGCTCGCCCGTCTGCGCGTGGCGCTCGTTGACGACGAGCTTGATGCCCGACGTGTCGATCGCGTCGGCGTGATAGCCGCCGACCACGGTGATGTCGTTGACGCCATGCTTCTTGAAGCCGTCGACGAGCCAGCGCAAGAGCGGCTTGCCGGCGACCGGCAGCATGACCTTGGGTTTATCCTCGGTGACGGCCTCGAGCCCCTTGCCGCGGCTGGCGGCGAGCACGATCGCGGCGTTCGACGCGCGCGACGACGACGACAGGTAGATGCGCTCGGCCGCCGAATATTCGTCGGCGTCCTGCAGGCGGAAGATCTCGTTGACCGACGCGACGCGGTCCTCGACGTTGATCAGCGTTTCGTTCTCGTGGATCTCGCGCGCGGTCGCCTGCATCGCGGAGGCCGATGCGCGGATCAGGTGGTTCGCCCAGATCACGGTGCTGATGCCGGCCTGGCGGAACACGTCGGTCGGCGTGCTGTAGTACTTGGTCGGCACGATCACGAGCGGCGCGCGGCCGCTCCATTCGCGCGCGAACTGCAGGATCTCGTCCGGGCGCGACAGCTTGCTGTGGATCAGGATCGCGTCGGCGCCGGCTTCCGCGTACGCGTTCGCACGACGCAGCGCCTCGTCCATCCCCCAGCCGGCGATCAGCGCCTCGACGCGCGCGACGATCGAGAAGTCGGGATCGCTCTGCGAATCCTTGCCGGCCTTGATCTTGCCGCAGAATTCGTCGATCTCGGCGAGCGGCTGACGCTCGCCGTCGATGAAGCTGTTCGTCTTCGGGAACTGCTTGTCCTCGATGCACACGCCGGCGATGCCGCGCTGCTCGAGCTTCTTCACGAGGCGGCGCACGTTGTTGAAGTTGCCGTAGCCGGTGTCGCCGTCGAGCAGGATCGGCAGGTCGCTCGCGTCGGCCATGAACTCGAGCACGTCGACAACCTGGGTCCAGCTCGCTTCGTTGTTGTCGCGCACGCCGAACTGCGCGGAGATCGCCAGGCCCGATGCCCAGATCCCCTTGAAGCCCGCTTCGCGGACGATCCGCGCGGACAGGCCGTTGTGCGCTTCCATCAGGAATTCGAGGTCGCTGCTGACGAGCATGCGGCGCAGCCGTGCGCTGCGCGATTCGGTGAAGTTGGGTTCGCGTGCGTTCATCGTGCGGCTCCGGCGGTAGTGCGTTGAATCAGGGGAAGGATGTCTTGCGTGGCACGCGCCACGTCGTTCGGGAAGTCGATCTCGATCCACGGCGAGCCCGTGACGTCCGCGACGTCGAACGAGTGACCGCCTTCGAGCAGCAGGTCGCGCACGGCTTCCTCGTGCGGCATGTTCGCGCGGCCGCTGTCGACGTAGCCCGCGACGATCGTCGCGAGGCGGCGCGCGGTGCCTTCGGTGAAGCGGAAGAAGCCGACCGATTCGCCGATCGTGTCGTAGTCGAGGTCGACCGCGAGCTGCTTGCGCAGCTCGACCGGCACACCGTTCTTCAGGCACAGCTTGACGGGTTCGTCGCCGGCCTCGAAGTCGCGATCGATCAGCAGGCGGTCGACGGCCTTGTCGGGATCGGCGACCAGCGCGTGCAGGATGTTCTCGTCGTACAGCACGTCCGCGTCCATCAGCAGCACGTCGCCGCCGCGCGTCATCGCATCGGCGACGGTATGCACGGTCAGCACGCTGCCGAGGTCGTAGCGCTCGTTCAGCACGATCTCGGCGGTGCGGCCGAGGCGCTTGAGCTCCTGCTCGACCTTCCCGGACTGGAAGCCGAGCCCGAGCACGATTTCATCGACGCCCGCGGCGTCGAGCACGCGCAGATGGCGCTCGAGCAGCGACACGTCGTCGAAGCGCAGCAGGCACTTCGGGAATTGCGCCTCGGGCGGTTGTTGCAGGCGCAAGCCGAGGCCTGCCGCAAGAATGATGGCTCGCATGGGTTCTCCAACCAAAAAGCCGGCGGATCTGAACGATCAGTCGGCGAGCGGCTGCGGCGCACGGCGCCGCTGCCAGTTTCTTTCACTGAAATGCAGATAGAGCAGGCCGGGCAGGCCGAGCGCGAGTTCGCGCGCGCGCTTCGCGAGCGACAGCGCGAGCGCCGCGTCGGGCGGCAGGCCGACCAGCGGGGCGAGCAGCAGGTAACCGCCTTCCTGCGCACCGAGCGAGCCCGGGATCGCGAATGCCGCACCGCGAATCGCCTGGCCGACGCTCTCGAGCAGCAGCGCGTCGAGCCAACTGACCGGGTGCCCGAGGAAGTGCAGCGCGAGCCACACTTCCGCGGTGCCGACGATCCAGCCGACGAGGCTCAATGCGAAGGTCTTCGCGACCTTCGCGCGATCGCGGTACAGCGCACCGACCGCGGCGTCGATCGCATCCGCGCGGGTCGCCAGCGACGACCAGTCGCGCGGGCCCAGCAGCTTCGACGCGAGACGCATCCCGCGGCCGAACAGCCCGCGCCGCTGCGCCGCGTAGAACGCGACGGCGAGGGCGCCGAGCACGCCGGTGGCGATCAGCGCCGGCGTGCGCAGGTGAGCGACCGATTCGTGCGTCGCATAGAGGCTGAACGTGGCGATGCCGATCAGCGCGAACGCCATCTGCGCGAGCGCCTGCATCGTCGTGCTGACGGTGACCGCGGCGGCCGCCTCGGCCATCCGCGTGCCGCGTTGCGCGAGGTGGCGCACCATCAGCACCGGGCCGCCGATCTGCCCGGCGGGCAGCAGGCTGTTCACCGATTCGCCGACCCAGCGCGCGCGCAGCGCGTTGCCGAGCTCGGCGGCCGGCTGGCCGCGGCGGAACATCACGGCGATCGCGAGCGCGTCGATGACGAGCGGCACGACGTGGAACACCGCGACGAGCGCGAGGCCCCAGCCGGCCGCGAGGAACGTCGACGCGACCGCGCCGATGCCCTGCCACGCGAGCAGGGCGACGAACAGTGCCGTTCCGAGGGACAGCAGGATCAGGCCGGCGCGTGTCATGACCCGGTCGACCGGCGCGTGGCCAGCTGCTTGAACACCTGGCGGAAACCGAAATACGCGATCGCGTCCTTCATGTTCGAGATGAAGCGCTTCCACGGCCGCATGCCGGGGTTGGTCACGTATTCGAACGTCAGCGACACGCGCGTCTCGTTCTGGCCGAGCGGCGTGATCCGATGGCGCAGCTTGTCGCCGTCGAACAGCACGATGCCGCCGTCGGCGATCTGCACGGAGCCCGGTTCGTCGGGCACGTCCGGATTGCGCGTATGCAGCTCGTAGTCGAGCCGGCACGACGATTCGTCGATCACGCCGATCAGCAGCGTGTAGCGGCGGCCGTCGTAGTACGACGTGTCGTAGTGCCAGCCGATGTGGTCGCCCGGCTTCGTGTAGTAATACAGCGCGTACGCGTGCGGATCGTTGTCCGGCGACAGCATCAGCTTGTCGCCCGTGATCTTCTCGAGGAAGCCGATCAGCGCCTTCGAGCGGTACAGCTCCGCGATGTACGGCGCCTGCTCGTCGATCGTGTGCCGGCTCACGCTGCCGCCCTGCTTGTGGCCGGGCAGGTAGTTGCGGTTCAGGCCGGGCTGCATCGCGCGGGCGGCGGCTGCGAGCTTCGCATGCGCATCGGCCGGCAGGAACGCGTCGAGGTACAGGAACGACCCCTGGCGCGTGTAGTCGCCGCGCAGGCGGCCGAGGTCGAGATGGCCGACGCGGTCGGCCACGGTGCGATCGGGATCGGCCGCTGCCGCGCGCGCAGGCGCGGGGCGTGCCGGGCTCAGCACGGAGTCGTCGCGCGTGCTAGGAGTCATTTGGAAGCCTGGATTTCGGTTGAATTCTGCGGGACGTTGCCGCGCCGGACGATGCGCCACCAGTCGATCACGACCCATGCGGCGAACAGCGGGGCGCCGATCGACGCCGCGAGCAGGAACGGCTCGACGCCGTCGACGAGCGTCACGAGCGGCAGCAGGTACAGCACGTCCTCGGTCTCGAAGCCGCCGGCGAACGCCTGCTTGGTGCCGGCCTTGCCGGCGATCGACTCGATCCGCATGCGCAGGAAGAAGATCAGCGCGACGGCCGCACCGGCCAGCGCACCGAGCAGCACGGGCGACGCGGCCATCTGGCCGCCCTGGGCGACGATGCCGAGGCCCATGCTGACGAACAGCGCGACCGTGACGAGCGCGTCGGCCGCGAGGTCGTAAAAGTGACCGATCTTGCTCGACTTGCCGCTGATGCGCGCGAGTTCGCCGTCGGTGTGGTCGACGAAGTTCGACAGCACGATCAGGAATGCCCCCGCGTTGCTCCAGCCGAAGCCGCCTTGCGCAAGGCACCAGGCACCGGCGAGGCCGATCAGCAGACGAAGGGTGGTGAGGTGATTCGGGGTGACCGGCGTGTCGATCAGCGGTCGGACGAGCGCGCGCGCGAGCCGCGCATCCCAGGTGCGTGGCAGGGGCGGTTCGGAACGTGTGGCGGTTTTTCTTTGGTCCATCGGCGAAATATATACGGAATTGTAATTTGTTGCTTTTTATTCGATCAATGTCCTGACATGCGGGAGTGTTACCGCGCATTGCGGACATCGGCCGGTTGCAAACCGGATGCGCGAAACGGCGTTCGCGCATGCGGGCCATACCTGATCCAGTGTGGTTCGCAAGACGCGGCTGTCAAGGGCCGACGGGCCTCGCGCGCGGGCCTGGCGGCGATTCGCGCACGTTGACGGGTTGATGTGCATCAGGCCCGGCAACGCGGTGCCGGGCGACAATCGGCCGCGGCGATCGCCGATCGGTCATTGGATGCGGATTCCCTGCGTTTACGCAGTCAATCCGGAAGGGTATCGGTTGATTGACGTTCAGTAATTCGCAATCCGCGAGCGGAAAATTGGCAGATTGCTTTCGCAAACCTTTCGGTAGCATTCGACGTCGAAGCAGCGCCTTGTCACAGAACGGCCGTTCGATACCCGGTGCATTCAGTAAGTATCTTTTGCATCCGGCGGACATTTCGCGCCGATGGCCTCTGCGATACTCGGACCGTGCCCGTGGTGCCGGGCCGCCCCTCGCGGCCCCAAGGGCTTTGCGTCGCTCAGGAGACACCCCCCGCGACGTCAACGACAGACCCAAAGCGTCAGATAACCAGCCATGTCTTCATCACGCATCCTCGCTCCCGCCCTGCGTTCGCTCGTCCGCACCGCCGACGAAGCCGCCGCGCTGATCCGTCCCGGCATGACCGTCGCCATGAGCGGCTTCACCGGCTCGGGCTATCCGAAGGCCGTGCCGGCCGCGCTCGCCGCCCACATCGACGCCGCCCACGCGCGCGGCGAGGACTTCCGGATCAACGTGCTGACTGGCGCATCGACCGCGCCGGAACTCGACGGCGCGCTCGCCCGCACCAACGGCATCTCGATGCGCCTGCCGTACCAGTCCGACCCGACGCTGCGCGACAAGATCAACAACGGCGAAGTCGACTACCAGGACGTGCACCTGAGCCACGTCGCGCAATACGCGTGGTTCGGGCTGTACGGCGAGCTCGACGTTGCGATCGTCGAAGTCGCGGGCATCCGCGAGGACGGTCTGCTGATTCCGTCCGCATCGATCGGCAACAACAAGACGTGGCTCGAGCAGGCGAAGCACGTGATCCTCGAAGTCAACTCGCGCCAGCCGCTCGGCCTCGACGGGATGCACGACGTCTATTACGGCACCGCGCTGCCGCCGCACCGCAAGCCGATTCCGCTGACGAAAAGCGACGACCGCATCGGCGAGCCGTACCTGCGCTGCCCGGCCGACAAGATCGTCGCGATCGTCGAGACCGACGCGCCGGACCGCAGCAACGCGTTCTCCGCGCCGGACGCCACGTCGAAGCAGATCGCGCTGCAGCTGATCGATTTCCTGCGCCACGAAGTGAAGCGCGGCCGCCTGCCGGAAAACCTGCTGCCGCTGCAGTCGGGCGTCGGCAACATCACGAACGCGGTGCTCGCGGAACTGAGCTCGGCCGGCTTCTCGAACCTGACCGCCTATACCGAGGTGATCCAGGACGGCATGCTCGACCTGCTCGATGACGGCACGCTGAGCTTCGCGTCGGCCACGGCGCTGTCGCTGAGCCCGGCCGCCGTGCAGCGCTTCGCCGACGAGATCGCGACGTTCCGCGAAAAGATCCTGCTGCGCCCGCAGGAGATCAGCAACCATCCGGAACTCGTGCGCCGCCTCGGCTGCATCGCGATGAACGGGATGATCGAGGCCGACATCTACGGCAACGTGAACTCGACGCACGTGATGGGCACGAAGATCCAGAACGGCATCGGCGGCTCGGGCGACTTCGCGCGCAACGGCTACCTGTCGTGCTTCATGTCGGCCAGCACCGCGAAGGGCGGCGCGATCTCGCGGATCGTGCCGATGGCGAGCCACGTCGACCATACCGAGCACGACGTCGCGGTGGTCGTCACCGAGCAGGGGCTCGCCGACCTGCGCGGCCTGTCGCCGAAGCAGCGCGCGCGCAAGATCATCGCGACCTGCGCGCATCCGGACTACCGTCCGATGCTCGAAGACTACTTCGAGCGCGCGTCGCGCGAGAGCTTCGGCAAGCACACGCCGCACCTGCTCGCCGAGGCGCTGTCGTGGCACGAGCGCTACGTGCGCACCGGGACGATGAAGGCCTGACGAATCGGCCTGCGACGGGGGCGCGCCCGTCGCATCGTCAGTCCATCGCCGCGTGCGCGACGTCGACGCTCGCCGTTTTCCGCGGCGGGCGGATCAGCAGCAACAGCGGGATCATCAGCAGCGTCGCGACGAACATCAGCTTGAAGTCGTTCAGGTAGGCGATCATCGCGGCCTGCTGGTTGATCGTGCGGTCGAGCAGCGCGATGTCGAGGTGGCTGCCGGCCAGCGCCTGCACGGCCGGGTCGAACGGCGTGACGTGGGTCGCGAGGTCGGCATGCGCGACCTGCGTGTTGCGCGTCATCAGCGTCTGCACGATCGAGATGCCGATACTGCTGCCGATGTTGCGCATCAGGCTGTAGGTGGCCGTGCCGTCCGCGCGCAGCTCGGGCTGCAGCGTCGAGAACGACAGCGCGCTCAGCGGCACGAACACGAGCCCCAGCCCGAAGCCCTGGACCACCCCGGGCCACACGATGTCCGCCTCGGACAGCACGATCGTGTACTGCATCATCTGCCACAGCGCGAGCGCGGAAATCGCCAGCCCGGCGAGCAGCAGCGCCCGCGCGTCCACGTATTTCAACAATCGCCCGACGAACAGCATCGCGATCATCGTGCCCGCGCCGCTCGGCGCGGTGACGAGGCCCGTCGTCGCGACGGGATAGCCCATCAGGTTCTGCAGCATCGGCGGCAACAGCGCGCGCGTCGCGTACAGCACCGCGCCGACGACGAAGATGAACAGCGTGCCGGTCGCGAAGTTCGGGTCGCGCAGCAGCTCCGACTTGAAGAACGACGCCTTGCCGACGGTTGCCGTGTGCGCGAGGAAGAACGCGAAGCTGACGGCCGCGATCAGCGCCTCGATACGGATTTCGTATGAGCCGAACCAGTCGAGCTGTTCGCCGCGGTCGAGCATTGCCTGGAACGCGCCGATCGCGAGCGCGAGCGTCGCGAAGCCGAACGCGTCGAATTTCACGTGCGGGCGCGGCGCGCGCGCGGGCAGGAAGGTCAGCACGCCGGCCAGCGCGAATGCGCCGATCGGCACGTTGATGAAGAACACCCAGCGCCAGTTGTAGCTGTCGGTGAGCCAGCCGCCGAGCGTCGGGCCGAGGATCGGGCCGACCATCACGCCCATCCCCCAGATCGCCATCGCCTGGCCCTGCTTCTCGCGCGGATTGATGTCGAGCAGGATCGACTGCGACAGCGGCACCAGCGCGGCGCCGAACACGCCCTGCAGCAGCCGCGCGCCGACGATCTGCACGAGCGACTCGGACAGCCCGCACAGCGCGGACGCGATCGTGAAGCCCGCGATCGAGATCGTCAGCAGCCGCTTCATGCTGAGGCGGTCGGACAGCCAGCCGGTCAGCGGGGTCGCGATCGCCGCGGCGACGATGTAGGAGGTCAGCACCCAGGTGATCTCGTCCTGCGACGCCGATAGCGTGCCCTGCATGTGCGGCAGCGCAACGTTCGCGATCGTGCTGTCGAGCGTCTGGATCAGCGTCGCGAGCATGATCGACAGGGTCAGCATCGGCCGATTGAGGGCGGGCGGCGAGGTGGCAGTGTCGGCGGCGGGATTCAAGCGGGCGTCTCCGTGGGGCGGTCTTCGTGGGCGGCGATCCGGGGTGCCTCGAATTATAAGCATGCTTATTATATCCGTGCTCATCGCCTGACCCGAGCCGCGGGTCGTTCGCGGCCTGCCCCTATAATCGCCGCATGGACAAGACTTACGAGAACCGGATCGGCTACCTGATTTCCGACGTGGCCCGCCTGCAGGGACGCCTGTTCGACCGGCGCGCGAAGCGCATCGGACTGACGCGCGCGCAAAGCCGCGTGCTCGCGTACCTGACGTGGAAGGGCGAGATGAATCAGGCGCGGCTCGCGGAATGGCTCGAGATCACGCCGATCTCGCTGACGCGGCTGCTCGACCGGATGGAAAGCTGCGGGTGGATCGAACGGATCGCGAACGACGACGATCGCCGCGCGTTCGTGATCCGGCTGACCGACAAGTCGCGCGACATATTTCCGCAGATGCTGGAAGTGGGCGACACCGTCACCGACGACGGGCTGCGCGGCTTCACGCGCGACGAGCGCGACACGCTCGTGCGTCTGCTCGGGCGCGTGCGCCGCAACCTGATCGACAGCGGCGGCGAATGACGCGTGCGTCAGCCCGGGCCGCTGAAGCGGCTGGAAACGGCGGAGGGTCTTCCGCGGTGACGAGGCGGCGCGGGATGTCGCGATTCGGTTTCAGTTCATTTGCGCCGGCCCGATCCGCTACGCCGGTGCGCGGCGCCTAACGGCCCAGCGTCGCCAGTCCGAACGCTGCCGGATCTTGTGGCGAAGGAGTCGAACGGCTATCGTGCAACTTCAAGTTCACTTGAGGTCAAGCATGAGCCGCCTGGACATCGCCGATGTCGCGCGTCGCTCGGGATTGCCCGCGTCGACGCTGCGCTACTACGAGGAAAAGGGATTGATCGTGCCGAGCGGCCGTCACGGGCTGCGGCGCCAGTACGACGAGTCGGTGCTGGAGCGCCTTGCGCTGATCGCGCTCGGCCGCGAGGCCGGTTTTTCGCTCGACGACATCCTCGCGATGTTCGGCGCGGACGGCCGGCCGGCGATCGATCGCGCGAAGCTCGACGACAAGGCCGACGAGCTCGACCGTACGATCCGCCGTCTCGGTGCGGTGCGTGATGCGCTGCGGCATGCGGCACTCTGTCCGGCGCCGAGTCATCTCGAGTGTCCGGCGTTCCGCAAGCTGCTGCGCATCGCGGCGCACCGTCATCCGGCGCGTCGCACGAAGACGGACGGTACGTAGCCGGGTCGGCTGGCCGGAGCGTGGCGCTCGAGCGTGCTGCGGGGCGGTTGTACGGAGGCGGTCGGCGTCCCGGGCGCCTCAACCCGCGTAATACACGCGGCATTCCATCTCGCGTCCGCGCACGATGCGCTTGCCGACGAGCGAACCGAGCGTTTCGGTGACGACGGTCCGCTGGTACTCGCATTGCAACGCATCGTAGAAGTAGAGCGCGACCCAGTCCGCGGTGCTGCCGGACTCGTGCGGTCGCGCGGGATACGGGCACAGCGCGGTGAAATGCCAGCCGCCTTTCGTCATGTGCATCACGGGGGGCGACACGCTGACGTCCGCGTTCAGGCGACGCGACACGAGCATCGGCAGGATGCCGGCGGCGGCCTTGTTGCGGTACAGGCGGTCGATGTAAAGCAGCAGTTCGACCGGCGGTTCGGTGCCGGGGCCGGCATCGCGCGCGTGGCCTTGCCAGCGCCGGCGCCGGCTCAGCACGTCGTCGAGCGCCGCGCGGATGCCGGCCGCGCGACGCGGGCCGACGCCCGCGATCGCTTCGAGCTGGCCGCTGCGGGCCGCGCGTTCGAGATCCTCGAGCGTATCGATGTGCAACTGGTCGTGAATCCGCAGCGCGAGCGCGTGACCGATGCCCGGCACGGCTTCGAATGCGGACGCGCGTTCCGCGTCGCCGCGCAGCCGGTCGAGCAGGCGCCAGCGCCCGGTCACCAGCAGTTCGGCGATCGCCTGCGCGACACCCGTGCCGACCTCCGGCAGCGCGCCGAGCGCATCGACGCCGCCCGCGTCGAACTGCGTGCGGATGTCGCAGTCGAGCGACTCCATCGTATCGGCCGACGCGCGGTAGGCGGCCACCCGATAGGGATTCGCCCCCTGGTCGGCAAGCAACTGCGCGGCTTCGCGCAGGCAGGCCGCGATTTGCCGGTTTTCCTCGTGAGTTTGGCCGATGGTCGTTTGCATGTGCAGAGCCCGGGATGTGCAAACGGAACGGACACGGCGTGCAATGCGCCAGTCCACCTTTTATTTCATCACATTGTCACGGCAAGCGACGAACAAAACTTGATGTGCGTCAATAGCAAACGTTGCACAGGCGGAACCGGGCCGCGGGGGGGGGGGGGGGGGGGGGGCGGCCCCCCCCCCCCCCCCCCGGGGGGGGGGGGGGGGGGGGGGGGGGGGGCCCCCGCGGCGGGCGGGCGGGGGGGGGCGGGCGGGGGGGGGGGGGGGGGC
>NZ_QTPQ01000042.1:0-79496 GCF_003853425.1 Burkholderia sp. Bp9140
CACTAATTACACCCACTACTCCCCCCCCCCCCACACCCCCCCCCCCCCCCCCCCCCCCCCCCCCCCCCCCCCGGGGGGGGGGGGGGGGGGCCGCCCCCCCCGCCCCCCACGCCTCGTCGGCCCGTTCATCTTCTTCGACGAGATGGGGCCGGCCGTGCTGCCGGCCGGCAGCGGCATCGACGTGCTGCCGCATCCGCACATCGGCCTCGCGACCGTCACTTACCTGTTCGACGGCACGCTGATGCATCACGACAGCCTCGGCTTCCGCCAGAAGATCGTGCCCGGCGACGTGAACTGGATGACGGCCGGGCGCGGCATCGTCCACTCGGAGCGCTCGCCTGACGAGGACCGGCCGCTTGAACAGCCCGTGCACGGAATCCAGACCTGGGTCGCGCTGCCGGTCGAGCACGAGGACACCGCACCCGCGTTCGTGCATCACGCGGCCGACACGCTGCCGTCGTTCACGCGCGACGGCGCGAGCGTGCGCGTGATCGCGGGCACCGCGTTCGGGCTCACGTCGCCGGTCGCCGTGTTCTCGCCGACGCTCTATGCGTATGCGCAGTTCGCGGCGGGCGGGCAACTCGCGCTCGATGCGGAACACGACGAGCGCGGCGTGTATCTCGTCGACGGCGACCTCACGCTCGACGGCACGCCGCTCGCGCCCGCGACGATGGCCGTGCTCGAACCCGGCACGAGCGTCGTGCTCGCGAGCGCGAATGGCGCGCGCGTGATGCTGCTCGGCGGCGCGCACCTGCCGGGCGAACGGTTCATCGAATGGAATTTCGTGTCGAGCGAGCGCGCGAAGATCGAGGCGGCGCGCAACGCGTGGGCCGCGCAGACCTTCGGCAAGGTGCCGGGCGAGGAAAACGAGTGGACGCGCCAGCCGGAGCGCAAGGCGAAGTAAGCCGGTAGCGCCTGGTCCATCGATGCACGGCGGCCGGCATGCACGCCGGCCGCCGTGCGTTTACCGCTTCAATCCCATCAGCTTCGCCAGTACCGGCCAGCGGTCGAGCGATTCGACGAACGCGCGCCGCGCCTGCTCGTCGACATAGCGGGCCGGGTCCAGCGCGGGCAGGTGCCGCGCGAGGCCGAGCACGTCATTCGGTTGCGACAGGCGATCGTCGTCGCCTTCGCCGATGTTGATCACTGTTCGTCGATCCATACGCCATCCGGAGTCTTGACTGCGTAGCCGGCGTTCGTCGGCATCGTCACCGTGCCCTCGTTCTCGCCGACCATCCGTGTGCTCGGCAGGTCGGCCGCGTATTGCGCGAGCGTCACGCCAGGCTTGAACGGGCTGCTCGACACGAGGTTCGACAGCAGTTGCGCGAGCGCGAGGAAGCTCGTCGGCTGGTCGATCACGGTCGTCGCGCCGTGATTGCCGGCGAAACCGACGAGCCGCACGCCGACCGGCCCGTGAATGATGCGCGGCGTCGGAATCTCGCGCAGCCCCGCGACCTGGTTCTTGTCGCCGCGCAGCGCGGCGCCGTGCTCGGGCACGAACACGATCACCGCGCGCCGGCCCGACTGCGCGATCAGGTCGGCAAGCCGGTCGAAGTCGGTCATCAGCCGGGTCGCGCGCTGCGGATACGAATCGATGCTGGTCAACGAGCTGCCCACCACGCGGTTGCCGTCGTGCAGGCTGATCGTGTTGTAGTACAGCGCGACCGGGCCCGGCACCGACGCACGCTGCGCGTACCAGTTCGCGAGCGTGCCGTAGTCATCCTTGATCGCCGAGCCGTCGAACGCGTGCATCGCGACCGGCGCGGCCGCGTTCGAGATCATCGGCGCGTCGGGCACGCCGAGGTTGTCGTGAATGACCTGCAGGAAGTTGTCGAAGTGGCCGTCGTGGTTCAGCAGCGACTGCACCGTATAGCCGGCGGACGCAAGCTGCGAGAACAGGTAGCACTGCTGCGGCGCGCTCTTGTACAGGTCCGCGTGCGCCTCCTGCCCGCAGCTCGCGCGCAGCACGCGGATCGCGGCCGGGCCGCTGTAGCTCGCGGCCGTGCTGAAGTGGTTGAACAGGTAGTCGAAGCGGCTCAGCATCGGGTGATTGCGCACGTTCGCGGCATCGAGGTCGTCCCACGACAGCGAGCAGATATGCAGCACGATCACGTCGAACTGCGCGGACGGATCGCTCGCGAGATGACCGAACGCGACCTGCCGCTGCGACTCCTGCGCGCGGAACGTCGCGAGTGCCGCATTGTGATCCTCGGGCTGGCCGGCGCGAACGCCCGCTGCCTCGACCGGCCGCGATGCGGCCGGCGCGGCGACGCGCGCCATCAGCCCGTTGCCGGCCTGCCACAGCGGCATCACGATCAACACGGCGAGCACCAGGGTCGCGACGCGCACCCAGCGGTTGACGATGAAATAGACGATCAGCACGCCTGCCACCGTCAGCACCAGCACCGGCGGCAACAGGCGCGGCAGCAGCTCCATCCAGTAGTCGACGCGGAACGTGCTGACTTCGCGCGCGGCTTCGGCGAGGCGCGCGAGCGGCGGTGCATGCAGTTCGCGCGCGAGCAGCGGCACCGCGATCGCGATCGCGACGAGCTGCCGCACGATGCGCCAGACGCGCTGCCGGATCGGCGCGCTCGCCGCGAGCGCCAGCGCGAACGCGAGGTTCGCGAGCCACAGCGGCTGCAGGTGGCCGGTTGCGAACAGCGCGAACTTCAGGATGAAATACAGATTCCAGAACGTCATCTAAACCACTCCGTGATGGGCGCCGCGTCAGTCGCGCGCCCGATCGAGCTTCGGTGCCAGCATCGACTGCACGCCGCGCGCCACACCCTTCCACATCCGTACGTAACCGTCCAGGCCCACCCGCAGCACTTCCTTCAGTCCGCGCAGCGGCGTGTCCGAACGCGTGCCCGCGTGCCAGTCGAGCCACGCGTCCGCACGGCCGAACGTGCACTGCACGAGCTGGCGCTCCTGCTCGAGCGTCAGCGCCTCGAAGCTCACCCCGACGTGGGTCGGCGTCACGCGGCTCACGCGCACCGGGAACGGGAACGGCCGATCGCCGCGCGTCACGCACACCGTCAGCGTGTCACCGACCGCGAGCGGCAGCCCCGGCACCGCCTCGAGGCCGAGGCCGCCGGTCGAGTAGTCGCTCGTGAAGCACGCGGCCGTCGAGCCGTCGGCGAGCAGGAGCGTCGCCGGCACGCGCATTGCGATCCGGTGCGTGACGCGCACCTGCTTGGTCTCGCGCGCGACGGCCAGCGCCGCGCCGAGCATCGCGAGGTTGTAGACGGTCCAGCCGAGCGTGATCAGGATCGTCGACGCCTCGTCGCCCTGGTCGGCCACGAGCCGCCACAGCCCGGCCGCGATCGCGAGCACGTTCAGCGCGAACAGCACCAGGTACGGCTTCGACGTCGACCAGTCGACGTAGCCTTCGTCGATCTTGCCGCCCTTGTCGGTCACGTTGAACTTGCCGTGCTTCGGGCTGAAGAACGCGACGGTGGTCGGCAGCGCGATGTACCACGCGAGCACCGATTCGTAGACCTCGGCCCAGAACGAATGGCGATAGCGCCCCTGCATCCGCGAATTCGCGACGTTCGCGAGCACCAGGTACGGGATCACGTAGCTCGCGAGCGCGATCGACGACGCGTTGATGAAGTACAGGTGGAAGAACAGGTACGCGAGCGGAATCGTCAGGAACACGAGCCGCGGGATCCCGTAGAAGAAATGCAGCATCGCGTTGCCGTAGCAGATCCGCTGGATGAAGCCGAGCCCGCGCCCGAGGAACGGGTTGTCGATGCGGAAGATCTGCGCCATCCCGCGTGCCCAGCGCGTGCGCTGCTTCACGTGGCCCGCGAGGCTCTCGGTCGCGAGGCCCGCCGCCTGCACGGTCGGCAGGTACGCCGACGTGTAGCCGCGGCGATGCAGCTTGAGCGCGGTGTGCGCGTCCTCGGTCACGGTCTCGACCGCGACGCCGCCCACCTCCTCCAGCGCGCTGCGCTTGAGCACCGCGCACGACCCGCAGAAGAACGTCGCGTTCCACAGGTCGTTGCCCGACTGCACGAGCCCGTAGAACAGGTTGCCCTCGTTCGGGATCTCGCGGAACGTGCCGAGGTTGCGCTCGAACGGATCGGGCGAGAAAAAATGGTGCGGCGTCTGCACCAGCGCGCATTTCGGGTCGCGCAGGAACACGCCCATCGTGGTCTGCAGGAACGAGCGCGTCGGCACGTGATCGCAGTCGAAGATCGCGATGTATTCGCCGTGCGTCTTCGGCAGTGCACGGTTGATGTTGCCGGCCTTCGCGTGGCGGTTGTCGTCGCGCGTCAGGTAGCCGATGCCGGCCTCCCGCGCGAACGCGGCGAACTCGGGGCGCCGGCCGTCGTCGAGCAGGTACACGCGCAGCTTCCCGGTCGGCCAGTCGATGCTCTGCGCGGCGAACACGGTCGGCTTCACGACCGACAGCGGCTCGTTGTAGGTCGGGATATAGACGTCGACGCTCGGCCAGCTTTCGGGATCGTCGGGCAGCGGCACGATCGGCCGGTCGAGCGGCCACGCGGTCTGCACGAAGCCGAGCAGCAGGATCATCCACGTATAGGCCTCGGCACCGTACAGCAGGTAGCCGGCGACCGCTTCGACAGGGCTGCGGAAATCGAGCGTCTGGGTCGTGCGCCACCACACGTAGCGCACCGCGGCGAGCAGCGCGAGCGACGCGAGCGCGAGGGTCGGCAGATGGCCCGGCAGGCGGCGCAGCGCGAGCGCCAGCACCGCGACGATCGCGAAGAATGCGAACTGCGCGCCGGGCATCAGCGGCGACATCCCGGCCGCGGCCCACATCAATGCACCGGAAATCAGCAGCAGCGGCGCGAGCCAGCGGCGCCGGCCGACGCCGTGCGCGTGCGCGTCGAGCCAGTGGCCCCAGCGCGCCCACGGCAGACGCTCGAGCAACGCGTCGACGCGCACGCCGAGCGCGCGCGCCGCGACGTAGACCGGCACGACGAGCGTATCGAACCACGCGAGCGGATCGCGCGCGGGCTGCCCGTCCGCCGCGCGCGGCGCGCGCACGATCGAGCGCCACAGCCATTCGCGCAGGCTCAGCGGCTGAAGCACGCCCCACTCGCGCGCGAGCCACCGGAAGGCGCTGCGCGCCCAGCGGCGCACGCGATCGGGCCGGCCGGGCGGCGGCGCATGGAAGAACAGCCGCACGAGCCAGTCGAGCAGCGTGCGCTGTGCCGGCAGCCCGATCCCGCGCGCGCACCAGTTGGTCGCGCGTCGGGCCGCGGCGCGCCAGCGTGACGCGAGCGCGGCTTTCATCGCCGGGCTCCCGCACGGCCGGTCGCGGCCGCCGCGAGCCACGTGTCGACCCAGTTCGCGACGCCGTTCAGGTCGTGCGACGCCTGCGAATACGGCGCGTCGTCGAAGATCCAGCTGCCGCGCGCGAGCGTTTCGGGCACGGCCGCGTCGACGTGAATCCGCTGCTCGAGCATCGACGCCGGCCCCGCGACCGCGCGCAGCATCGCGAGCGCATCGCGCTGCATGTCGCGCGCGGGGTTCAGCCGGTTCACGACGATCTGCAGGTCGCCGCCGCCGGCACGCAATGCGTCGAGGCGCGCGGCGACGCTCGCGCACGCGGCCGGCTCGGGCGGCACGACGACGAGCGTCAGGTCGGCGCGGCGAATCGCCTGCTCGGCCTGCGGCGACGGATAGCGGGCCGTGTCGACCAGTACCACGCCGTCGTCCGGCAGCGCGATCTCGTCGAGCGCGCGCGACAGCCAGGCCGGATCGGCCACGAGCCGCGCATCGCAGGCGGCGGCGCCCGCCGCATCGACTTGCCCGTACGGCACGAACAGCACGCCGTCGGCATTGCGCCACGTATGCGCGTGCCACGGCGCGGCGTCACCAGGGTCACCGAGCAGGCCGTGCGCGAGCCCGTGTTCGGCAAGCGTGTCGAGCCCGAGCGCCGCGCCCATCAGGTTCTGTGCATCGAATTCGACCGCGACGACCGGCCGGCCGCGGCGCGCGAGCAGCACCGCGAGCGCGGCGGCGAGCGTCGTGCGGCCCGCGCCGCCGGTCGTCGACGTGATGGCGATCGTCTTCATTGCGGGGTCTCGTCGGTGCCGTCGGCATCGGGCAGCAGGCGCCCGCGCAGCGCGACCGGCACGAGTTCGCACGGCACCGCGTCACGCCGGTGCAGCCCGCGCGGCGCATGAAAACCGCGGCCGATGCCCAGGTGCTGCGCGACGATCCACACCGGCACCGCGATCGCGATGCCGACGATGAATCCGATGACGAGTTCGGCGATCATGCGTCCTCCGGCTTGCGCAGCGGCATCGCGCTGCGAATGGCGCCGCGCGTGCGCGCGGCGGGATTGTCGGGTTCCGGCGCCGATGCGTCGACGGACGCGGGCGTCGCACGGATCGCCTCGAGCGCGACGATCGTATCGATCGCGTCTATCGCATCGCTCACTTCACTCGCTTCGGTCGACGCCGTGCCGAGATCGGCGCGCGCCGCCGTGGCGCGCGCGGCACCCGCCGGCTGCGCGGTCGCGAACAGGTCGCTGTAGTCGGCGATCGGCGCGCGCCGGTTCTCGGTCTTCAGCGCGTCGAGCTCGGTGTCGATGCTGCCGGCCCCGAGACACACGACACGATCGGACAGCGTATCGACCGGCGCGTCGAAGATCCGCGCAAGCGCGTCCTCGGCGTCGGCCGGCTCGCACGCGAACAGGAACACGTACAGGTGCCCGGCATCCGCCGTCACGACGTCGCCCGCGCGGCGCGGCCGGCAGTGCCGCAGCGCATCGACGTGCGACACGCCGGGCAGCAGCGCGATCTTCGCGAGCGTATGCGGCAGCGCGAGCACGGCGCCGCGATCGAGCACCGCGCGAATCCGCAGGCAGAACGCGCCGACCGGCAGGTAGCCGAGCACCGAATCGCCGAGCGCGGCCGCGAGCGCCGCGCGATAGTCGGGCGCGACGGGCCGCGCATAGAGCTGCCCGCGCAGCGCGTGCACGGCGGCCTGCATCCGCGACAGCGGCAGGTCGCGCGCGACGACGCGGTTCGCGCCGACGCTCAGCAGCAGCATCTCGAACTGCTGGCGCAGCACCTCGCCGCGTTCGACGACGGCGATCTTCAGTGCACCGCCGCACTGCCGGCGCAGCGCGTGAACGGCCGCGCACAGCGCCTCGAGCTGGGCATGCGAGCGGAACGCGAGCACCGCGGTCGCGGCCTGCGCGTGCGCACAGGCGGCGACGACCGCCGCGTTGTCGTCGACGAGGTCCCAGCCGGCGGGCACGCGGCCCGCGTCGTCGAGCACCGCGCGGCTGACGATGACGCGATCCTCGTCGATCGCGAGCTTCATCCGGCGCGACGGTTCGACGGCGCCGCCGTCGACGATCGCCGCGAGCCGGCCGTCCGGCGCGAAGCGCAGCGGCCTCACTTCGCCGGCCGCGAGCGTGTCGCCCGCGCGCCAGAAATCGACGACCCACAGCAGCTCGCCGTGCGTGCGCTGCAGCTGCGCGACGCCCGAGCACACGCCGTGAAAGCCGCTGCGCGGCGCGCGATTCGCGTCGCGCACGAGCGGCGGATCGTCGGTGTCCGGATCGGCGCCGGTGCGCACGATCTCGGGATCGACCAGCAGCACCAGCGCGATCCGGTGCGTGCGGCACCAGTCGGCGAGCGCGTGCGCCTCTTCCGCGAGCGCGGCCGGATCGTCCCAGCTGAACCAGCGTTGCGCGCCTTCGATGAAATACAGCGAGCGCGCGCGAAAGCCGTAGCGCTTCATCGCACGCAAGCCGCCCGTGAGCCGTGCGAACGGACCCGGCGCCGCACGGCGCGGCACGCCCGGTTCGATCGCGGCATCGCCGTCGGCGGCCGCGGGCGCGGGCGGCATCGCCAGCACGTTGAGGTTGCGCGGCCAGCCGGCCGGCTGCGCGCCGCCCGCGAAACCGCGCGCCTGCATCTGCGCGGCCACCCGCGCCGCGTCGCGTGACAGCACGACCGTCACGTCGCGCGTGCGCGACTGCCGCGCGCTTTCCCACACCAGCGCGTCGCACGCCGGCGTGCCGGCGGCCGCGTAGACGGTGTACAAGCCGCCCGCTTCCAGTTGCGTCCACGCATCGGGCAACCCGTCGATCGCGAGCCGGCTCAGCGGGCCGGCGCGGCCGCCCGCCGGACCCATGCGCAGCAGCGCGCGCAGGCGGCCCAGCAGGCCGGCGGCGCCGAGCGCGGGACGGGTTGCATCGATTTCCGTATTCACGCGCTTCCCCTAGGGTCTGCTTGCATATGGAACGCACATGCGTTGCCACGAGAACGGCCGCTCGCGAGGCGCGCGACGCCGCGAATACTGACGTATTCGCAAGGAGCGCAACGCGGCGAGCGGCCGTTCTCGTGGCAACCCCAAATTAAAAAACCCATTCCAGGGGAATGCCCGAAAGCGCCCGTATGGCGGCGTCGCTCGTCGCTTGTTTGGCACGGCCAAACGGCGCTCCTCACTTCTTGCCCTACGAGCGCTTTCGGGCATTCGCATGTGCGTTCCATATGCAAGCAGACCCTAGTAATCCGAATAAAGCCGCACCGGCGTCGGCGTGACGAGCCAGCTGCGCTCCGCGCGTGCGTCGAACGCATAGCGCAGGTACACGAGCGCCGAACTCGGCGCATAGTCGTGCGACCGGTCGACGTGCAGTTGCGCGCCGACGCTCAGGTGCGGATTCACGCGATACTCGGCGATGCCGTTCACGCCGTACGAGAACGACACGCCGCGCGTCGAACTGCCCGCGTAGACCAGCCCGGCCGCCTCCTGCGCGGCGCGCTGGTCCGCGAAGGTCGGGTAGAACAGCGAATCCTTTTCATGGCTGTTCGAAATCCCGGCCGTGACGGTCAGGTCCCACGACAGCGCGTCGCGCCGCCCCGCCCATTCGATCGGCACGCCGAGCGACAGGTAGCGCTGCGGGCTGTAGTAGCCGCCCTGCCCGTACGTGTAGTAGCGCAGGTTCTGCGCGTAGTGCCACGCATTGCCGACGAGCCCCGTGCTCACCCTCATCGTCGCGCGTTCGTACACGGGCACCGTGAAGCCCGAGCGCAGCGTGACTTCCGCGTTGCGCTCGACGTTGCGGCCGGACAGCACGCCCGCGCCGAGTTCGGCGAACAGGTTCACGCGCCCGACGTCGACCGCCGCACGCAGGTTCACGCCGTCGCGGCGCACGCCGCCCCATACCGCACCGGTCCACGGGTCGCGCATCCCCGCATACGACAGCACGCTGCTCGTTTCCGGCCGGCGCGACGCGTTCACGGTGAAGCTCGCCGGGCCCGCGTCGAAGCGGTAGCGCACGCCGCCGACCAGGTAATGCACCGGGAAGCCGAGCGGCGACGTGCCGAGATCGACACGCCACGCGTCCGTGCGGTAGCCGGCGCCGAGCGCGACGCCCGTCATCGGCTGGTGCAGGTCGCCCTGCGGATGCGCGATCAACGCGGCGGCCTGCTGATTCAACGGCGACTGCACGGGCAATGCGGCCAGCGCGTTGAGCGCCCCGTAGGTCCCGAAGGTCTTCAGCGAATACGCGTTCGGGTCGCTCGTATCGAGCGTGCCCGCGTCGAGATGCACGGTGTCGAGCTGCAGGAACGCATGCCCGTCGTAGCGCACCGGCATCTGCATGTAGATCGGCACCTGCTGCGCGCGGTACGCGGAAATCCCTTCGTCGCCCGACTTGTACGCGGGCAGCCAGCCGATCTCGATTTCCGGATCGCGCCGCTGCTCGAGATCCGCGAACGCGGCCTGCGCGGGCGTGCGGCCGTCGCGGCCCGGGCTGACGCCGCTCGTGCGTTCCTGCGACAGCGACAGCCGGTACAGCGACGCGGCATCGTCGTAGCGGCCCTGCGCCTCGGCCACGCGGCCGGCCGCGACCGTCACGTCGGCGCGCGCCGGATACGCGGCCTGCAGCCGGTCGGTCAGCAGCGCGGCTTCGTCCGGGCGGCGCAGCGCGTTCAGGCGGCGCACGGCGGACAGCCGCGTATCGACGTCGTCGTCCGGCGTGCGCGCGAGCACGGCCTGCACGCGCGCGAGTGCCGCCGCGCGATGACCGCTGTCCTGGTCGATCCGCGCAAGCGCGAGCTGCGTATCGGCGTCTTCCGGCGTGCGCGCGACGACCGGCGCGAGCGCGTCGCGTGCCGCGTCGTAGTGCCCCTGCGCGCGTTCGAGGTCGGCCAGCTCGAGCGCATGGCGCTTGTCCGCGCGTCCGGCCGGGCTCGCGCGATCGAGCAGCGTGCGCGCGCGCGCATAGTCCTGCTGCGCGATCGCGTCGTCCGTCTGCCGCAGCACGAGCCGCAGCGACTGATCCTCGATGCGCGCGGTCTGTGCCGCCGTCAGCGCCGGCTCGCGACGCAGCGTGTCGAGCCACGCGGCGAGCGCGTCGTCGCGTCCCGCGCTGCCGAGCAGGTCGCCGTAGCGCAGCCGCACATCGGTATCGGCATCGTGCGGATGCGCGGCGATCCAGTCGCGCAACGGCGCGAGGCCGCGCTCGGGTTGGCCCGCGTCGATCCACTGCGCGCCGATCGCGGCCAGCATGTCGGGATCGTCCGGCGCGCTCGCCTGCGCATGCGCGAGCGACGCGGCGAACGCCGTGCGATCGCCGCGGCCGAGCGCGGTGCGCGCATCGGCCAGCGCGCCTTCTGCGTCGAGCTTGCGCGCGAGCGCGCGCATGCCGTCCGAGCGGTGCGCGTCGTCGACGCCCGCGAGCGCGGCCTGCGCGCCGGCGACGTCGTCGAGCGAGTTGCGATACAGCGCGCTCGCATAGCGCATCTCGGGCGTATCGCTCTGCGCGAGCCCGTCGTCCATCACCGTGCGGCCGAGTTGCGGCAGCCCCATGTCGCGATACAGCCGCGCGAGCGCGAAACGCGTCCACGGCGCATCGGGTGCCGCGCGCACCGCCGCTTCGTAGCGTTGCGCGGCCGGTCCGCGTTCGCCCTTGTCCGCGAGTGCGCGCGCCTGGTTCGCGAGCAGGTCGGCACGCAGGCCGTCGAGCGCCCGGCGGTCATCGCGGCCCGTCACGCGGCCTTGCAGCGCGTCGAGCAGCGGGCCGATGCGGTCCGCGCGGCCGGTGTTCTCATACAGCGTCGCGGTGTCACGCACGGCCGACACGTTCGGCGAACGGGCGGCCAGCAGTTCGCGCAGCACCGGCTCCGCGCGTGCCCAGTCGCGCTGCGCGAGCAGCGCATCGGCGAGCTGCAGCTTCGCGTCCAGGCTGCCGGGCTGCATCGCGAGCGCGGCGCGCGCCGCGCGCTCGGCATCCTGCGGGCGTCCGGCCGACGCCGCCGCGCGGCCTTGCGCGAGCCGCCCCCAGAACTGCGCGGTGCGCGCGAGGCCCTGCCACTTGCCGCGCTGGTCGGCCGACAGTGCCGCGGCACGCGTGAACAGCGCACGCGCTTCGTCGTGCCGGCCTTCGCGCAAGCGCAGCAGGCCGAGCCCGCCGACCGCATCGGCATCGTCGGAGCGCGCCTGCACGGCGCGCGCGAGCAGCGGATCGGCGCCGGCCAGGTCGCCGCGCGCGAGCGCCTGCAGGCCGCGCTGCTGCGCGATGTAGTCGGGATCGCGTTCGAGCCGGCGCTGCGCGTCGCGCTGCCGGTCGAGTGCGGCGGCGCGATCGCGAAATTCGGTGTCGTCCGGCACACGCGCCAGATACGCCTGCAACGCATCGAGATACGCGGGATCGTTACCGGCGGACTGCAGCACGCGCCGCCACACGGCCATCGCTTCCGTATGGTCGGTGTCGGCCCGCTTCGCGAGCGACCAGGCGATCCGGTTCGCTTCCGCGCGCGTGTCGTCGCGCTGGTTCAGGAGCCGCGCGAGCGCCAGCGCCGCGCTCGCGTCCTGCGGGTCGGCCGCGACCGCGCGGCGCAACGCGGCGATCGCCGGTTCGCGGCCGCGCGGCGCGTTCGAGACGATCTGGTAGTACTCGGCGCCGAGCGCGCCGGACGGCGCGCCGTTCGGAAACAGCGCGACGATGCGCCGCGCCGCTTCGTCGGCGCGGCCGCTGCGCGCGAGCAGGCGGATCTGCGCCATCTCGCCGCGCCCGCTCGTCGCGACGCGGTATTCGTCGGCCGCGCGACGCGTGTCCGGTGCCGCGGGCGCACGGGCCTGCAGGCGTGCCAGCGCGGCCTGCGCGCCTTGCGCGTCGCCGAGCCGCAGCAGCACGCGCATCTGTTCCGCCAGCAGCTCGGGATCGTCCGGCGCGATCAGCAGCCCCTTGCGCAGCGCGTCGCGCGCGAGGTCGTCGCGATGCTTGGCGCCCCACATGCGGGCGGTCGCGAGCTGGCGCTGCGCGTCGGACGGATCGGCCGTGGCCGGCGCCGATGCGGACTTCGGCGCGACGGTTTTCGGCGGCGTGGCGGCGGCGACGGCGGCCGCGGCCGGCGCCGCCGCACAGACCGACGACGCGAGCCACGCGAACCCCGCGACGCGCGGTACGGTGAGCTTCATCGGACCGCGCATGGACGGCCCTCCCAGCGCGCATCGAGCGCCCCGTCCGCGCCGAACCGGTAGCGGCCGTCGCGCCAGCCGAGGCCGAACAGCGTCAGCACGCTCGTGTAGTAGCCGGGCGCCGACTGGCGCGCGAGCGTATCGACGCGGGCCGCCTGCGCATCGGCGAGCGCATGCTGGCCGCGCGCGTCGAGGAACGGCACGGCCGCCGCGGAGAAGCCGCCGTTGCCGTCGTTCGGCCCCGCGACGCCGGTCGTCGTGTCGACCTTCTCCGGCGGTGCGCCATGCGCGGCGATGTAGTCGGCAAATGGCGCAAACCGTGCAAGCAGCGGCGCGGCAAGCGGATCGGCGCGATCGAGCATGCCGGCCCACAGGTACACGCGGATCGCGTTGTACGCGCTTTCCGCACGGGTCTGCGGATCGGGCCCGAAGCCGGCGCCCGCGCGATACAACGCCCAGTCCGGCGCAAAGCCCTTCGGCGCGGTGTCGAGCAGCACGCGGCCGGTGCCGGCCGCGAGCGCGGCCCAGCGGCGCTCGTCGGGCAGGCGCGTGGCGAGCCCGCGGATCACCTGCGGCGGCGAATAGCTGGGGTTCACGCGCCATTGACCATCGGCCAGCTTGAACCCGGTCGGCCCGGGCAGCAGCGTGAGGCCGAGGCCCGGCACGCTGGCCGTCTCGTCGTCGAGCACGCGCTTCGCGAGCAGCGCGCCGCGCGCGGTATAGCTGCGCTCGCGCCACAGCCGTCCGGCTTCGACGAGCGTGTAGGCGATCCACAGGTCGGCATCCGACGCCGCGTTCGCGTCGAGCACGCGCCATGCGCCGTCCGGCGCGCGGCCCCACAGCCACGCCGGCAGACGAGCGCTCAGGTCGCCCTGCGCGAGGTTGTTCTCGGTCCATGCGAGGATCGTGTCGAACGTACGCCGGTCGTTCGCGACGAGCGCGAAGAACAGTCCATACGCCTGCCCCTCCGATACCGTGCGCGAATCGGCCGAGCCGACGTCGATCACCCGGCCGTCGGCCGACACGAAATCGCGCTTGAACGCGTCCCAGCGCGGCCACGCCGCGCCGCACTGCAGGTCGGTCGCGCCGCTTTGCGCGGCCTGCGCGCGCCCGGCGGTCCCGGCCGCCGCGCACGCTGCCGCGACGGCCAGCACGAGCGTCGTGCCGGCGCGACGCGCCGGCCGCGTTGCCCGTCGCCTTGCGAATGCCCACGCCATCCGTTACATCCCCCGTCGGCGCGCGGCGATCCTCTGCAGCACGCTGAACACGCCGAGCGCGAGCAACAGCCCCGCGACGACGCCAACCACGCCGAGCACGACCGGGTGCCGCGCCGCATGCGTCCAGACGCGCGCATACCACGGCACGAAGCCGACCACGTACGGCTCGCCGACACGCAGGCTGTCGACCTGCCCCGGCCGCACCAGCGCGAGGTCGCCCTGCAACTGCGACACGAGGCCCGGCTTCTCGAATACGTCGAGCAGGTCGGCCAGGCGCGTCTGGTCGGTCGCCGTCAGCGCAACGACGCTGCGGCCGTGGCTGCCCGGCAGCTCGAACCCGGCGAGCGCGGCGAGCGCGCCCGTCTGTTCGACATGCGCGCCGCCGTCGGCCATGCCGACGCCGTTGCGCCAGCGCTCCTTCACCGAGAATGCGACACGCGTCGCGCCCGTGCCGGGCTGCTGGTCGATCGACAGCGGCAGCGCCGCGCGCCAGCGCGACAGCAACGGCGACGCGGGCGAGCCGTCGATCACGAGCAGGTCCTTGCGGCCCGCCAGCGCGGCGACGTCGCCGGGCCGCGCGACCTGCACGCGCAGCGCGGGGAAGCCGGTCCACTGACCCATGTGGCCGAGCATCGTCAGGTAGGCTTCGAGCTCGTGCGGCGACGGCCGGTCGGGAATCACGACGGCCGTCTGCGACAGGTCGGCGAAACGCGTGAACGGGAAGCCGCTGTTCGCGAAGAACGCCAGATTCGGCAATTGCGCGTAGTGGACGAAGTGCGAGAAGTCGATCGTCGAATCGGGATCGATCGCCGCGCGCTGCGGCTCGGTCGCGGTGCTTGCGCAGAGCCCCGTCTTCTGCGAATCGAGCGTGAAGCGGAACTGCAGCTGGTTGCCGCTGCCGACGCGGAATGCCGGGATGTCGACATCGCTCGTCACGCGCCCTTCCGGCACCGACAGCAGCGGCAGCTGCATGCGCCCGCGCGCGTCTTCCGCATGGGCCGGCCCGAGCCGGTACGACTTCACGAGCTGCTCGTTGATCTCGACGGCGAGCGTCGAGTTGTCCTGCACGGTCGGCGCCGTATAGCGATAGCGCAGCGTGATCGGCACGCCCGAGCCGTTCCACGAATGGAGATCGGCCGGCACGCGCAGGTTCAGCCGGATCGCGTCGGGCGACGTGCCGCGCACTTCGAGTTCGCGCGGATCCGGCACCAGCTCGCGGAACGCGATCGGCCGGTTCACCGGCAGCCAGCGCGGTGCGTCGTACGGCTGGCGCGGCGCGCCGAGATCGACGTGCGCGACCGTCGCCGCCGGGCCCGACAGCGCCGCGCGGCCGAGCACGAGCGTAGCGACCGCGTCGTCGACCTCGGCCGCCGTGCGGCCCGTCGCGACCAGCAGCTTGCGGCCCGGCGCGGCCGGGTTGTCGGCGACGGCGAGCAGCGGGCCGTTGATCGACGGCAGCGCGAGGCCGGCCGGCAGCGTCGCAGCCGTGCCGACCACCACCGCCTGGTCGTCGGCCGGCAGCGCCGCTGCGACCGGGAAGCGTGCCTGCCGGTAATCGGCCTGCGCGCCGAACCACGACGCGAGCACACCGGCGCTGCGCAGCGTCGCCGAGTCGGGCGACGCCGGCAGCACGAACGGCAGCCGCAGCAGTCCGTTGTCACGCCGGTCGAAGAACGGCGCGGGCAGCAGTGCGAGATCGTTCGGCAGGCGCACCGGCGACTCGTCGAGAATCAGCTCGCTGGTCGGGCTCACGTCGGCCCACAGTGCCGAGTTCGACGGATCCTCGCAGTGATCGAGCGTGTAGTGCGCGATCAGGCGCAGCCCGATCTGGTTGAAGTCGGAGAAATAGCGCGGATCGATCGGGATGTCCTGCGTGACCGTGCGGCCCGCGCGCGCCGCGTCGAACGGGACGGTCGCGACCACCTCGCCGTTCATCGACACTTTCAGGTGCGACATCGGGAACACCAGCGACGGCGAGTACGCATAGGTCAGGCGCAGCCGTGCGCCGGTGACCACCCGGTCGAGCCGTACGCCCGCGCTGATCGTGCGCGCATCGTCGGCGCCGCGCAGGCGCACCGGATCGAATGCGCCAAGCGACGCGAACGGCAGGTGCACGGTCGTCGCCGGCAGGCCGGCGGCGCTCGGCGCGGCCGCGAGCGGCGGCACGGCCGCGCCGCTGGCGAGCGCCGGCCCGGGCGGACTGCCCGCGGACGCCGAAGCGGCCGCGGGCACCGCCGGCATCGGTGCGGCCGACAGCGCGGCCGCATGAAACGCGCCGAACGTGGCGACCGACAGGACGAACAACGACATCGCCGCCTTCATGCGCGGCCCCGCATCGTCGCGATCATCCGGTCATCAAGCGCGTCGCGATCGGCGCGCGCAAAGCAGCTATGCCCGTGAGTGCACATCCCCACTGCTTCCCCTCATGTCTGGCCTGAATGCATTTATGGAAACGACGCGCCGGACTCCTCCGCTGCCGGTTCGTCGTACTGCGCGCGCCTGGCACCGGCGCACGCCCATTCGTCACACTATCTCAAAATTAGGGCAGAACTTACCCTGATTCGTGATGACGAAGGGAAAAAAACTCAATTCGGTCGGAAATGCTGCGCGCCGCGATTGAATGGCAAGAATTACGCCGTTGCTGGCGGTCGGGCCGCCCGGCATACTGCCGGCTGGCCGGACGGCGACCACGACCCGTTGCGACCCGTTGCGAGCCGCCGGAACGCGCTGCCGCGTGAGCGGCGCGTATGCTACCGCAAGCCCGCGTCGCGCGCTGCGTTTTCTCGATGGAAAACTGACCTGGATCAAATCGTCGACACCGCCACCCCGTCCTCCGACACGCTGCTGCGCATCATCGCCGCGCGCATGCTCGGCGCCGTGCGGCGCTCGGATACGGTTGCGCGGGTCGGCGGCGACGAGTTCGCGGTGATCCTGCCCAACGTCGGCAACCGCGACGATGTCGACGCGCAGCGCGCCCGGCTCGCCCGGCAGGTCGGCGAACCGTTCGAGTTCGAGGGGCATCCGCTGCGGCTCGGCGTCAGTGTCGGCGTCGCGATGCTGCCCGACGACGGCACCGACATGAATGCGCTGATCGAGTACGCGGACCAGGCGATGTACGAAGTGAAGCGCACGCGGACGCAGCGGGTGGCGCACGCGTGATGCACGACGCGTGCCGCGTCCCGCCGCCCGGGCCGCGACCGCGCGGCTAACCGACCCGCGGCAGCGCGATCGCCAGCCCGACCACGCTCCACTGCACGATCGCAACCAGCACGCCGGCACGGCACAGCCCGACCGCGCCGCGCACCCGCGCGTCGAGCGTGCGTCCGGCCTTCCCTTCATCGATCCAGCCGAGATCGGCGAGCGCCCGATCGAGCGCGGCGAGCCCGTCGTCGACCGACGCGTCGTCCGACACCGCCCGCGCCAGCGCGGCAAACAGCCGCCGGTCGATCTCGATGCGCACCGCGTACCACAGCGCGGCAATCCCCGACACGGTGCTGACCAGGGCCAGCAGCACGCGCGCGATCGTCGCCGGCGTCCAGCCCGACGCGATCCACCAGCCGGCACCGGCCGCGGCCAGCGCGGCCGCGATCGCCCACGCGCCCGCGTCGAGCGCACCGCGCGCGGCGGCGATCCGGAACGGGGCGGACGGGTCGCGCATCACGCCCCTCCCGTCACGCGGCGCCGGTCGATCCAGTCCTGCAGCACGGCCACGGCGTCGTTCGACCAGACCGCGCGCGGCCGCACCGCCCATACCGCCGCGAGCGCGTCGCGCGCGTCGCCGAGCCCGCGCCGCGCGGCAAGCCAGGCGGCCGCGCACAACACGCTGCGCCCGTAGCCGAGCGCGCAGCAGACCAGCACGTCGCGCCCTTCGGCATGCAGGCGTTCGAGTGCCGCGACGGCCGCCGCGAGCTGCGCGGAGGTTGGCGCGACGAGGTCGAGCTGCGGCACCGCCGCATACGCGAACGACGCGTCGGCCGCGGCCCAGCGCGGCATCTCGGCCGTCAGGTCGACGAGCGCGGTGAAACCGTGGCGCCGCATGTCGCGCGTGGTCGGCGCACGGCCGATCGACACGCGTTCGTCGATCCGCACCGGCGCCGGCTGCCGGAACGTCCACAGCCGCGAATTGACGAACGCGCCGGCGATCGTCGGTGCGAGCAGCCAGCGGATGAACACGGGGATGCGGCCCGCGTCGTCCTTCTGGAACGCACCGGGCGCCCCGCGCCGGTAGATCCACGCGACGCACGCGAGCGCCAGCGCGCCCCACCCGGCCGCCAGCGCCCAGCCCGGCGCACGCGACACGCAGTAAAGCGCCGCGAGCGCGACCAGCGCCGCGCCGAGCGCGTAGCGGCGCGCCAGCGCGCGGCCGGCGGCGGACGGCGAGCCCGCGGCACCCGGCAGCCGCCCCGCCGCGTCGCGCAACGGAAACAGGAACAGCGCCAGACAGCCGACGGCCGCGCCGGTCGGCACGTCGATCGCGTGATGCTGGTAGGTCGTCAGGACCGACACGCCGATCGCCGCGAACCACGGATGCAGCACGATGCGCGCGGCCGTGCCGCGCAGATGCTTTGCATAGACGGCCCACAGCACGACGAGCAGGCCGATGTGCAGCGACGGCGCCTGGTTGAACGGCTTGTCGAACCCCATCAGCAGCGTGAACAGCGCGCCGGCCGCGCCGAGCGCATCGGGGCGCTCGAAGCCGAAGCGCAGCGGCCACGCGATGAAGCACGCGACCGACACCAGCTGCACCGTCAACAGCCGCTTCACGTGATCGAGCAGATCGTCGCGGCGGGTCCAGAAGAAGAACGACAGCGCGTACAGCAGGTCGATCGACCAGTACGGCACGATGCTCCACGGCACGAACGGAATCGCGTGCTCCCAGCCGAACGCGAAGGTCGGCACCACCGCACGGCGCGCGGCGAGCCAGTTCGCGAAGCCGTAGGTGGAAAAGAACACGGCGCCCATCGCCGCGAGCCAGCCGACGCGCAGCGCGAACGACGCGTCGCGCGCGCCGGCCGCAGGCTCGGCGAGACCGTCCGCGCCGCCGCCGAGCGCGCTCATGACGCGTCGACCCGCTGCGCGAGACTGACCGTGAAGATGCCCATCTCGTCGATGCGCTGGTCGAGCTTGCGGAAACCGGCGCGCGCGACGAGTTCGTCCATCTCGGCCTGCGAGCGGCGGCGCATCACCCAGGTCGCGTCGCCACGGTGATTGTTCAGCGCACGCGCGATGAATTCGAGCTGCGGATGCCACGGCTGCCCCGTATAGACGAGATAGCCGCCGGGCGGCACCGCCTGCGCGAGCCCGCGCAGCGAGCGCTCGATCAACGCGTTCTCGCCGAACAGTTCATACAGCCCCGACACGATCGCGAGCGTCGGGCGCGGCTCGAGCGTCGCGAGCGACGCCTCGTCGAACGCGTCGCCGCGCTCGAAGCGCGCGATCGGCTCGAGGCCGCGCTGCGCGATCAGCACGCGCCCGGCCTCGACGTTCGGCGGGCTGTAGTCGCGCAGCGTGATGTCGTCGGGCGCCGCGCCGTCGCGTTCGGCGGCCGTCGCGATCGCGTCGAGCACGTAGCGTCCGTGCCCGGCCGCGATGTCGACGATCCGAACCGGTTCGCCGCGGCCGCGCAGCCGGCCGATCGCCGCGCCGATCAGCTCCTGCAGATGCACCTTGCGCTGACGGATGCCGACCCAGCCCGGCGAATCCAGATAGGTGCGGTCGATCAGCGCGCCGACGCCGAGCCGGCCCTGTGCGCGGTTGCGGTACACGTAGTCGAGCGTCGAACCCGAATCGAAGCCGAGCCGCAGCCCGAGCGCGATGCCGTCCGACAGCGCGCCGCCGGCCTTCAGGCCCGCCCGCGTGATCGCCCAGTACGCACGCGCGAACGGGTTCGCGGGCGGCCGGCCGAGCGCCGCGTATTCGTCGTGGAACGCGCCGCGCCGGTCGGCGTCGGCGAGCGACACGCGCGGGCTCGGCATATCGAACTCGCGCAGCACGAACGTGCGCAGCGGCGCGAGCGCCTGCGCGCGGTCGCGCTCGCCGAGCGTGTCGTGATAGAAGCCGGGCAGCACGATGCGCTCCTTGCGCGCGGCGCCGAGCCGCTCGAAGAAGCGGTCCTGCGGGCCGCGATGCACGACCCAGTCGGCGCCCGAAATCAACAGCTGCGTCGGCACCGTGATCGCGGCCGCATCGGCGACGATCCGCTTCGCGGTGTCGTGCAGGTCGAGCAGCATGTTGACGGCGATCGGCCGCGTGATCAGCGGATCGGCCGCATAGCTCGCGATCCGTTCGGGGTCGTGGGTGAGGAATTTCGGCTTGACGTAGCTGTTCACGTAGAACAGTCCACGCAGCTTGTGCATCAGCCGCAGCCCCGGCCGCGCGAACGGCACGTAGAGCTTGATGTGGAACGCGGGCGACGCGACCACGAGGCAGCGGATCGGCGGGGCGTAATCGTGTACCCAGGTAGCCGCGAGCACCGCGCCGACGCTCTGCCCGACCACGGCCATGTCCTCGATCGCGATGCCGTGCGTGTCGCGGATATGCTCGACGAAGGTCTGCAGGTCGCGCACCGACGCGGCCGCGCTCGGGCTGTAGCCGCGCGCGCCGGGCGAGCGGCCGTGGCCGCGCGCATCCCACGCGAAGAACGCGAAGTCCGGCAGGCCGAGCTCGTCGACGAGGTGCGCGACGCGCGCCGAATGTTCGTGGCCGCGATGCAGCAGCACGATCGCGCCGCGGCAGCGCGGGCCCGTCGCGGGCCAGTGACGATAGAACAGCGTTTCGCCGTCGTGCGTGATGAAGTCGGCCTCGCGGGCCGTGCGTGCGTTCATGCGTTTCTCTCGTCTCGTTATTCGAATCATGCGGCGCCGCCCTCCGGCACCGGTCCATCCAGGGCCGTCAGCCGCCCGCTTCGGCGACGCCGGCCTGCACGCGCCGCACCACCGTCACGATCGACAGCACGATCAGCACGCGCCACAGCCATGCGGCGACGCTGCCGACCGGCAGACCGAAGCCGATCCACAGCGCGAACGCGCCGAGCGCAAGCGCGCGGTCGCTCTTGCCGAACGGGCCGTCGTAGCGGCGCGTCGCGCCGGCGAGCGGGCCGATCAGCCCCGCGCATTCGACGATCACCGCCGTCAGCGCGAACAGCCAGACGTCGGCCGGCGCGAACGCGGGAATCGCGAGGAACGGCAGCACGAGCGCGACATCGGACACGACGTCGCCGAGCTCGTTCAGGTATGCGCCGAGCGTGCTCTTCTGCCCGTGTTCCCGCGCGAGCATGCCGTCGATCGCGTTGAGCGCCATCCGCACGAACAGCCAGATCGGGATCAGCAGGAACAGCACGCGGGCGAACACGCCGAGCCCGGCGAGCGCGCCGACGACGATCGAGCCGCCGGCCGCGAGCAGCGTGACCTGGTTGGCGGTGACGCCGCGTTCGGCAAGCGAATCCGCGAACGGACGCAGACGGTTCTGGAATTTCGGTTTGAGTGCGTAGAGGCTCATCGTTTTATTGGTTCGTCACGTTCGGACACGTTTCCAGCCGCCATGCCCCGGGCGGCGCAACCGCCAGCGGCGGTTTTCGACAGGTGGTCGTCATCGTCGCCGAGCGGCCCCGACGCGTCAAGCCGCGCCCCGCTTCGGCCGCGCCGCGCAATCTGGCGTTTTTGACGGAAACTCGCGATAATCCGCTGGCCCGTGAGCGCAGCAACGCATTCGAACTGTGACCGGGCGCTCGTGCAACAGCCGATTATCACGCCGCCGACCGGCGCATTCGCCGCGACGCAAAATACGCGAGCGAATCGTCCGATTATCGCGGCCCTGCGACAGGCAGCCACGAATTTGAAAAAACTTGAACAATGGCCGTCTGGCGCGCATCCTGCCGCGCCGGCATTCCGGGATTCCGCCCGCCGCGCATGCGCGGCTGCGCGGGCATGCAGGCAGGAGGCGCGACGCCGATGAACATCCTGAACGTCTGGCAGCGCGATTTCCTGCTGTCGATCGTGCGGCTCGTCGCCGGTGCGTATCCGGTCTGGCATCAGGCGCCGCCGTCGCCGACGCAGAAGATCTACTTCTCGAACCACACGAGCCATATCGACACGCTCGCGATCCTCGCCGCACTGCCGCGCGACGTGCGCGCGGTCGTGCGGCCGGTCGCGGCACGCGACTACTGGGACAGCAGCGACCTGAAGCGCCACATCGCGCAGAAGCTGCTGAACGTCGTGCTGATCGACCGTCACCGTGAAAGCGGCGGCGACCCGTTGGGCCCGGTGCGCGACGCCCTGCGGCAAGGCCACTCGATCATCATCTTCCCGGAAGGCACGCGCGGCGCCGACGTGTTGCCGCAACCGTTCAAGAGCGGCCTGTTCCATCTCGCGACCGAGTTTCCGCACGTCGCGCTGGCACCCGTCTACCTCGAGAACCTGCAGCGCATCATGCCGAAGGGCGCGATCTGGCCCGTGCCGCTGATCTGCAAGGTGCACTTCGGCGCGAACGACGCGCTCGGCGCCGGCGAAGACAAGCCGACCTTCCTCGCCCGCATGCGCGACGCGATCGTCGCGCTCGCGCCGCCGCAGCGGCCGGCCGGCTGAACGCGGCGCCCCCCCTCTCCCTTTTCCGGACTTCTTCATGCGAATTCTCTTCTGGGAACTGGTCGCGGGCGTCACCGGCGTGCTGCTGCTCGCGACCGTGATCGGCGCGATCCTCGGCGCGCGCAGCGGCGGCACCAGCGCGACCATCGTCAACCTGAACCAGCGCATCCGCGCGTGGTGGGCGATGATCGCGATCATGGTCATCGCGATCAGCCTCGGCAACAACGTCACGTATCTGGTGTTCGCGCTGCTGTCTTACCTGACGCTGCGCGAATTCATCACGCTCACGCCGACGACCGCAAGCGACCACACGACGCTGTTCATCGCGTTCTTCATCGCGATTCCGGTGCAGTACCTGCTGCTCGGGATCAACTGGTACGGCATGTACTCGATCTTCGTGCCGGTGCACCTGTTCTTCGCGATGTCGCTGGTGTCGGCGCTCACGCAGGACACGCGTGAATTCCTGAGCCGCAACGCGAAGATCAACTGGGCGCTGATGGTGTGCGTGTACGGGCTGAGCCACGCGCCGGCCGTGCTGATCCTCGACATTCCGCGCTACGCGGGGCAGAACGCACTGCTGCTGTTCTTCTTCCTGTTCGTCGTGCAGGTCAGCGACGTGCTGCAGTATGTGGTCGGCAAATTGTTCGGGCGGCGCAAGATCGCGCCGCGGCTGTCGCCGTCGAAGACGGTCGAAGGCTTCATCGGCGGCGGCCTGCTCGCGACGCTGTGCGGCGCGTCGCTGTATCGCGTGACGCCGTTCAGCTTCGGCGCGGCGTTCGGGATCTCGCTCGCGATCGTGATCGCGGGCTTCGTCGGCGGCCTCGTGCTGTCGGCCGTGAAGCGCTCGCTCGGCACCAAGGACTGGGGCTCGATGATCGCGGGCCACGGCGGGATGCTCGATCGCGTCGATTCGATCTGCTTCGCGGCGCCGGTGTTCTTCCACCTCGTGCGCTACCTGTACGTGTGAGGTGCGGGCGGCGCAACGCCGCCCGGTTTCGCGGTTCCGCGCGCGAACCGCTCAATACCCTTCGCGCACGGCCTTCGGCACGATGTAGCGGCCGCGCGCCGCGTCGAACTTCACCGTATGGCGCGCGTGAATCGCGCGATCGCCACGCTTGCCGGTTTCGGTCACGATCAGCGGATAGACGCCATCGCCCGCGCGCGTGTCCGGCGCGATCGCGAAGCGGCGTTCCTCGCAGCGCGCCGGATCGTTCGCGCATTCGGTCGATTCCGCATTGTCGAGCGCTTCGTCGATGCGCGCCGCCGCCAGCACCAGCGCGTCGCCGTACGGCAGCCAGATCGAGCGGATGCTTTGCGTATAGCCTTGCCGCGAATCGCTGTCGCCGATGACGAAACCGAACAGGTGCGGCCCGAGCCGCTGGATGCTCACCGTGCCCGGCTCGCCGCGCCCGCCGGACGCGATGCCCGTCTTCTTCAGCGCCGCTTCGAGCGTCGTCCCGTCCTGCGACGGCCGAAGCACGTACAGGTCGATCGCGCCCGACGTGGCATCGGAATCCATCCCCGGCATCCCGTTCTGCACGGCGTCCTCGGTCTCGCCGCACATCGCGAGCAGCGTGCGCGGGCCGTCGGCCGTCGCGACGCGCAGCGATCCGCACGGCGCATAGACGAAATCGCCCGCGTCCGACTGCCAGCCCTTGCGATCGGCACGCCACTTGCCGTAGGTGTCGCGGATGAAACTTTGCAGCTGGCGGTCGGGATGCGTCGGCTCGGCGGCATGGGCAGGCGATACCGCGGCGAGCGCGGTGAACACCGCGAGGGCGGACAGTGCGGCCAGCGTTGCCGCGAACCGGCGCCCGCGCCCGGCCTCGCCATTCGTGCAGCCCGGCGTAACGATCTCGTTCTTCATTCCAGGATCCGGTCGATGCGCGCGGCCCCTGCCGCACGCGCGGGCCGATGCCCGCGAGCCCGTAGCGTACACGCACGCCGCGGCCCCGGCGCGCGCCGCATCACGCCGGCGCCATATCGGCCGTTTGCGGACGCGCAAGCTTGAATTCGCCGACCGTTTGCGCGAGCTGCGCCGCCTGCTCGCGCAACAGCGCCGCGGCCGCGGCGGACTCCTCGACGAGCGCCGCGTTCTGCTGCGTCGAGTGATCGAGCTGCGACACCGCCTGGTTCACCTGCGCGAGACCCGTGCTCTGCTCGTTCGCCGCAACCGTCATTTCCGCGATCACGCTTGTAATGCCGCGCACGCCCTCGACGATCTCGTCCATCGTGGCGCCCGCCGTGTGCACGAGTTCCGACCCGCCCTCGATCTTGTCGACGGACGCCTGGATCAGCTGCTTGATTTCCTTGGCGGCCTGCGCGCTGCGTTGCGCGAGCGTGCGCACCTCGCCCGCGACGACCGCGAAGCCGCGCCCGTGCTCGTTCGCGCGCGCCGCCTCGACGGCCGCATTCAACGCGAGGATGTTGGTCTGGAACGCGATGCCGTCGATCACGCCGATGATGTTCGAGATTTCGTTCGAGGCCGCCGTGATCTCGCCCATCGTCGCGACCACCTGGCTCACCACCTCGCCGCCGCGCATCGCGACGCCCGACGCCGATTCCGCGAGCCGGTTCACCTGCGTCGCCGCATCGGCCGAGTTGCGCGCCGTGCCGGCAATCTCCTCGAGCGCTGCCGCGGTTTCCTGCAGGCTCGACGCCGCATGCTCGGTCCGGCTCGACAGGTCCTGGTTGCCCTGTGCGATCTCCGCGCTCGCCACGCTCACGGATTCACTGAACCCGCGGATCTGCAGCAGGATCGCCGAAATCTTTTCCGCAAACAGGTTGAACGCGCGCGCGATCTGCGCAGCCTCGTCGTTGCCGTCCGCCCGCAACCGCTTCGTCAGGTCGCCGCTCCCGCTCGCGACGTCGGTCAGCGCATCGCGCACCAGCAGCACGCGCTTGAATGCCGCATTCGTCAGCGCGCCGACGAGCGCGGCCGCGATACAGGCCACGATGACGATGGCCACGAGCGTCGTCGTCGCGACGGCGCGCATGCCGGCCGTCACGTCCGACCGGTCGAGCGCCATCACGAGCGACCAGTCCGTACCGGCGATCGGTTGCGCGCGCAGCAGCTTGGTCACGCCGTCCATCGCGATCGCCACCGGCTCGGTCGCGCTCTGCAGGCCGGTGAGACGCTCGGGCGTCAGTTCCGGTGACAGCTGCGTGGCGGGTTTCATGATCAGGTCGGTCTTCCCGCCCGCGATGAGACGCCCGCCGCGGTCGACGAGAAACGCGAAACTCGCCGGCGTCGGGTGCATCGACGCGACGATTGCGCTTGCGCGTTCCATGTAGAGACTCGCCGCCAGCACGCCCTTCAGCGCGCCGCCGCGCATGATCGGCACCGCGAATGCAAACGCCGGCTTGCCGGTCGACGCGTCCTGGTACAGCGCGGTGACGACGAGCCGGCCGGCCTCGACCGCCTGCTTGTACCACGGGCGCGCGGTCGGATCGTAACCGGACGCGAGCGGGATGTTCGAGAACGCCGTGCGGTCCGGCAGGCCGAGCGTCAGCACCTGGAACCCGCCCGACTTGCCGAGCAGCGTCAGTGCCGGCAGCGGATCGCCTTCGCCGATCGCCAGCGTATCCGCAAGCGCCTGCGTCTGCTGGGCGCGGCCGGCGACCCACTCGTCGATCGCCAGCGCGTGGCCGGCCAGGACCGACCGCAGGTTCTGGTCGATGGTCTCGTCGTTGTGTCGCTTGACAACCTCGTACACGAGGCCACCGGTGACGGCGAGTGCCGTGACGACGATGGCGACGCAGGTTGCCACGATCCGGGCGCGAATTGATGACAGCATGATGACGGCGATCTCCGGTTGCGCGTTGTTATCGAACAGTCAAATGAGTACGCAACCGGATTTAACGACCGGTCGCGACGCAACTTGAGGTTCGACTGGTCAGACCATGCAAAAAAACCGTGATGCACCGGCAGCGGGCGCGCCGATCGATACCCCCGAAGGGTTAATGCACCGGCGGGATGGGAAACGCGCCGCGGCGAGGCGAGGCGAGGCGAGGCGCGGCGCGGCGCGGCAGATCCTCGCCGGCGAACGCGTCGCGCACGCGGACGGTCGCCGCGAACTGCTGATTCCGTAACCGTGATCACGCGCCCCGCCGGCGACGCGCACCGTCACGTCGTCACGCCGGGTCGGGCACGTCGATCGCCAGCAGCGCGGAGCTGACCGACTTGCCGTGCGCGTCGAGTGCGAGCGAACGCGTGACGCCGCCGCCGAGCGCATCGCGCAGCACGAAGTTGAACGCGGCGAGCGCAGGCAGTTCGTAGCGCACGACGTCGCCGTGCACGATGCCCGCGAGCCATGCCTTCACCGCCGGCGCATCGAGATGTGCGCGCAGGTGTTCATAGTGACGCGGATCGCGGCAGATGACCGACACGTTCAGCGTATTGCCCTTGTCGCCGGTGCGCGCATGCGCCAGTTCACGCAGGTGCATCAGGCCTCCACGAATGAAAACGACGGCGCCACGGCCGCGCGCGGCAGCAGCACCGACTGCACCGCGATCACCTCGCGCGTCGACTTGAACGCACCGCCGCCGCCGGCCGGCCCGTTCGTATAAAGCGTCTCGACTTCGTTGCCGATCCGCTCGGCTTCGGCCGCACTCGCCGCACGGCAGGCGACCCGCACGCGGACTTCGGCCGGCTCGCCGCGCACGGCGGGCCTCGCGTCGCCATACAGCGAGTCGACGCCGATCAGATCGAAGCGCAACTCGGTCGCGGCCACGCCGGTCAGCGCGAGCCGCTCGCGGACGATGTCGAGCGCGAGCCGCGCGCGCGCCAGCGCCCCCGGCCCGCCGTAGGAGATCTGTCCTTCGCCGATATGGCCGTCGACGTATGCGACCGACACCTTCAGCGTATCCGTGCGCGCGGTGCCGCGCCCGCCCGTCACGCGCACGCGGTCCGGTGCCTCCTCCGTGACGGCCACGCGCGTGAAATCCGCGACGACGTCGGGCTGCAGGTAGCGCGCCGGATCATGGATCTCGTACAGCAGCTGTTCCTTGCAGGTCGCCGCGCTCACGCGGCCGCCCGCATGCGGCACCTTGGTGATCACGACCGAGCCGTCGGCCGCGACCTCGCCGATCGGGAAGCCGAGCCGCGCGAGATTCGGCACGTCCTTGTAGCCGGGGTCGGCGAAATAGCCGCCCGTCACCTGCCCCGCGCATTCGAGCAGATGGCCGACGACCGTCGCGGCCCCGAGCGTGTCCCAGTCGTCCATCCGCCAGCCGAACGCATGGATCAGCGGCGCGGCGAACAGCGACGGATCGGCGACGCGCCCGGTCAGCACGACGTCCGCGCCGGCCGCGAGCGCATCGACGATCGGCGCGGCGCCGAGATACGCGTTCGCGGACACGATGCGGTCGCGATACGCGGCGACTTCGTCGCCCGACTCCTCGAAGCAGAACGCCCCGCGCAGCACGACGTCGAGCACGTCGTCGCCTTCGACCGCCGCGACCTTCAGCCCCGCGAGGCCGAGCGACTGCGCGATCCGCGCGGTGCGCCGCGCGGCCGCGCGCGGGTTGGCCGCGCCCATGTTCGACACGATCCTCACGCGCTTGTCCGCGGCCACCGGCAGCACGGCACGCATGCGCGCGTCGAGCAGCGGATCGTAGCCGAGCGACGGATCCTTGCGCCGCGCCTGCTGCGCGATCGCGATCGTGCGCTCGGCCAGGCATTCGAAGACGAGATAGTCCAGCTGCCCGTGTTCGGCCAGTTCGACCGCCGGCTCGATCCGGTCGCCCGAGTAGCCGGCGCCCGCGCCGATGCGCACGCGCCGTTCGTGTGGTGGCTTTGCTGTCATGTCCGTACCGTCATCCGGCGCGCCGCGCCGGGAGAGATCAAAAAACGCCCAGCACGACGCACGCGATCGTCATCACGATCGAGGCGCCGAACAGCAGCGGGAACGTGAATTTCTGGTGCTCGGCCAGCTCGATCCCGCACAGGCCGACGACGAGGAACGTCGCGGGCGTCAGCGGGCTGACCGGAAACCCGGTCGTCATCTGGCCGAGCAGCGCGGCCTGCCCGACCTGCACGGCCGGCACGCCGAGCTGGCCGGCCACTTCCGCGATCACCGGCAGCACGCCGAAGTAGAACGAATCGGGATCGAACAGCATGCTGAGCGGCATCGACGCGAAGCCGAGCGCGACCGGGATGTGGCCGGCCATCGACGGCGGCACGAAGCCGACCGCCGCCTGCGCCATCGCCTTCAGCATCCCGCTGCCCTGCATGACCCCGGTGAACACGCCGGCCGCGAGCAGGATGCCGGCCATCATCAGCGCCGCGCGCGCATGCGCGTCGATGCGCTTTCGCTGCATGTCGACGTCCGGGTAGTTCACCAGCAGCGCGACGCACAGCCCGACCATGAACATGATCGCGGGCGGGATCTTCTCGCCCATCACGACCATCGTGCCGAGCACGACGAGCGTCAGCACCAGGTTGAACCAGAACAGGTGCGGCCGGCGCAGCGCCTGCTCGTCGGGTGTCAGCTCGCGTTTGGGCAGCGGGATCGACGCATCGTCGCGCGACAGGCCGAGCCGCTTCTCCTCGCGCCGCCCGAGCCAGTATGCGACGCCGAACACGAACACGAGCCCGATCGCCTGCACCGGAATCAGCGGATTGAACAACGCCGACACCGGCAGGTGCAGCGATGCCGACGCACGGATCATCGGCCCCGTCCACGGCAGGAAGTTGATCCCCGCGGCCATCGACACCGCGGCGGCCAGCACGCGCCGGTCCATCTTCAGGCGGTCGTACAGCGGCAGCACCGCGGGAATCGTCACGAGAAAGCAGACGGCGCCCGAGCCATCGAGGTGGATCAGCAGCGCGAGCAGCGTCGTGCCCATCACGATCCGCGTGGGCCGCGTGCCGACCGCGCGCAGGATGCGGTCGATGATCGGGTCGAGCGTGCCGGCGTCGGTGATCGTCCCGAAATAGAGGATCGCGAACACGAACATCCCGACGACGGGCGCGAGGCCCTTCAGCCCGTCGATCACGAATTTGCTCGTGTGCAGCCCGAAGCCGCCGATCAGCGACGCCGCGATCGGCACGATGATCAGCGCGACGAGCGGCGACATGCGTTTCGACAGAATCGCGGCCAGCAGCACGACGATCGTGCCCAGCCCGAGTAACGGCAGCATCCGTGTCTCCTACCTTGTCTTTTGTTGGAGACGAGCGTAAGGTCGGCGCAGCGATAGCACAATTGAAATGATTTGATCGCAGCAATCACAAACCGTTATGGATCTGAACCTTCGCGACATTCGCGCGTTCGTCACCGTCGCGCACGCCGGCAACTTCACGCGCGCGGCCGCGCGGCTGCACCTGTCGCAGCCGGCGCTGACCGTGCAGATCCGGCGGCTCGAGGACATCGTCGGCGCGCGGCTGTTCGACCGCAACAGCCGCAGCGTCGCGCTCACGCAGACCGGGCGCGAGCTGCTGCCGCTGCTGCAGCGCGCGCTCGACGACATGGAGCGCGTGCTGCGCGATGCGCGCGCGCTCGGCGAAGGCGCGAGCGGCACGGTACGGCTCGCGTGCCTGCCGACCTTCGCATCCAGCCTGCTGCCGGAGCTGATCCAGTCGTTCCGGCGCGACGTGCCGCGCGCGGGGTTCGACATTCGCGACGGCGTCGCGAGCCTCGTCACCGCGCTGGTGCGCAACGAGGAAGCCGATCTCGGATTGACGGGCGGCGACGCGTTCGATGCATCGCTGGAGGTGCTGTATGCGGGCGCCGACCGGCTCGTCGCCGTGTGCCCGAAGGATCATCCGCTCGCGCGCAAGCGGCGCGTGCGTACCGCCGACGTCGCCGCCGTGCCGCTCGTGCTGACCGCGCAGGGCACGAGCGTGCGCAGCGTCGTCGATGCCGCGCTGGACGCGGCCGGCTGCACGCCCGACATCGCGTGCGAACCGACCTACATGATGACGGCCGTCGCGATGGTGCGCGGCGGCCTCGGCGTGACGATCCTGCCGGCAACCGCGCGCGAGGTGCGCGCCGAGCCCGACCTCGTCGCGAAGCCGATCGACGACCCCGCGTTCGTGCGGCCGATCGCGCTCGTCGCGAAGCGCGGGCGCACGCTGTCGCGCGTCGCGCAGGCGTTCGCCGACGTGATGCTCGCGGAATTGAAAAAGCGCGCGTGAGCCGCGCGCCTGGAACGGCGGCCGACAACCGGCCGGCTGCTTACTGCGGGTCCGGCTGGCCCGGATCGACGTGCAGCGACTCGCCGATCGCGTAGAAGTTGCCGCCCGCGATGTAGTGCAGGCTGCGCAGCGCCGGATCGGCCGATTCGAAATACCAGTGACCGTCGCGGAACACGCGCGTGTCGGACCACGCGCCGACCACCTCGCCGATGAACAGGTCGTAGGTCTGCTGGTTGTGCGGCTCGGGAATCAGCTTGCACGCGAGCCAGCCGGAGCAGCCGGCGACGAACGGCAGGTCATGGCCTTCGACGTCGAACAGCGTGACGCCCGCGTCGCGCAGCTTGTCGGGCCGCTCGGCGAGACTGTGACTGCCGACCGCATGCGTGAGCTGCAGTTGCGCGGCCGTCGGCACCTGGATCACGAACGTGCCGCTGCGCTCGACGAGCTCGCGCGTCTTCGCGGACTTGTCGAGCACGACCGTCAGCTTCGGCGGCAGGAAATCGAGCGCGCAGGCCCACGCGGCGGCCATCACGTTGTCGACGCCGTCGTGGCGGGCCGACACGAGCACGGTCGGGCCGTGGTTGAGGAGACGGTAGGCTTTCTTCAGCTCCACCGGAGCGATGTGACTGTCCATGCGAGTTTCCCTGGTGAGCGGCGCGATGCGCGCCGGCCGAAGGCCGCATTCTCGCACTCCGCGCCGATCGCCGCCGACGCTGCGCAAGGCTGCGCGTGTCGCCCTGGGCGGCCGGCTGCGTGCGGTGTCGCGCGGCTGGTCGGCCGGAATCGCATGGCGGATTCCGGATGGCGGATTCATCGACACCGCGGCTGCGGCCGCCGTCATCGTTTCCGGGCTGCACACCGGCGCCCGCGCCGTTTTCCCTCCCATTGCTGCGCGATTCATTACCGTATTCGCGGCGCAACTGACGCGTGGCGTCAGTATTGCGACTGCGATTGGCACCAGCTTCCGCGCGAGAATCAGCCTTTTTTACCGATTCGATTGCGTCGCGCTGCGATACCGACGCCAGGGAAAATGCCCGACAAGCGCGCGGGCAAATGCAAAGGAAAGTTTGACGCCAGCCATTTGCCTGCGCGCTATGGCACACTTCGCGTCTGCGTAATTTCCTTGCACCGGGCGGCCGGATTCCGCCCCATCCTGCCATGCCGCGTCAGACTGCCCGTTCGATCAGCCACGCCACGCCGAAGATCGCCGCGACGATCGCGCTGTCGTGCGCGCTGCACGGGCTCGCGCGGGCCGACTGCCTCGACGACGCGGCCACGTTCCAGAAGGTGAGCGTGAGCCTGCTGCGCGGCATCGCGCAGGTCGAATCGGGGATGAATCCGAACGCCGTCAACACCAACACGAACGGCACCGTCGACATCGGCCTGATGCAGATCAACAGCACCTGGCTGCCGACGCTCGCGCGCGAAGGCATCACGCGGGAAAGCCTGTTCGATGCGTGCACCAACGCGTACGTCGGCGCGTGGATCCTGTCGCAGAACATCCGCCAGCTCGGCGCCAACTGGACCGCGATCGGCGCGTACAACGCCGCGTCGCCCGACAAGCGCCTCGCGTATGCCCGCAAGGTCTATGATGCAATCCGGACCATGCCGGATTCGCCGGATACTCCCATGCCCATCCTTCCGCCCTCCTTCACGCCGCCACAGCAGGTGCAGGCGTATAACCCGTTCGCGAGCCTGAGCGTGCCGGCGCCGCCGGTCACGCGTGCCCGCACGCTCGCGCCGGCCGCACCGCCGCCGCAGCCGCAAGGCGGGCCTGCCGGCCCGGCCGGCACGTACAACTTCGGCTGGACCGTCACGGGCGCCGACCAGGCCAAGCCGACCCAGGTGTTCGACGACGGCGCGCGGATCTACGTGCAGTTCAGCGACATGAAGCATGTGCCGGCGATCTTCACCGAAACGTCGTCGGGCCGCGTGCTGATGTCGTGGGAGCTGCAGTTCCCGTATGCCGTTCTGACGCGTCCCGCGCAAACGTTGATCTTCCAGCTCGGGCCGTTCGAAGCGCGCGCGCAGCGTGGCGCGGCGGGCACGATGATGCAGGCGGGGGCTGGAGCGGCAGCGGGAACGCAGCGTTCGGGCGCGGCGCCGGCAACGGCTGCCGCGGCACCCGCATCGAAACAGCCCGCGCATGCACCGGCGAAGCGTACGGCTTCGGCCGATGCACTGTGGTATGTGAATACGCCGTCGACGTCGGGATCGGCATCGACCGCGAGCACCGCGAATACGCCGACGACATCCAGCGCGCCCGCCACGTGGCCCACCGCGGTGACGTCGTCGAACACGCCGCCTGCCGCCTCGGCCCAGGCACCGGCCGCGGCGACACCGGCCACGCGCGTCAGCACCGACGCGCTCTGGTATATCTCGAAGTAACGGGCGCGCGCAGGGGTTCGCCAGCCGCCGCCGCCGCGTTCACTTCGTCACGGTCGGCGCAAGTTCGGGCGTGTTCATATCGTCCGCCCATGGCAGGTCGGCCCTGCCGTTCACGCTGAAATGCACGCGCAGTCGCACGACGTCGACGATTCCGGCTGCGGGATCGCCCCATCGGCACAACCCGTCACCCGCGCCGCACCCAGATCACCTTGCCGTCGCGCATGCCGAGATCGCGGCGCTCCTGCCGGTAATCCATCGTGCCCGGCAACGACTTGCCGTCGCGCTCGAGCACGCGCCACAGGCAGCCGTCGAGCAGCGCGGCCGCATCGGCCTCGGTCTTGCCGATCAGCGCGTCGTCCGGCACAGCGTCCGCCTGGCACGCAGGCGCGGCGTTCGGCGCGGCGCCGCCGGCAGTGGCGTTGGGGTGCTTCACGTTCATGTCCGCACATCCTGCAAAGGTTGCGCTCGCAACGAGTGCGACGAGCATCGCGATCGTGTTCGTGTTCTTCATCGGTTTCCCCCTGTCGCGGCCCGGCGTGCTGCCGGCCCCGCCTGCATGTTACCGCACGCAATGCGCGGCGAACGCGCAACGCCGACGCATCGCGTGCGGCATGCGCGCGCCGGCGCCCATTCAGAATTTGTAGGTCGCGCCGGCCATCCCGTAGTAGTTGCTGTGAGACTGGACGATCGGGCTGTCGCCGTGGCGCCCAAGCAACCGCGCCACGCCACCCGTCGCGAGCACCGACCAGTGCCGCGACAGGTTCCAGTGCCACGCGACCGACATCGTCGCGCTGTCGATCCCGCCGCGCGTCGAATACGGCCGGAAGCGGCTCGTCATCGACTGTGCATCGGTCACGCCGTAGAACGTCTGCGCGTAGCGACCGGTGCCGGCATGCACGCTGCCCGTCACGACGATCTCGTGCTGCGCGGTCTTGAACACCGGCACCGCGAGATCGACGTGCCCCGACACGCCGCGCGACGTATGCGTCACCGGCGTGTCGACCGTGACGCTCAGTTCGGCCGCGTCGAACAGCGTCACACCTGCCCGCACGCCGACGAGCACCGAACCCGGAATCCGGCCCATCCCCTTCAGGTAGTCCGAACCCGGCAGGTCGAAGCGGTTCTCGTCCGCGCGGCCCGGATCGTAGCTCACCGCCGCCGACACGAACGCACCATGCGGCAGATCCAGCCGGTAGCCGGCCCCTTCCGCACTGTCGATGAAGAAGCCGTTGCCGAATTTCGCGGAAAACCCCGGCGCCACGACGCCGCGATACTGGTTGCTCCCCTGGTAGCGCGGCGCGAACCCGCCGCCGAGCGAAATCGAATACTGGTTTTCCGCGTGGGCGGCGGCGGCAAGGGTCAGGCCGGCAAGCGGCACGCAATAGCGGGAGCGGCGAACGGTTGAGCGCACGATATTCAGACAAGAGTGACGGAGCCCGAAGTCTAGGTGCCGCCATGCGCCGGGACTGTCCGGAATCTGCGGGGAATCTGTGCTCAATTGTGTTCGATTGTTCGCGATTGTCGTCCTGCTGCCCGGGCCGCCGGAACGCCGGATAGAATTTGCATGCCGTGCCGCGCATCCGCCTGCCGGGTGCAGGACGACACGCGCGTATCGAGGAGACCATGTACGACAACCCGCTCAAATACCGTGTGCTGCTGATCGAGGACGACGACCGCCTCGCGCAGCTCGTGCGCGAATACCTCGACAACTATGAATTCGCGGTAACGGTCGTGCGGAGCGGCGACCTGGCCGTCGCGGCGGTACGCGAGCACCAGCCCGCGCTCGTGATACTCGACCTGATGCTGCCGAATCTCGACGGGATGGAAGTGTGCCGGCGCATTCGCGCCTTCACCAACGTCCCGGTGCTGATTCTCACCGCGCGCGCGGACGTCTACGACCAGGTCGCGGGCCTCGAAACCGGCGCCGACGACTACGTGACGAAGCCGATCGAGCCGCGCGTGCTGGTGGCGCGCGCCCGCGCGCTGCTGCGCCGCGCACAACCGGCCGCGACCGAAACACCCGCCGCCGCGCCCGACGCGCTGGTATTCGGCGAACTGACGATCTCGCCGCCGAACCGCACCGTCACGTGGCGCGGCGAACCGGTCGATCTGAAGACCGCCGAATTCAACCTGCTGCTGATCCTCGCGCGCGCGGCCGGCACCGTGCTGAGCCGCGACGACATCCTGAAGCAGTTGCGCGGGATCGAGTTCGACGGGCTCGACCGCTCGGTCGATTCCGGCATCTCGAAGCTGCGCCGCCGTTTCGAGGATGCGTCGTCGGAGCCGCACAAGATCAAGACGATCTGGGGCCGCGGCTACCTGTTCAGCCCTTCCGCGTGGGACGAATAAATGCTGCGCCCGTTGATCAGGCTGTACCTCGTCGTGATCCTGTGCGTCGCCGGATCGATCATGTTCATTCAGTTGTCGTTCGACCGGATCTTCTATGATCGCGTCGCGCAAGCGCAGCGCGATTCGCTGACAACCTACGCGTTCGTGCTGAACGATTATCTGGAACGCCATCCGGGCGCGCAGCGCATGCTCGCGCTGCGCGAACTCGCGAAGCACGGCAACGAGGGATTCGGCTTCGTGACGATGGCCGATGCCCGCGCGCAATTGAGCGGCACGCCGCTGCGCGATCTCGACGCCGGCCGGATCGCGATCAGCTACGACGGCAAGGACTACTACATGCCGCTCGCAGACGGCTCCGTTCTGCATGCGCGCCCGACCGAGGCAGCCGATCTCGACATCAAGATTTACGCCTACTTGCTGCTCGCGCTCGCCGCGCTGTTCGCGGTCGTGCTGTGGATCTCGTACCACTGGCGCGACCTGCGCAAGCTGCAGGCCGCCGCCCACGCGTTCGGCGCGGGCAACCTGTCGACGCGTGTGAGGCTGTCCGGCCGCTCGAACATCTATGAGCTGTCGCAGCAGTTCAACGACATGGCCGAGCGGATCGAGGCATCGATCAAGCAGCAGCGCGAGATGATGCACGGGATCTCGCACGAGCTGAAGACGCCGCTCGCACGCCTCGAATTCGGGCTCGCGCTGCTCGCCGACTCCGACGAGAGCGGCCGGACACGCGAACGCCGCGACGAACTGCGGCGCGACGTGCGCGAACTCGACGACCTGGTGACCGAATTGCTGACGATCGGGCGGCTCGAACAAGGCGCAAGCGAACTCGCGCCGATGGACGTCATCGTCGAGGCGTTGATCGACAGCGTCGCCGGCAACGTCGCGAACGACGTCGCCGATTGTGGCATCACGCTCGGCGTGTCGACGGCCGGCGCACCCGCCACTCACGTGTGCGATCCGAAACTCGTCGCACGCGCGCTGCTGAACCTGATCCGCAACGGCGCACGCTATGCGGCGCGCACGGTCCTGCTGTCCGCGACGCACGATGCGTCCGGCGCACTGGTGCTGAGCGTCGACGACGACGGCCCCGGCATTCCGGTCGCCGAACGCGCGCGCGTGTTCGAACCGTTCCAGCGGCTCGATTCGAGCCGCGACCGGCAGACCGGCGGGTTCGGTCTCGGGCTCGCGATCGTGCGGCGCGTTGCGCTCGTGCACGGCGGCAACGTGCGGCTCGAGGATTCGCCGCTCGGCGGCGCACGCTTCGTGATTTCGCTGCCGGCGCGAACCCTGCCGGACTTCCTGGGCGACGCGCAGGCAAGTGCGGCACGCGGCCGGTGCGGCGTCGCCCGCGCGGCTTCATCGCTTCGACAAGCGGTTGCGCGGCCGCGCGACGACACATGATGTGCCGCCCCCCGCTCGCCCGCTGCGCACCGCCGGCCGCTCAGCGCCGGCGCAACAGCGCGACGAAGAACAGGCTGCCGAACAGCGCGGTCACGATGCCGATCGGCAAATCCTCCGGCGCCGCGAGCGAGCGTGCGGCGACGTCGGCCCACACGAGCAGGATCGCGCCCGTCAGCGCGGCGACCGGCAGCAGCCGGCCGTGCTCGGCGCCCACGACGCGGCGGCACAGATGCGGCGTCACGAGCCCGATGAAGCCGATCGCGCCGCTCACCGCGACCATCGCACCGGTCGCGAACGACGCGACGACGAACACCTCACGCCGCATCCGGCCGCCCGACACGCCGAGCGCGGCGGCCGCGACGTCGCCCGACATCAGCGCATTCAGCTCGCGCCGCCGCGCATGGAGCGCGCCGCCCGCGAGCACCGCGCACATGGCCGGCACCGGCAGCAGGTCCCAGCGCGCGAGCCCGACGCCGCCGAGCATCCAGAACAGCACCGACGACGCGGCGCGCTGGTCGCCCAGATACAGCAGCAGGTTGCCGAACGCGGCCATCATGAACGACACGGACACGCCGGCGAGCAGCAGCCGGTCGGAGTCGAGCCGGCCGCGCCGGTACGCGAGCGCGACGACACACCCGGTCGCGGCCAGCGCACCCGCGAACGCGGCGGCCGACAGCGTGAACGGGCCCAATGCGGCGCCGGCCACCATCGTGACCGCAACGGCGCCGAGCATCGCGCCCGCGCTCACGCCGAGCAGGTGCGGATCGGCGAGACGGTTCGCGGTCGCCGCCTGCAGCGCGACGCCGACCGCCGCGAGCGTCGCGCCGACGATCGCGGCGAGCAGCGCGCGCGGCATCCGGATCAGCCAGACGATGCTGTCGTCGCCCGTGCCGGTTGCGAACGAAGCGGCCGCGCCGAACGCGGACGCGACGTGCGCTGCGACGATCCGCACCGCGACCGGCATCGCGATCGGCGCGGGGCCGAACGCGGCGGACACGACGATCGATACCGCCAGCAGCGCCGTCAACAACGGCAGCATCACGCGCGGGCCAAGCCGCGGCGCCCCGCCCCGCCCGCTCATCGCGACGGCCCGGCGAACGCGGCCGGATACAGTGCGCGCGCCAGCGCCTCGACGGCCGCGACGTTCTCGGGGCCCGGCGTCGCCGCGTCGTACGGAATCACGACGAAGCGCCGGTCGCGGATCGCGGCGACGCGTGCGAGCGCCGGCTGGCTCAGCAGGAACTGCTGCTTCTGCGCGGCCGTCACGGCCGAGTAGTCGACGATCACGATCGCCTGCGGATCGCGCGCGACCACGCTTTCCCAGCTGACCTGCGTCCAGCTGCGCGGCAGGTCGTCCATCACGTTGCGCGCGCCGGCCGCGGCGAGCAGCGCGCTCGGCATCGCGAGCCCGCCCGCGGTCATCGGCTTGTCGGTGCCGCTGTCATAGACGAACACGCGCAGCGGCGCGGGACGTCCGATCGCGCGCGCCACCGCCGCGAGACGCGCGCGCATGCCGGCGACGACCTGCGCGGCGCGCGCGTCGACACCGAAGATCCGGCCGAGATTGGTCAGGTCGCGAAACATGTCGTCGAACGACGCGGGCGGCCGCTTCATCACGTGCGAGCACGACTCGGTCAGCTCATACGTGCGGATGCCGAACGGTGCGAGCGTCGCCGGCGTTACCGCGCCACCGACGTGCATCCCGTAGTTCCAGCCGGCGAGATAGAAGTCCGCGCGCGCGGCCGCCAGCACCTCGAGCGACGGATACTGCGCGGCCAGTTCCGGCACGCCGCGCAGCGCGTCGCGCACGCGCGCGGTGCCGGTCTTCCAGCCGCCGATACCGGTATAGCCGACGAGGCGGTCCTTCAGGCCGAGCACGAGCATCATCTCGGTCAGGTTCACGTCGTTGCTCACCGCGCGCGTCGGTGCGCGCTCGAACGTCAGGTCGCGATCGCAGCTGCGCACGGTAACGGGATAGGCGCCGGCATGCGCCGCCGCGCAGCCGAGCACGGCGGCGGCGACCAGTCGGCGGCGAAACAGGCGAGGAAACAGGCAAGGAAACGGGCGGGAAAGCGACGAGCGCCACGATCGGCGGCATGAAGCGGAAAACGGCATGACGGTCATTCCGGATGAAGCGGCGTGATGCGCGGCCGGCCCGTGACCGGATGGCGATCGACGAGCGCGGCGACGCCGAACACGTCGCGCAGCAGCGCATCGGTCAGCACGTCGGACGGCGCGCCGGACGCGACGACGCGCCCGTGCGCGAGCACATGAAGCCGGTCGCAGTACGCGGCCGCGAGATTGAGGTCGTGAATCGTCGCGAGCGTGGCGATGCCGAGGCGCCGCACGCGCGCGAGCAGTTCGAGCTGGTGACGCAGGTCGAGGTGGTTGGTCGGCTCGTCGAGCAGTAGCAGCTCGGGCTGCTGGGCAAGTGCACGCGCCAGCAGCGCGCGCTGCTTCTCGCCGCCCGACAGCGACGCGAAGCGTTGCGCGCGGCGCTCGACGAGACCGACATCGCGCAACGCGGCCTCGACGATCCGGCGATCGTCGGCGCTCTCCGCATCGAATGCGCGCTGGTGCGGCGTACGCCCCATGCCGACCAGTTCGTCGACCGTCAGCCCGAAGTCGTCGGGCGTCTCCTGCAGCAGCACCGCAACGCGCTGCGCGAGCGCGCGCGGTCGCATCCGCCACACGTCCTGCGCATCGAGCGAGACGCGGCCCGCGTCGGGCCGCGCATAACGGAACACGCAGCGCAACAGGCTCGTCTTGCCGCTGCCGTTCGGGCCGACGAGACCGACGAACTCCCCTTCGGCGACGGTGAGCGTCACCGAGTCGAGCACGGCGAGCGCGCCGTCGGGCGACCAGCTCACGCGCTCGATATCGAGCATGTGCATCACGGGCGTCACGCTGCTCGTCATCGGAAGCGCATCGTCGCGACGAGCTCCGCCGCGCGCGACGGGGCGAGCAGCCATTGCTCGCCGCCGTTCGAGGTCGTCACCGCATAGGTGCGGTTCGCGAGGTTGCGCAGGTAGAGTGCCAACTCGGTGCGCGAGCTTGGCTGCCAGCGCAGCGACGCGTCGAACACCGTATACGACGGTACCTTGAGCCGGTTCGCATCGTCGCCGTACGTCGCGCCGACGTAGCGCACGCCCGCATTCGCCTGCCAGCGCTCGGCGAACGCCCAGCCGAGCCACAGGTTCGCCGTCTGCTGCGGCACGCCGGTCGGCACGTTGCCCGCACGCGATACCGTGGTAGCGCCCACTTGCTGGTCGAATTCGTCGTAACGCGCGTGCAGCAATGCGACGTTCGCATCGAGCGTCACGCCGTACGGCAGCCGTGCGCCGCCCGTCAGCTCGACACCGCGCGACGATTGCCGGCCGACCTGCCGGCGCAGCGCCGGATTGAACGGATCGGTGCTCAACAGGTTCCGCTTCGTGATCTCGTACGCGGCGAGCGTCCAGTATGCGCGGCCGCCGAACAGCGACTGCTTGACGCCCGCTTCCCATTGCTCGCCGGTCGCGAGCCGGTAGCCGATCTGCGAGGCCGACAACGTGACGAGCGAGCCGACACCCTCCGCGCCGGTCGTGTACTGCGCGTACGCGGTGAGCGCCGGCGCGATCTCGAACACGAAGCCGGTGCGCCAGCCGACGTTCGCGAAGCGCTTGTCGAAGCCCGCGCCGGTGGCCGCCTGCTCGCGGCTGAATGCAATGTGGTCGTAACGCAGCCCGCTCACCCACGCAAGCCGCGGCAGCACCTCGAGGCGGTTCTCCGCGAACATCGCGACCTGGTTCGCGCGCGTGCTGAACTGCGGCACCGTCGGATCGTCGCTCGCGAATATGCCGGGGTCGAAGCCGTGCGCGGGAACCGTCGATTCGCCGCCGTACGGCGCATTGTTGGTGCCGGTGAACGTGATGCGGCTGAACTCGGCGCCGACGACGAAACGGTTCGCGCGGCCGAACAGCGTGCCGTCGAACCGCGCGCTCAGCCGGTCGCCGAGCTGCCGCTGGTGGTGACCGATGTCGAGATAGTCGCCGCGCGTGACGCGCCCCGTGCCGGGATCGAGCACATACGCTTCCGCGTTGCGCCAGTGGCGGTTCGACGTCAGGTAGTAGAGCTGATTGTCGATCGTCACGCCCGGCGCGGGGCGGTAGCGCGCGGACAGGCGCGTCCACTGGTCGTAGTACGCGATCGACGCATCGCCGACGTTGTAGTTCAGCTTGCGCAGCGACGGATCGAGCAAGCCGTTCGGTGCGGGCACGCCATAGTACGTCTGCGGCATCTGGCGGCCGTAGTCGTAATCGAGCGTCAGCGCGAAGCGCGGGCTCACGTCGAGCCTCAGCGCGCCGCCGAGCGCGCTCGTGTGCGTATCGGCCCGTTCCGCGAGGCCGTTCGCACGCGCATCGCTCACGTAGAAGCGGTACGACAGCTGCGGCCCGAGCGCGCCCGTCGTATCGAACGCGACGCGCTTCGCGCCGTCGGCGCCCACGCCGACCTGCAGCGTCGTCTCGCGCGTGCGCTGCGGCCGCTTCGGCACGACGTTGACGACGCCGCCGATCGCGCCCTCCCCGTACAGCACCGACGCGGGGCCGCGCAGCACCTCGATGCGCTCGACCGATCGCGTATCGAACGGAAACGTGATCGTGCCGGCCGCCGGCAAGAGCCGCACGCCGTCGAGCAGCGTCATCACCGATTCCTGCCCGCTGAAGCCGCGCACGCTCAATGCCGTGCCGCCCGTGCCGGGCGCCATCGCGCTCGCGAAGCCCGCGGCGCGCGTCACCGCATCGAGCACCGTGCGATCGCCGCGCGCGTCGATCATGTCGGCCGTGACCGTCTCGACGCTCGCGGGCGTGTCGAGGCTCGCGAGCCCGAGCCGCGAACCCGTTTCGAGCGGCTGCATGAGCGGGTCGGCCTCGGCCGCTGGCGCAGTGACGCTGATCGCCGGTAGCGCGTGCCGGTCCTCAGGCGCCGGCGTGACCGCTTCCGCGGCGAGCGCGCCGGAGCTCGCCACCGCACAACCCAGCAGCGTCGTGCACCCTCGTGCGGCACATGCGCGCCAGCCCCCGTGGTTGCGGTCCGATGCCGGATGGCGTCGGTCGCGCCGCGCCGGTCTGTTCCTGGTTTTCGTCACTTCGTATCGATCTTCGCGTGGCTTCGCCGCGATCAGCCATGCCCGACAAATCAGGCTGGCCCCGGCGAAAACGTCAGATGATACAATATATCACTTGAATCGTCGGGATTTTGTCAGGTTGCGCGCGGGATGGCGGCGGTGCTGCCCGATGCACTCCGCGCGCGGCCCGATCGCGGGTAGCAACGCGCGGGCACCTCGGCGCCGCCGTCGCTCACCCGCCGACCTTGAACGCCGGAAGCTGCTGGGCCAGCCGCGCGCCCATTTCCGCGCCGAGCGCCTGCAGCGCATTGAACGGCCGGATCATCACCTCGAATTCGACGATCCGTCCGTCGACGTCGAAGCGGATCATGTCGATCCCCTTCAGCCGCTTGTCCCCGAGCGTCGCGCTGAATTCCAGCACGACGCTCGTGCCGTCGTCGGCGGCGAACTGGCGATGGTATTCGACGTTCTCCAGGATCGTGAGTACCGTGCGCAGCGCCAGCAGCAGCGCGGGCGCCGGTCCGTACGGCTTGAACGCCATCGGCGAGCGGAACACGGCGTCCGGATGAACGATCGTGTCGAGCTCGCCCAGATCCTTGCGCGCGATCATCGTGTGCCACCCAATTCATGCAACAACGCCATTCACGCGTGTGGCGCGCTCACGTCCTACTCGGTGCAGGCTCAATTCATCCAGGAGAAATCGATGACGACGATTCACACTTCGGGCGGCGAATTCGAGTTCGCCGTGTATGCCCCTTACAACTCGAGCCCAGGCGAACCCGTTGGCGGGCGCATCAACGTGGGCGTCGATACGGCACTCTGGTTCCGCGCGGACCTGGACAGCGACAACGTGCGGCTGGTCCAACTGATCCGGCCGCAGGGACAATGGATCAACGAGCGCGAACGGGCACGCGCGGCGAACGGCTGGTCGCTCGATTCCAACAGTCTGTCGCCCTGGTACGGCACCAATGATCTGGGCGTGCCCCGGCCAATCCGCGATCTGACGCCGAACATCACGCCGCAGTTGCGTGACTGGATCAAGCAGAACGGCATCCAGACCTTGTCAGGCGCAGGCTCGAGGCGCGGCAAGGGCTACCAGCGGGCGTGGATCGTCGATACGCCCCGGCACATGGCAGCGCGCGTCGGCGAACTGGTGCAGGTCCGGCTCGTGACGATCGCGGTGGATGTGCAGCACAGCGCCTATCTGGGCGGCGTGGCGTGGGGCTTCAATCTGTCGGAGCCGGGCGTGGTCACCGTGGCGCCAGCGAAGCTCGCGTTCAAGGTGAATCCGGCGGGAGATTATCTGCAGGCGCTCGACAACTGGAACCAGCAGGCCGGCAACACGCCACTCGTGCTGCCAGCCTGAGCGAGACACCACGATTCGAGCGCGATCGCGGCAAGCCCAACGTGCTAATCGCCGTGCTGTCGGTCGATGCCGACGGGCTGAGGCCGGCGGCGGGCGGCCGGGCTCTGGCCGATGCGCTGCCGCGGGTGAGCCATAAGGTGCTGCGAGCCTGCGGCCATCCGTTGATGCTGGAGCGTCCGCGGGAAGTGGAGCGGGTGCTACTCACGCTGCTCGCCGAGCCTGGCTCGATGTCCTCGCGATACCGGGATTCGCGAAAACGATGAGGGCAATACGCGCGGCGAGCGCCTGAGAGCGCCAGTGGGCCTCGCGCAAACGTAACGCAAGCATTGCCGTAGCACCCAGTCCTGGCACCTGTCACATGACGGACCACTGCAATCGGCCGCGCCGAACTGGCACGAGGGTCATTCCGTCTCAGTGGGGGCACCGACGGTTTCCACACAGCCTCGGTCGGAAACAGCCGCTACGCAGCATCAACGACGATCACGCAAATGGTATGAGCCGGTGCCCCTTCGCGTGGCGGGCGCCGCTTCACCGTACCGCGCCTGCTACACGTCGGTCCACGCGCCGGCGCCCTGCTGATACTGGATCACGCCACTGTTGAACCGCACCCGCAGATTGCCGTCCGGCAACTGCACCCAGGTCGTCATATCGAGGCTCTGCATCAGTCCGACAAAGAAATCCCGCAGCTGCTGCGACTGGCTGGCCTGCCAGACGTCGATGCGCCCGAGGCATGCACGCAGGTTGCCGCTCGGCTGCATGATCGTGCCGACCTGTCCGGCCACGTTCGACGCCGGATCGTAGATCGGCGTACCGTCGCCGCTGACGATCGACAGATGGATCCCGCGCACTGACGCAGGCTGGCCCGGTGTCTGCTCGACGAGCGCGATGCAGCTCGTCATCGCGCCGAAATTGATTTCCGTCGCATCTCCCCAGATGCACTCGCCAACTGCCAGCGGCGCGGGACCCTGTACGTTCTGAATGATGTAGGGCATGAGTTCCTCACATGACTCGATGGGACTACCGGTAGCAGGGCCGCGACGTGTTCGGGAAAACGGACGTGCGTCGGTCCCGCCGCTCACACATCCCGCATCAGGCCTGGCGGCCCTGCGGGTCGTGTCGATTGATTCTTTGTCGCTGTGCACGCAAAAATCAATCGACCTGCGTTCACGGGCATGATTGCCCGGGACGTTCGGCATCGACGCGACAATGGACCCACCTGTCGGTGGCACCGTTATTTCTCCGCTCGTGCCCGAGAATCGGCGAGTTGGAAATCCGCACGTCGCTCACCTTCGCCTCGCGTCCCCAAGGACTTCCGTCGCCACCGGACGTGCAGCGGCGATGCGCCGCGGCGCCCGCGGGCGTGCACTACGCGCCCTTCTTGTCCAGCAGCGCCTGGTACTTCTGCAGGCTCTCGTCGATCTTGTCGAGCGCGACGCTCGCGGCCTCCCCTTCGATCGCTTCCGCGGCGCCCGCGACGATCGCCGCAGTCGCGACGAACAGGTCCGTCAACAGCAGGCCCATCGCATCCATCGCCATCCCGGGCACGTTCTCGTCGATGGTCTTCTGCGCCAGATCCTTCATCAGCACGCTCTTGCCCGCGATCGCCAGCGACGTCGACGCCTCGAAGTAGTTGGCCGCCGCCTGCGCGACCATGCCGCCCGCCTGCGTGATCAACATGTTCGGACCGACGGCGATCTGCGTCGTCGCGTAGGACGCCGCTTCCGCGTTGATCGCCTGCACGGTCTGCAGCGCGGAGCCGCCGCGCCCGGCCGCATCCGCGATCTGGTTCGGCGCCTTCAGCGCATCGGTGAGCCTGCGCAGCCGGTTGACCGGCCACGCGCGCGCGCCGACCTTCGGCGCTGCGGCGGCCGGCGCGACATCGGCCGGCGTCGCGGCTTCGGCTGCAGCGTCTTCGACATCGCGCGGCGTCTGCGGCGCGTCGTCGCCGCGCCCGCCCAACATGCCTTTCATGTTCATGGTTCAGGTATCCCGAGAGTCATCGCGTCCTAATGCGTGGAACCCGTCTGCGGCCCACCCGTCGCGGCATGCGGCACGCCTCCCGATGCGCCGCCGGACGTGCCCTTCGGTGATGCTTCGACGGACAGGATCATCGCCACCGCCTTCGACACGACGGCGTTCGAAATCTGGTTCAGCGCCGCCTGCTGCTGCGTCATGTTCTGTGCCGAGATGCCGACGGCCTGGCTGAACATCTGATAAAGCATGCCCAGCGCCTGTGCCGGCGATCCCGCCACGACGTTGACATTGGTCTGCGTCAACGCGTCGGTAACCTGCTCATTGACTTTGTCTGCCACGAGGCCTCCTCGGATCTCGGCTCCGGCATGCGATTGAAGGAACGGGCGGGCCATCGACGCCGCGTATGCCGTTAGGAACGCTGCGTCCCTGCGTTCGTGAACTCGCTCAAGCGAGTTCCGCGCGCAACTTCTTGCGCAGCAGCTCGACGCGCTTTCTGGCAAGCGGTTCGTTGATCCCGAGCATCGCCGCGATATGCGGATAGGGCTGGTCCTCCTCGAACTTCAGCGTGAATAGCACCTGCTGCTGCGGCGGAAGCATGGACAGCGCCTGTTCGAGACGCAGCAACTGCTGCCGCAGCAGTAGCTGCTGCTCCACCGACGGTGCATGGCCAGCCAGCTCGGCGGTGTGATCGTCGTCCCAGTTCGAGTCGAATTCGAGCATGCCGTTTTCGCGCTGACGGTGGCGCGCGCCAGAGAGGAACGCGTGGTTCAGCGCCAGAAAGAGAAAGCCGGCCAGGTTCCGAACGCGCTCGGGCGAACGCTGCAGGTAAATGTGAACCTTGAGTGCGGTATCCGAAAGCAGTTCGTCAGCACGGTGAATATCACCCTTGCACAAGAGGCGCGCCCGCCGTCGCAACTTCCCCTGCATTTCACGCCACGTGTGATCGAGCTGCTGCGCCTGTGACGCTGCCGGCGAGGCAGCGTGCTGGTTCGAGGTTGTCATCCCGTGCCCTCCTTTTTTATGGAAAGCACAGAATCGATTTGATCCTGAGAATGACGCTGTTACCCGCGTAACACCATTATCAAGATAATCGTTTTGGTCAATTTTCTTGATTATTATGAACGGAAATTATTGACTCCCGGGCGCAGCCCGTTCCGTCGTGTCAGGCGCTCCGTCGGGCGTAAATAACGGCATTTCCATGAAAAAAGAACGACTGCCGCCGCGATGAGTTCGCGCGCCCTCACGCCGCTATCCATATCGGTCGACCGAGCGTCCTTGCCGTCGAAGTGGCGTCACATCTGGACTGCTCGCCGATTATTTCGCTCTCTTCATTATTTTTTTCACGCAGTGCCAGAGGCAGCGTTTTCCGCTAGGTGGCCGCATCGTCAAACAACCTCGCACCGAAAACATGCCTGCCCTTGCTAACGCCCAAACGCTGCGCAACATACCGATACTCACGGATCTCCCGGAAAGCCTGCTCGCTCACATCGAGCGGCATGTCACGCACTGGCCCGAACTCGGCAACCGCATGTTGTTCTTCAAGGGCGATCCGGAAGAGTTCGTCGCCTTCGTGCACCGTGGCCGCGTCTACAAGACACTGCACGAACCCGGCGGACGCGAAATCATTCTCGGCCACTCGATGCCGGGCGAACTGATCGGCGAAAGCACGCTACTTCGCGCACACCGGCGCAGCTTCACCGCTCAGTTGAGCCCCGACTGCCGCATTTCGCTGCTGCATCGCCAGTACTTCGCACCGCTGCGGGCCAACGCGGATTTCATGGAGCGCATCTACGAGCAACTGTGCCTGCACATCCATCAGCTCAGCGACTTCGCCGAGTCGGCGTGCCTGTACCGTCTCGAAGCAAGGCTCGCGCGCCATCTGCTGAACCGCATGCAAGGGAACGATCTCGAGGTGCCGCTGCCGGAGAGTCAGAGCATCCTGGCCGCGATGCTCAACGTCAGCCGTCCGCGACTGAACGGCACCCTGCAGAAGATGCAGCGCGACGGGCTGATCCGGCTTCACGAACACGGCGTGACGATCGAGCAACCGGAGCGGCTCCGGTACATCGCCGACGCAAATTGATGCCTCGGCACGCACGTGTGTCGTGCGGCGCCGCAGCGCCGGGAGGTTGCGCGCCGGGTTGCGCGGCGCGCGGTGAAGGTCAGCCGCGCCAGTGGCCGATGGCGTTCATCAACTGCGCGACGGCAGCCAGTTGCGACACAAAGCTGTCGTTCGCCGATCGCGCCGCGGTGGCCACCGCCACCGGCGAGCCGGCATAGAGCTGCATGATGCCGACGGTCGTGGCGGCGAGGTTGGATGCCGCCTGATTCGCCTGCATCTGCACCGCGTTGTGAAGCAGGATCGCGGACGCATGGCTGTTCGACTGCATGAGTGTGCCCAGGGCCACGGAGGGCGCTTCACCCACCACCTTGACGTTGGCTTGCGTGACCGCATCGGCAATCGCGGCGGAGGCCTGTTCCGGCATGTCGTTACTCCTGTTTTGCTCGCCGCCGCGACGCAGTCGGCGCGGTCACGGCGAAAGCATGAGTGGGTCGGTCGGCGAAGCGCGCCGCGCGACCGGCGATGCGACGCGGGCGCCCGCCGTCGCGGGTGTCGGCACGACATCGGGCGCCGAGCGGCCGCCACCGTGACCGGGGCCGCCGCCCGGCGCCGACTCCGGGTTACGCGTCAGGCGAGCGCCTTGCCGATCGCGAGCACGTCAGCCAGCACGGAGAGCACGCCGTTCGAGCCGATTTCCGTGGCGGCCGCGCCCGCGCTTGCCGGTCCGAGCGTGTAGAGCTGCATCGTCCCCACGTTCGTCGAGGTCGGCAGCTGCACCGCGGACTGCGACTGCTGCTGCACGGCGTTCTCGAACAACACGCTGAGCGAATGGCTCTGGGCCTGGTACAGCGAGCCCGTCGCCATCGCGGGCGCTTCGCCCACCACCTTGACGTTGGTCTGCGTGACCGCGTCCGTGATCGCGGCATTGACCGCGCAGGTCTTGCAGTCGCAGGGGTCCTTCGAATCGTCGGCGGTCGCATTTGCGTCGTTTGCCATCGTATTTCTCCTGATTTGCGAACGGGCGCCGCATCGAATCGGCTCGGCCCGTTCTGTCGGTTGCTCCGGAACGCCGCGCGGCACCGCTGCTCAGGTACCGGCGGCCGTGCTGCGGATCCGCGGCGCGGCGGGCGTATTGGCGGCTCGTGCCGCTTGCGCCGCCGCTCGACCACGGCATTGCGACGGCGCCTTAGGTGCCCTTCACCGCCTTCCCGATCGCGATCACGTCGGCCAGCAGCGCGATGATCCCGTTCGCGCCGATTTCCGTGGCGGCCGCGCCCGCGCTTTCCGGCCCGATCGTGTAGAGCTGCATCGTCCCCACGTTCGTCGACGTCTGCGACTGGATCGCGGCCTGCGACTGCTGCTGCACCGCGTTCTCGAACAGGATGCTGAGCGAATGGCTCTGGGCCTGGTACAGCGAGCCCATCGCCATTGCCGGCGCTTCGGCGACCACCTTGACGTTGACCTGCGTGACCGCATCGGTAATCGCGGGATTGACCTGGCACACCTGACACGAATGAGTCATTTGCTGCTCCTTGGTTCACGTAGTTGAGAGGTCGCACATCGGGGCCGGCCGTTTTTCGCGTTCAGCCGCATGACCCGCGTGCTACTGCATGGACGCTGGGCCCGGGGTGTCGTGAACGACCGCGGCGGCGGCATCCGGCGCCGTCGATTCGGACAGTTCGGTCGAACAGGCGCCGAGGCTTTGCAGCCGGTCGTATATCGCATCGAGCCGTGCGGCAAGCGAGTCGACGTATTGCCGGAAGCATGCTTCGATTTCCTGACGGATGAGACTCGTCAGCTGTTCACCGATCATCGCCAGCGCCTGACGGGTGCTGTCCTGGATGTCGGCCTCGCCGGATGCCTGAGCGTCGTCCGCAGACTCGTGCGCATCGAGCACCCCGGACACCTTCCGCTGTTCCGACGCCAGCATGCCGAGCGTCGTCTCGTTCTGCGCGTCGATTGTCTGCAGGATGCCGCGCATCTTCTCGTATGCCTTCTGCTGATTGAGCTGCAGGAAATGCTTGATTTGCTCGCGCGCCTCCTGCCGGGTTTTCAACTGCAATGGCGGGTTCGTGGCGTGCGCCTGGGCGGCCGTGCCTGGAGCAGGCGCCGGGTGGTCGGCATGCCTGCTCGGCAGCCGCTCCAGCAGCGCCTGTTCTTCACCCGGCGCGAGGGGCCGTCCCAACCGCTTCTCTGCGAACTGTCGCAGTAGCGGGTCAAGTGCTTCGTTGCTCATGGCTCACACCTCCTCGATGTCCGCCCGCGACGCCAGGGCGTGCGGATCGGGTTCGGACAGAAGCGGCACCGACGTGCCTGCGTCGGAGTACTGCAACGGATATCGCATGATGTTCTCCCGGCAATGGATGCGCGACGGCCTTGCCGGAAATTCGGCAGGACCGCTGCAGGGACGAACCATGTGGAGGGTCTGTGAAATCAGTGGTCGCCGCGCGCCGGCTGCAGGTGTCGGATATCCGCCGTCGCAAGCGTCAGAACTGCGCGTGGAACCGTTCATCGATACGTCGGCCGAGCGTCCGGCCTGATGGCTCCTCGACAACCTGCCCGACGAAGGGATTCGCGCGTCGCCCGCGCGCGAGCGGCGAAGATCGATTCCCGGGGCGCGTGTGGGTGCGTTCGCGTACTTCGGGCGCGGATTGGCCCGCACACCCATGCCGCTGGCCGATCACTTGCAGGAAGCACCCGGCGCGCCTGTAATCGCTTTCGCTCGACGAACCCGAACGCCGTGGCGATGCCCGAGCGAATACTGACGCCCGCCTCATCCAGCACATGTCGGCGGCGGACGCGCAGCGGCAGTTGCTGCTCACGTGCAATAAGCTGTTGCCGGACTACGGTGCGGACTTCCGCTGCGAATCGAAAGGAAGACTATCGAGACCAGCGCCAGAGGGATGACATGAAAATCAACAATGCGATGTATGCTGAAATGCGGAACGGTGGAGACTCGTGTACCGGACCGCCGGACGTCTGGCTCCTCAGATTCCACATTTATTGCCGCGGCTCTTGAAGGCTGGCTTTGCTCCCTCGAAGATATTCACTACCTTTCAAAGAACCTCGGGGTTTTCATTTAGACATATATAAATTCAACCAAATCACTATCCGGATTAAAATCCACCCTCATAAAGGCCTTCGCGTCGTAAAACCAACGATCGATACCGTCATGAACAGGCCACAACCTATCTGGCTTCCCCAAAACACGAATGACCTCATCTTTCGCGTAACCGATCCCGACTCCACGAACATCACCCGAAAACGGGCTCCTGATACGAACAGAATACACCTTTCCATTCTCGGAAAAAGCCGTTATCGCGCCGTCAGCCCGCTCAATCACATTTACCGTTTTCGCCCCGATCTTCTTGGGTTGCGGGGAGGCATTGAGTAGCGATGCCGCAGCAGCCTCCGTTTCACCAGACAGAGGATAATCCATCTTCATTCCTTAAAAATCACAATCCAAGCCATCAAGCCAAATCTTTATCTTTCAATGCATCCAGAAATTCCGAGAATGAATCAAACAGTAGCGTTATGTTATCGAAGCTGCCTAATGTTGGATCTTCCGCAGGCTCCGCACCCTCATGATTCCAAAAATATACCTTCCCATTGCGATCCGGATTTCGATCGCAATCCAACAGGTACAAGTTTCCGCCCGGATCATCAGCTATAGGCACGAAGCCAACCGGAATATATTCGTCCAGATTTTCCATCTGCGTAGGAATATGCCGATTCTTGCTGGGCGAAAGAGTTGAAAAATAGGAAACCAACAACGGACCCAACGGGGTGTCCTGAAGATAGCCTTCATTGAAGCAACCGCCGTTGTACTGTTGCAAGAAAGCCTTATAGGCTGCTGGACACATCAGCTCGTGCGACGAAAAAAACTCATCAATCGCATCGTCGGCAGCACCGTCGTACCGCACTGACGAATGGCTATGTGTTGAATACGTCAACGCTCTCATGTGCTTTCACCATCAAATATCCAGTTCTGCGGATCCCTACCCGCCACCACCGACGGACACACCGCCAGCATGAGGGAAACCACCTTCGGCAACATTGTGAATCGATTGTGGTACTAACTGCATTGTCTTGCCGTCTTCCACATGGTGCCACGTAAATCCATCGGGCGGATCGCTTCCTGTCAGTCCGATCTTCTCGTTGGCCTTTCTGAAGTCGCTCGTATGGTTAAACTGCATATCGTCGATCTTGACCGACTCGGTAGCGTGCGGTGAGAAATCGGGGAATCCTTCCTTGTTGTAAGTGACCTGCACGCCATCCTTGCGGATGTATGTGACCGATCCATCTTCGTGGGTGACAATTTTCCCGCCCTTCTTGACCCAGCTATTCCAGTTTGGCGGGTACTTCCAGGCTCCTCCTGAAGGCTTGACTCGAATCCCATCTCCAGAAATATCCGCCAACGCGTCGAATTCGCTCTTGTGGACAACCGGAGCGTTGGTCCCCGCCGCGTCACCCGCCGCCTTCGTACCTGCAGTCGTCGCATCGTCGCCAACGGCTCCTCGACCCAATTGCGACTCACCCGCGGTATCCGCAGCCTTTGCAGCGTTCGCGGCTTCTCCCGTTCGACCTGCTGCGCTTGTCGCTTCAGCCGTCTCCCCCATCTTGCCAGCGACAGTCGTGGCGTCGCCGACTTTTCCAGCCACACTCGCTGTCTCTCCAATCTTACCGCCAACGTTAGCCGCCTCTCCGACCTTGCCAGCCACATTCGCCGCTTCGCCAGCCTTGCCGGCTACGCCGACACCACCGACAAACAAACCGCCGATGTCGACCGCGCCGCGCCCCAGCGCCTCGCCATAGTTGCCCTGGCTCCACGCCTCCATATACGGCTTGGTGATGCCATCAACAATCGCCCCAGGATGATCGTAGATTGCCTGCGCCGTCTTTCCGGCAGAATCGACGGTCTGGGAGTATCCATGATAGTCATATAGCCCCGTCAGGTCGGACAAGCCTTCGGCAGCCTGCGACACTGGCGACAACTTGGCCGCTCCGACTGCCAGTCCACCCAAACCCTTCGCCATATCCCACACCGCGCCGCCGGCCCCTTTGAAGAACCCACCGACTTGATGCATCACACCCTTGTCGGGTGGCGGATTGGCGTCCCCCACGACGTTTCCGTTCGCATCAACCGAACTTCCCGGCGCAGGTGCCGTCACGTAGGTTCCCGTACAGTTGCCGGAGTTCATCGTGCAGGGGTCGCCATCCCGTATCACGGGATGGCCGCCCGCTCGAACTGTCGTGCTGCCTCGCGTTGGCTTGGTCTCGCCTCCCACCGTGCCGGAACCGACACCAGTGGCCGAACCCGCCTCGTCACCCGTGCACGTCGGGACCACGCTCTGATCGAGCACGTAAGCCGGCTTACCGTTGAATCTCACGGTCGGCACGATGCCGGCTGAGCCACTCAGATCCGAAACGATCTGATAGGGCACCGGTGGCGTCGAACTGCCCATCGGCGTCTTGCAAACGTCGGGCGTGCTACTCACCGCTTTGAAACTGCCATCCTGTCTCGATGCAATCCGGTTTCCCGTTGAGAAATGATCGGACGGCTGTGCCTTTTCCTCCGGCTTGTAGACGCCGGTCTCGAAGCGCCTCTGAACCGACTTCGCCGCCTCGTCAAATATGTCTCGCAGGTCAGGACGATCGCTCCACGGGTTCTGTGTATTCCATAGCGAATCCAGATTGTTCACTGCGTCGCGGGCCTGCTCGACACTCTGGATGTTGAAGTGCTCACGGAAAACGTCACCAGCGTCCCCAGTGACCGTAATTTCCAGCGGCTCAGCCATGTTGCGCCCCCGCCCGTCCGATCGAGTCTTCCGTCGAACGCGCAACAATGCGCTCCATGTCAGTCCGGTCGACGAACCTTGCTTCAAAGCGCTGCGCGCGCACCGATTTCATCAGCGTTGCGCGCCAAATCATTGTCACCTCCGGCTTTGACACGTCCGAAAGATCCACTGACAGCGTATCGAGTAGAAGCGGTGCGAACTTTAGCGAATGCTCGGTATATATCCACCCCATCGACAAATGGCCTGGCAAAGTCATACGCATGACCGTGTTGCCCTGTTCGTCTGGCTTCGAGCCCGGGGTACCGGCAGGAACAAGATTCTTCAGCACGAGTGTCTCATTGCCCATGAGATGCTGCACCTGCATCGCCGAATGCGCGCCGTTCCAGTAGCCGAACTGAAAATCTTCGGGCAAGCCCGGATGACGCGCTTCGAGCCACCGATCGTCGTAGGTACCGGCAAGCCCCCGCCTTGAGCGCCACGCTTTACCAACAATGCCGAAACCGACGGGTTGCAACAATGGCGATGCCTGACCATTCGAGGCATCAAGCCACACCTGTACGGAAACGGGTTCGCCACTGGGTTCGATCTGCGGCGCTGCTACCTTCTCTGGCCTGACCGCCTTCATATACCAGGACTCCGCAAACCCTAGACCGATCGGATTGTCTTCGCAAATCGTATGCGCGATCGGAACACGCTCTTGATCCGGATGTGCGGCCCGCTGCGTGTCATCAAGGCGAGATGCGTTCGGCACACGTTTCTCGGCCGGATTCCCCGCATCGACTCGACATTGCCCTCCCCACGCGAACTCGTAGCGAATAGGTAACTGCGTGATGGGCTCCGCCACCGTCAGTTCCCAATCCAGGGGGCGCACTATCCCGAGCGTACCGACCTTCACAAGTCGATTCATGCATCTAACAAGTAGCGACCGCCGAGCAAAGTATCTTCGGCCGTGTACCGATAGTCTGCGATCGAGCAACACTTTCGTCGTCAGCACGCCCGCATCTTCACTGGATCGAACAGGCGCGGACACAATCTGGACGCCAACCATGAAGCGCGACAACGGTCGACCCTGCGGTGCATAGGCCGCCCCGTTGATCAGAACGTCGCAAGACGGTTTATACGGAGCGAGGTCGCTTTCCTCTGCCACGCTGGACTGATTCACCTCACCGTGGAAACGATCGGACGTTGCGAGAGGTTTCTGAGTTTGCGCCAGTATCAGCGAACCGTTTCGCAGTTCGAAGGTCTGCCGCAAGACGACTGTATGGAACGACGCGCCATCCGGCGTAAACGACTCGAACGCTAGCGCGGGGAAAGGCGTGTAATTGGAGAATTCCATCGCTCCCCCTGTCAGTTGACGTCAACGTCCTTACCGTTGATCTGTACTGGCCCGGAGCCCTCAATCAGCAACTGCGTTCCGCGCAACGTGATGTGCCCGTTGCTCTCCATAATGAGAACGGCGCTACCCGTCTTAAGCTCGATTCGGTCGCCGGCCGTGATCGTGTAGGTTTTCCCGACCATCGTGGTTTTCGACAGGCCAACCTCTTCGGCACTCGCAAGGCCGGCGGCCGTATTGATCGCGCCGGCAACCGTGACCGTATATGCACCACCGACCGTCAAGGCTTTTGCGAGCCCGACCGTTTCTGTGGACGTCAATGCGATCAAGAGGTTTTCCATCCCTTGGATTGTTTCGTTCCGATTGCCGCCGACCGTCAGCGTTTCGTTATTGCCTACGGTTTCCGTTCGATCCACGCCGATGTGAATGGTCTCGTTGTTGTCGACTGTTTCGGTCCGATCGTGCTTCACGTGCACCGTCTCATCGTGATCGATATTCTTGCTGCGATCGTTGCCAACCCAGTGCGACTCGTCGTGCTCGACCTCGATGCGCTGATCCTTCTCGGCATGCAGCCACACCTCTTCGGCACCTTTCCTGTCCTCGAAGCGGATCGCGTTGGCGGTGTTGACGTTACCGGTCTTGGTTGAGCGCGTCAGAATCCCGCTCTGTGTCGCGTTGGCCGGAAGTTCCCAAGGCGGCATGTTCTGCGAGTTGTAGACGCGCGAGGTCACCAGGGGACGGTCTGGATTTCCGTCAAGAAAACTCACGACCACTTCGTCGCCGATTCGCGGAATCTGGACCATCCCGAATCCGCTACCCGCCCACGGCTGGCTCACACGCACCCAGCATGAGCTGCCTTGATCGCGCTTGCCCAGACGATCCCAATGAAACTGGACCTTCACGCGTCCGAGACTATCGGTATAAATCTCCTCGCCCTTCGGGCCGACGACAATCGCCGTCTGCGGCCCGACGATCGTCGGACGCTCGCCCTCGAACGTGGGACGATAAGGAATTTTCTTGCGAATGCAGGTGAAGCTGCACGAGTACGCCGAGCTTCCCTCGCCAGGTTGATAGTTGTTCGTGCCGGTGTGCGAGACAGTCAGCAACAGAAACTGCCGATCTTCCTGTTTGGTACTCGCATGATCGTAGTGGTCGTCCAGCTCGAAGTATCGGCACGGCATCATCCGCCGGCTGGTCGTCGTTCCGACGAACGTCTTGCTGTGCGCGGCGAGCGCTTCTGTCCGGAAACGCGTGAGTTCTTCACCTCGATCGCTATCCGCAAAGCCATGTTCGCCCAGGTAGTCATAGATCTCGTACGACGGCACTTCGCCCTGGTTGACTTCAGTTCCGCCTGAAACGAATCGTCGCGCCTGGGGAATCTTGTAGTCGAAGGTCTTCAGTCCGACCGTGCTGGGTGCAAGATGACGTTGGGCCTGAAACGACGTGACGACGGCCAGATTATCGAGCGGCTCGTCCTGGTTGTACTGTAATGACGGACTACGCCCGTCGATCGGCTTGGCCGTCACCGAGTGATCCGCGATGATCAGCTTGTGCCCATCCTTCGCATGCTCGAAGTAGTAGAAGAGGCCATCCTCTCGCATCAGCCGTTCGACGAAGGCAAGATCCGTCTCGCGGTACTGGGTGCAATAGCTGCGGTTCTTCGTTCCCTTCGACAGGCGGAACTCGAACGACGCGAGCTTTCCATACTCCTGGAACACCCGCGTGAGGATCGCCTCAGTGTTCTCTTCCTGGAAGATCCGGATGTCCTGTCGACGAGAGAGCATCCAGAGCCACGGCAGAATCGTGGCGCTATAGATGGCGAAACCACCATCCGTATCGAGATGCGAGAACGCTGCAACATATCCGTGGAAATAGCGCTCTTCGGAACTGGCGAGCGCATCGGTCAACTGCAAGGTAATCGTAACCGGCTGACCGATCAGCTTTTTCAGTTCGATGTTCTTGTCTTGAGACGCAAGTCGAACGTGGGTCTCGAAATTCTGGGATAACCCCTCGGTACAATGGAAATCGACAAGCACCAGATCCGATCGCCCTTTCAGCGGCGTTTGGATCGTAAACAGGCGATTGCTCTGGAGCTGGAAGAAGCTCGCAATTTCTGACATTTGCATTTGTAGCCTCGGAATCTCTCAGCGGAGGGGGCAGCTTTTTGTCGGCCGAGCCATTCTAATATGGCTGCACGGCGATTGAACCAGATCTCGACTCGAGAAAAACAGGGCCTGAATATTATGGATTATTGAACATTCATAGCAAATGGACCATCTGCTGTCACATTACGAACACGAAGTTGGGATGCTGGTCCGCCATCTTGCGGAATTTTCCCGGCGCTTTCCCAAGATCGCGGCACGCCTGGGCATTGCCGGCGCCCACGTGGAGGACCTGCATGTCGATCGAATCATGCAGTCGTTCGCACTGCTGGCTGCACGCATTGACGCGAAACTCGACGACGACTATCCGCAATTCACCGAAGCCCTTCTCGAAGTCGCCTATCCGCAGTACCTGCGTACCATTCCGTCATGTGCGCTCGCCTCGTTCGATCCGGCGATAATGTTTGGCCAGCTAACCGAGCCGATGACTATCGCACGCGGCACGATGCTTGACGCCAACGCGGCGCCCTGTCGATTTCGTACCGTGTACGACGTCACGTTGTCGCCGTTGCGCGTACATTCGGCGCGTTATTCGCCGGCTACGCTCGCGCCCGCATCGGCACGCATCCCGGCGGAGGTGACGGGCATCATTTCGATCAGCTTTGCGAGCGAAGCGGCATCCCAGATCTTCGACGAGGCGATCCCGTCCGGCCCTATTCGCGTACATCTGGCAGGAGACAGGTCATTGGTCGTCGCACTGACCGACGCACTCCTGCTTCGGGCGTCGAGCGCCTATGTGGAAGCGGACGACAGCAGGCACTGGATCAGCTTGTCGAAAGTCCCGATCGAAGCAATTGGCTTTGGTGATGACGAGCATCTATTGCCCGACGAAGAGCCAACCGATTCACAGTCTTTCCGGAGTCTGATTGAGTATTTCGCCTATCCGGAAAAATTCGATTTCGTCGACATCGACCTGGGTCGAATCCGCCGCGCTGCACGCGCCGCCGGGGCGCGGCGCCTGACGCTCCACGTTGCCGTGCAAGGTACGCCCAACGATTCTGCCGCTGCTCAGATTCTGGCAACGCTAGGCACAAGCGCGTTCCGGCTGTTCTGTACACCAGTCGTCAATCTGTTCGAGCGCGCGGCAACCCCGATCCAGCTCACGAGCAGCGATGCGGCCTATCCCATCGTCCCGATTCCGTTGGCGACTGGAGTCCCCCTCAGCGTCTATTCGATCAAAGGCGTGTACCTGGGCGATCGTACGGAATGGGAGAAGGACAAGGTGCCTGGTGTCGCGCACCCGACCTCCAGAATTCGAGTATTGCCGTATCGGGCGTTTAGTCACACTCAGTCCCCGGAGGCTTCCACCGTGTACTGGGTCGCCTGCCGAGATCCAGAAGCTGCGCCAAGCGCCGCGTTTACAACACCGTTACTGACATTGTTGAATTTAAACGGTCATCCTGCGAATCCGCGACATCCACAGGTCGACGTCGACGTGCTGGCAACAAACGGCGAACTGCCATCGCGCTTGCCGATCGGCGCGCCAGATAGCGATCTTCTGTACGAAGGCTCCGCGCTCACCTGCCCCATTACCCTGTTTTCACGGCCAACCTTGCCGGCATCCCTGCCGCGTGGACACGGAGCGCTATGGCGCGTCCTGTCGGCCCTGGCACCTCACCCGCTCGATTTGACGCGATCCGGATTGCCGGCCTTGAAGGACTTTCTCCGTCAACATGCCCCGCGATCCAGCGTCGCGGCTCAGCGTTGTATCGATGCGATCGTAGACCTCAGCTACAAACCGGCGATCAGGTGGATGTCTCTCGACAACCAGTTCCCGTCATTTGTTCGTGGCGTGGAAATCCTGCTTTCGTTCTCGGAGGCTGCGACACGAAATGTTAGCCTGCATCGGTTCTCGGCCATCATGGACCCGTTCTTCGGCCCCTACGCTCACTCCAACAGCTACATTCAACTCGTCATTCTGTCGGCCGAGACCGGCAAAGAGCTTTTGCGATGCACGCCACGCCCCGGGACGCGATCGCTGGTTTAGTTCAGTGAACATATCCAGCAAGAATCCCGACACTGCCTCCGGCCTGGAAACCCACAGTCTGCCCGCGCATGAACAATACAGCCGGCGCCTCGGAAATTGCGCGCGTGAGCAACCAGCTGAAACCAGGGTTTGATAGACCGGTTGCCATCAATGCGGGGTTCATGCCAAGCAACATCGCATCACCTGCCCAACCGTAAAGCGCCGACAGCGACCCGTCGACATAAATCGTTCCACCCTGAAAATCCGATCGCGACAACTCTGTACCGCGAAACGCGCTCGTCATGTAGATGCTGCCGTAACTCGGGAAGTCCAACGTGGAACCCGCCGCCCCGACGCTGCGGCCCCGGATCGGCGGCAACTTGATTTCCGGTATCGAGAATTTCGGCAATTTGATTTTCGGGATCTTCAGGCCTGCGCCGATTCCGATGCCGACGCCACCGTAATAGAAGCTCTGATCGTGCTTCTCAGGGTCAGTCAGCACGATCGTGCCACCGGTTGCCGTCACGATCTCGACACTCAGGCCACCACCTGCCCCGGTGTTATAGGTCCACTTGCTCAGCCTCAAGAATGACATGCCCGCGCCCCAGTGATCCGGCTATTGTCGTGACGGAAGGTTGATCAGCCCACAAACGATGAAGCCCAATCCGAAGACAGCGAAAAAGACCACATTCCCCCAGATCGCATCGAATCGATCGATTCTCGCAGTCGGAATCGGATTCTCGGCGAGATAACGCACCTGCGGTCGATCGCCGACAGCCATTTTCGACACGATCCCGCCCTGCGGATACGAGACGTGTTCGCCGGCCTTCGTCACAAACTCGATCTCTGGGTGATACCCGCCCGCGTTCAACTTCACCACTTCGCCGGGCACCATGATCGACGTCCGCATGAATTCACGCGTCAGCTGAACGTTTATCGCCGCTGCGATCAAAAAGCCGACTCCAATCACGACAAAGGCTACGGCCTTGTACATAAATGTGCTCGCTCGTTCGTTCGTCAAATGGCAGTCGGAATCATACACAACGCGGCCCCGCACATCGAACTACCTTGCGACATCCCGCCCCTAAAAGGACTAGAACGTAAGTTTGTCGAACGTACGATCGTCGGCCAGTCAAAAGTGACCTTGTGCAGCGACGATTGTGGGCCGTGGGGGCTGCATCTTGAAATGGTCCGAAGAAGTCAGGCAGGTCAAAGCCGTTTCGGGTTCGCTGATCGTGGAATTGGGCCTCCCCGAGTCGATCGACGAGCTTTTTCCGTCAAGCGGTTATCATAGCAACGTCAGACGTTTAGCGTGCCCGACACCATTCAGCGCAACCGAAACAGGCGGCGAATATATCGGTTCGCCGCCTTGCCGGTTCATCACTTCACGCAATGGATCAACTGCTTCCGCACTACGAACGAGAACTTGCGCTACTGCGCCAATCGATTGGAACCTTCGCGACACGCTATCCCAAAATTGCTGTTCGCCTGGGGATTTCCGGCGACCATTCCGAAGATCCCCATATCGAACGGATGTTGCAATCGTTCGCCCTCCTCGCCGCAGATATAGGCAGTCGGCTTGAAGATAACTATCCGGAATTCGCCGAAGCCCTCCTCGGCATGCTGTATCCCCAGTATCTTCGAACGGTTCCTGCGTGCGCAATCGCCCAGTTCGATGTCTCAGACATGTTCGAAAAGCTCACTGAGCCATCGCTCATTGCCCGCGGCACAGAGCTGGCGAGCAAAACGGAAGACTGCCTCTTCCGAACCGTATATGACGTAACGTTAGCTCCCGTGCGAATTTCGGCTGCGCGCTACGCCCCGGCGACTGCAGTTCCCTCCGACGTCGTCCTGCCCGCCGGCACAACCGGCCTGCTCTCCATCACCTTTGCGGTTGCACGCCCCGACTTTCGCATCGAAGCCGTTCCCGGCCCGTTGCGCGTCCATGTCAACGGCCCCTGCGAAGTCGTCGGCGCGGCAATGGATACGATGACGATGCGCACGGCAGCCGCCTTCGTCGAAAACGCCGAACGTCGCTGGTCAATGCTGACCACACCACCGCTCGCCGCCGCCGGCTACGATGAGGCCGAGAAGCTGCTCGACGAAGACGACGGGCCTCCGGCCCTGCGGCTACTGAGCGAATATTTTGCGTTTCCGAAGAAGTTCGATTTTGTTGACGTCGACCTCGCCGCGCTCGCGCATACGGCGGGCTCCAGCCAGCAACTTACCTTGCATCTCGCCATTTGCGGCGTTCATCCAGATTCGAGGACGGCACAGCGACTAAAAAATCTGTCGGCGAACAATCTGAAGCTCAATTGCACGCCGATCGTCAACCTGTTCCGGCTTACGTCGCTGCCACTCAAGCGGAATCCGATCACGAACACGTACCCCGTGCACCCCCAGAATACGGACGCTGCGGGTGTCGAAGTTTGGTCTGTCGAGTCGGTCCGTGCCACTACAGGCAGTTCCAGAGCGAACATCATTCGTCCGTTCGCGTCGCTCATGCACGGCAGTTCCGCCAAACCGGCCGGCCCCTATTGGGTTCTCATGCACCATAACGCGGCCTCGCCATCGGGAAAGAAGGAAACCGCGCTCAGCTTGGTCGAACTCGACGGCCGACCGGCAACCGACACCGTAATCGAACAGATAACGGCAGACGTCACTTGCTCGAATGGCAATTTTCCACGCACGATGCGGGCCGGCGCCGAGGATGGAGATCTGGTAAACGAGCAGGGAGCGATGGTTTCACGCATCGTGATGCTGGATGCACCGACGGAAGTCGCGCGATTGTCGAGCGAAGGCGATGCGGCTTGGCGGCTCATCACGCAGTTCGCCCCGCACTCGTTCGAATTGACGCGCGCCGGACTCTCAGAACTGAAACGCCTGTTCCGCCAATTCGTCGCTCATTCCGCGGGACATGCAAACCAACTCGACGGACTGGCGAACCTAGGCCATCGCGTCAAACAGCTCTGGCTGCCGGGAGAACCAATGCCGAGTTTTGTGCGGGGCCTGGAAGTAACGTTGACGGTCGATGAACAGGCATTCGCTGCGGCCAGCCTGAGCACCTTCATCGTCGTCATGGATCACTTCTTCGCCGTGCATGCGCCAGTGACGAGTTTTGTCCAACTTGTCGTGATGTCGGCCAACACAGGCGCGGAAATTCGACGTTGCACGCCGCGGCCAGGCACAATCATGCTCGCCTGATCTCCTGCCTCCAAACCGCGAAGATCAAGTCACTCTGTAGCGCGTGCCGATCAGGTAAGGCTCGAAATCAGGTGACAACCGCAGGTCGCCCGGTGACCGTGCCGAGCAATCGGAACACCGTTATCTGTCATCGATTCATCGCCCTCTTCGATCAAATTCGGTTTGACGTCTGGATGTTGGGGACAAGTTACCTCGTCCCCCTTGCGAGCAACGAAACGACCGTCGAAGCGCATCGTCGACGAACCCGTGATCACCTTGCCGCCGTGGTCGGTATCATCGCCGACACGGATGAGATTCATCATCGTCGATTACCTTACGGACGGTAGCGAAAGTAGTGAATGCCATATTCGAAATCCCGACCCTCCGGTTTCATCTGTTTCGACGAACGTATCAGGCTAATTTTACGTACGTCACTCCAGCCGTAACACGAGAAAATGACTTCGGCCAATCTTGCAAAGCGCTTCATCTTTAGATAAGCGCGGTAAAACAAGATCCAGAATATCAATAGAGAAAAGGCACCTGCCCCGCCTAGGACTATCATGAGAGTCATCCCGTCGATACCATCAGCGTCACGTGACAACATGAAGCACATTAGCGCGTAGATCGGCACAAAAAACCACAGCATGATCTTCATCAGCCAACGATAAAGAGCCGTTCTTCCCCTCGTTGCATGCGGATACACTGCGACCATGTCGTCCCGAACTCTCCGAATTGAATAGGCGAAGTAGCGGTCACGCGGCCTCAGTTCAGCAACGATTTCGACCTCGTCGCCGTCTTTCATCGGCATCTTCCAGAGCCATCCCTCGATCTGCTTGCCGTCGAGTTCAAACTCCACCCAGTCCGCTTCCTCCTCGGAATTCGCAGACGATTGGATCAACCCGATCGCCGATGCTCCCATGCCGGCCAACGCAGCACCCGCCGCCGTTGCCTGCATATAGGCATGCTCCGTTTCACTCAAGACGAAGTCCTGCTGGCGACGCCGGCACTTCAGCCTGCTGATCGTGCCTCGCAGCACCTGAACTGCATATTCACGCTCCAAACTCATGCCATCTCCGTCATTGCCTTATCGAAAGCTTTTTCCTGCTGGGCCATATCCGCATATTTTTCGACACTGTGATCTTTCACGCGGAGAATAGACTCTTGCCCGGTGCCAAATGCACAGCGAGAACACCACGATTCCAACTCGTTCGGAGTCAGGACGTCAGCGAGTACCTGAAGTGCAAGCAGCCCAATCGTCGCTTCCCATGTAATCAGCATGCTTACGACTCGGAGCGACGCAACCACTGCCACTCGAGATGCAACAGCCTCAACCGCCATGATGACCACGCGATTCCCGGAGCGAGCTGCCAACTTCTTGAATAGCGGTGCAGCAGTACTAATGGCATCGATCACAAAGGCCGTACCGGAGGCTACCCCCAGCAACGTTTTCGCAACCAGGACCCACATTACGTCGTACTGGCCACTCTTCAGCGTTTTTCGAGTTGCTCCGTAGTCCAACCAAGCCGCGGCGAATGCGCCGCCCCCCGACAAAAAGCCCCCTACCATCTTCCAGCTCAACGTCCGAACGGCCTTCTTCAGCGTACCGTAATACGGCGTCATCGTAATTGTGATGATCGACGCACTGAGCGACGCGCCCGACTTGATCAGCTTGGCGTTGGTATCTTCGTCCTTGGCTTCCGACAACAGATGCCAGAAGTTCACCAACTCACATAGCGCCGCAATCACAGCGATGCGGCCGAGACGAAGCTCCTTCAGTGCGTTCGCGTCCTTGTCCGCCTTCAACTTTTCCCACACCTCATACAACTCGGTAGTCGGATTCGGCCCTACCTTCGTCGACGCTGCCAACACGGTTCGCGCCGTGCGAAAGCGCTGCAAAATTTCGCTTCGGCTCACCTTGTCATACAGAGCCTGCTTGCGAACGAGCGTCAACGCATCCTCCATTGGTATGCCCGCCCTCTGGAGGAACAGCGTCTGCACAATCTTTTCCCCGACGAAATCTCCCAACTTATTGATTCGGAGCTTCTCGAAGACGCGATCACCGATATTCATGAGCAGAACGTCACGCCCTTGTTCCTTGTACATAGCCCCTAAGTACGAGATTTTCGCTGGATTTGTCTCAAGGGCCAGCTTCGAGTATTTTTTATAGTAATCAGTCAGCTTGCCAATGTACTTCACAGCCGTTACGACATATTTGACTCCATCGTCCTCTAACGGCTTATCCTTGTGCTCCAATGCGCTGGCGAGAAATTTTTCAAGTTCCTCGCGCCCCGCAGGATGGTTCATGGCGACTGCCCGCCACACGATGCTTTCCTTGTCCGTCGGCTTCCAGCGACCGACCAACTCATCGAGAATCGCAAGCCCGCTGGGAGTTGATCCCAGCCCGTCAATTGCCATTGCAACGACAACCTCGAACTCGAAGCTGTCACTGAGATCGTCGCAGTAATAATCCTCGAGCGTGTCCGCAAGAAGTGGCGCTCGCAGCCATTTCCCGACGTCGTTGCTGCGCGTTTCCTGCAATTGGAACACCGCGTCCTGCAATTTCTTGTACGGCTTGCGAAAATCCTCGAGCTGTTTGCGCTGAAGCCGAGCTTCGTACCGAGACCATTCGGACTTCTGCATCCTGTCTAGATTTCGATCATGGAACCCGGGCTGCGCTTTCGCATACTCACGCGCTTCGTTCATGATTTCATCGCGGTACTTGCCAAGGTAAGGCGCGCTTGAGGTCGCGCTGCCCGCGCTACTAAATCGACCAATCTGGATAAGACGCGTCTGATAGCTCCCCGGGATGTTGTTGGCAGCCATCCAGTCGAGATCGTCATAATACGCATTGACCTGCTGGGCGCGTGCAGCATCCGCGCCCGCGAGCGCTCTGGTGCGTTGCGCAGCCAAACCAGCGCGGGCTGTCGTCGAGCCGAGCGGGGTCATGGCATGCGCCTCTTTCGCCATCGCCTCCTGAGTTGCAAGGTTCTGTTTTGTACGCGAATCGACGATACGTTTGGCGGTGTCGATGTCGTTCAGGGCCATCACTTTCATGCCGAGTTCCTGCTGCGACCCATAGCGGTCAAGCCAAGACACTGGATCGTTGCGAAAGCCATTCAGCTCATGAACGTTGCCGACTGCATCCCACAAGGCGAGCAACATCGGGGGAAAGGTCGGCGGAGTTGCCCCGCCACCACCGGCATCGGCTTTTCCAACTTGGCCCATCATTTTCACAAGCGGCTGGCTCGCCGATGCTGGCGATGCCTGCCGAATGTTCAAGGGATAACGTGAGACCTCACGGGCGAGCAGATTTTCTCGATAGCTTCCATCGTCAGCAGTAAAGCGCTGCTTATCGTCAAGCAAACCAAGCTGCTTCGCATCAAGGCCCGGCATATACTCCAGCACATCGTTGATAGAAGACTCCGTTGCAACGACTGCGTGACCCGCCCCGTCCTTTCCCGTGGAGATCCATTTTGACGGCTCGATCCATTGCATGCGTTGTTTACGCAAGTCGACGTATATCTCGTATTTGTCGAAAGTCCGTGGATGCCATGCAAGTTGCGAAAACGCAATATAAACCTTGCCCGTACATAGTTCGGGTTGCTCGATCGCGATGACGTCCATCGGAACCGCAATGCTCGTCTTGGCACATGCCGGATGGGTGGTTGGAATCGACGGCAGCGGTCGCGATTGCTTCCACAACCTGCCGTCTTCAGTCACCTTGTATGCTTCCCAGTAACTGGTACCCCGTGCGCCTACTTCGTAGAAAAGATAGAGCCAACCGTCGCGCAAAGTCCGCAGGCCATACTGGTGCTCGGTGAGACCGACATTCGTCACGCGATCGCCGGTGATGCCAGCGGGCATCTTTGCCTTCACCGATTTAGGCAAGACGGTGTACCGCACCGGCAAGATCGGCAGTCCCGTCTTCTCACAGTTGGCACATTTCTGGTTATTTGCTGCCATACGCTCTCTTCGTATTGAATTCAGGCAATCTTGCCGACACCAATCAGCGGGACGACGAAGCGCTCAATCGCACGTACCAGGCGCGGTCTCGAATCTCCGCGACATCCTCTTTTGTCAATACAGCAACCGCTGCCGTATAAAACTCATCGGGCGCTCTTGCGCCCAAAAGCTGTAACACCTTCGGATGCAGGTCGAACTGCGGATGCCATGCTAACGCGTTCCCTATGAATGCAACGCAATCGTCCCGGTCGAAAAGTCCATAGTGCTCCGCACGAGTGGCGGCAGCGTCTGCGGCCGCAACTTCGGATTGCTCAGGTTGACGATCGACCGTCATTGCGTACAGCGCAAGCGCTCTATTTACTGGTCCATGGCGGTGGATCCGCTGCCATTGCTCCTCCGTCAGCGAAAGATCAGCACGCGACCCAGCTGGTACGCTGTACAGGCAAAATTTGGCGCATGCGTCGAGCGCATGCCACGCTTTTACCGGCCCCAGAAGCGCCTGCTGTTGCTCTTGGGAAAACATTGGCCAGATCAAACTGAGCGCTCGCGTATCGTAGAAACGTAGCGCACACGGCCGTCCTTCCTCGTTGTACTGCAGAACGTGACGGGACCAATGCTCGGCGACCTCCGTCAACGGCGCCTCGCTGGCGAGCCATCCACCGACCCGTTGCCCCAATCCTTCGGCCATCGAAATTGGTCGGCGATCCTCGAATGCGGCCCGCACACTCTCTACCAAAACCTCACTCCCCTCGGAAGTGGCAAGATCCAATTCGACGAGATAGGGCCTGTGACTGTCGGGAAACGCGTCGTGCTTGACCTCCACAATCGCACGCTTCAATTCCTGGAACCGCTCGGCTTCCTCGTGATCATTCGTGAAATCTCGCTGGCTCGGATCCACAACGAGATAGCAGCGCATCTCCGGCCGCTTGCTGAAATATGTGCGCAAGCTGCTGACAGCTGCGTCTATCACGGCAGCCTCCGGAGACTCGTCCATGCCGAGCGCGTCTGAGTTGTCCATACCCACTTACTCCAGCACAACGCTCGAAGCGCTATCTGCAGACGCCGAAGCCGTCTTCCATGCACACCCCTTCGGCACACTCGCAATCTGCGAAGGCAGGCGCATCGACGACGCACCCGGCTTGTCCCAGCTCGCGCACTTTTCGAGAATTTGACCACTGGTCCCGTTCTCGATCAGATCGGGCGTGATTTTGATGTACGAACCGCCCGCACCGATCCAGATCTCCTTCTCCGCCGAAATCACGACTTTCCCGTTCGAGCTGGTGATCGTTACGTCGTTGAGCGCTGAGAGCTTCATCTCGTCGCTCTGTGCCTGGATCTCGACCTTGCCCTTCGACGCAAACAGCTTGATCCCTGCGTTCTGCGCGAACAGGCTTATCTTCTCCATCACACTCGCGATCAGCGATTTGCCGGCGGCCACGTGCACGCTCTTGCCACTGACGATATTGACCTGCTGGTTCGCCGTAATTTGCGCTGAATCCTGCGTCGACAAACCCACACCTGCGGGACTGGCCATCAGCATGATCGGTGTCGAAAAGCCATTCGCATTGCCCGTGCCACCGCCGCCCGTCCGACCGCCGCTGCCCGCGCCGCCGCTCACGCTATAGTGCGTCGCATCAGTGAACTTCTTGAGCGCGTCCTGCCCCTCCTCCAGGCTCTCCGCCTGGTTCGCCGAACTCGCCTGTGACGTCAGATCAACAACGGTTTCCGCACTAGCTAACTGCTCGGATGCAGCCGTCACGTTCAACGGCTGGTTCGTTGCTGTCGGGTGTGTCGACACGAACAAGCCCTGTCCCGCCCGAATGGCACCGTAGGCATCCGATTTGAGGTCGAAACCGCTGCCGAGGAACGCACCGCGCGTATTGTCGGTCTGCTGGATCAGGTACCCCAGGTGCAAGTGCGACTGATAGCTGCTCGAGTAAAGGTGAACCCGATTCTGCTGCGTCGAGTCGTCCATTACGAGTTGGTTGTAGCCGGTGCCGCCGTACTCACGCGATCGCTGACCGGACAGCAAGCCGTTCGTGTGCCACACCGGCTGCGTAGCGCCCCCGTACATTCTCGCAATGATGACGGGCCGGTCACAGTCACCTTCCATGAAGCCGACGACCACTTCGTCGCCCTTGCGCAGCGGCTGAATCCCGCCACGGGTCGATCCCGCATCAAGAAACGTTGGGCGCACCCAGCACGATGCGCGCTCGTCCTGACCGTTGCGGCGGTTCCAGTGAAACCACACCTTCACCCGGTTCAGCGAATCGGTATACACCTCCTCGCCGCTTGGTCCGGCAACGATCGCGTTCTGCAACTGCATCACCGGCTTCTTGTGTTCGAACGGGCTACGGAATGGGACGTTGCGTGGCTGCGCCTCGACTACCACCTGAAAGAATCCTTCGCTGCCGTCTGCATGGCGAACCGTCGTGCCAGCCTTTGCTTGAGCGACTTCCGCAGCCAGCCCGTCGGGGAATTGCTCTGCTTCGTCCAGGCCAGGCAAATTATTGCAAATCAGCCAGTCAACCCCGAGCAGAACAAATTCGCGATCCGGTTGGCTGCCCGCATCATGCACCGGATGACCGCGAAGTTCGAAGCGCCGCCCCGGCATCGCGCAGCGCAAGCCACCGATGCCGTGAAAACGTTTCATCCGCGATTTGCGCTCTTCAAGCCGAATCTGGGCAAGACGCTCACCTTGCTCACGGTCCGACCACATGTACGCGCCAGGGTAGTCGTAGATCTCCCCATCGGTCGGCAACTGGCCGTCCACGTCGGTCACGCCCTGCACCTGCCGAGGGAGATCGGGGCGCTTATAGTCGAACGAGCGAGACGTCAGCTGCGCACTGTCAATCTGAAGCTGCTCCTTCCACTGCGCGAACCCGTCCAGTTCGCCGCTAATTTCCGTTGGGCCGAACTCGACAACCGGCTGCTTCAGCTCCGGGACAAAATAAACGTCGTCCGTCAGAACCATCGCGTGCGCCCGGCCGTTGTCTGCCTGCTCGAAGTATGGGAACACCCCCACTTCTTCGAGACTACGATGAACAAAGTTCAGGTCGTATTCCCACTGCACACGGTTCGAATACGACGGAAGCGGTTTATGCAGATCGAAACGATACGCGCCGCGCGCTTGCGAGTGCTCATTGAAAACGTCAGTCAGAATCTGCTCGCCGTTCTGCTCCTGCCAGTCACGCATGTCGCGGCGCAGGCGCAAGAAATAGAGCCAGGACGAGAACGCCAGCTTGTAAAATGTCAACGGCCCATCCGCTCCCAGCCTGCTGAACCGGTGAACGTAGCCGTGGATCGGCATGTATGAGCCGTCCGTCTGGTGGATCCAGAGCGTGACCGGCTTGGCGAGTAGCGCACTCAGTTCAATCTGGTTACCGCGTGGTGAAACGGCATCAATCACGAATTCGTAATCGCGACCGAGTCGAGCCGTTCCTTTCACATAGAGCGGCAATAACCAGTCGACGCCAAGCGGCGTGTCGAGTTTGACAAGACGATTGTATTGCGCGTCACCCAGACGCAACGTCTTATAAAGCGCGGTGTGGCCCATGCAGCTTTCCCTTGGTTGGTATTCAGGTGGGGTTTCTGCCGAGGGCTGATTATAAATGCCTTTCGGAACAACACGATAGTGCGCCGCGCATGCCGACCTATCTCGAATAAATTGGTGGCCTGACGTTCGTGCGTGAAATTGCCGGAATTTCACAATCTTCCAGGAACAAATTTCCGATTGCTTCGTGAGCCAGATTTTTTGAATCACATATCACTTTCCTGAACACGGCCAGCTACGGTCGCTCCGCTGACGCAATCCACGCTCCGCTGACGCAATCCAATGTCGGCGCACTTTGCTCAGGAGTTTTCGTGAATCCCACGCTCTACCTCACCATCCAAATCGGCGTCGGGCTCGCTCTCGTCACCATGTTCGGGTTCGGCTTCTACTGGTTGACAACCAAGGATCGCCCTGGCGGTCCAGACTCGTCGACACCGCCTATGCCCCAAGCCACTATTCCGGTCGATGAATTCGACGAATGGGAGGCGTACGCGCCATATCCCGATCACGCCGTTCACGCCGCGCATGAAGCCAGTGCTGCGCTCGTTGACTATCCGCCGTTCAGTCAGCATGGAGATCCCGCCTACGCGTCCCCTGCGACCGAAGCTCGCCACGATCTGCATGACGCAATTGAATCGTTGATGGGCGAGCCCGGCAAGCCCGTTACGGCACCGTCCAAGGCCGCCGCACCGTCATCGTCTGGCCCAGCAATCCGCTGTCCGCGTTGCCTGTCATCGCGAATCGACACGCGCAACCGCGGTCGCAAGGCCGGCAGCACCATCGGCAGCGTCGCCGGCGCGACAGGCGGCATGGCGGCCGCTATGGCGGGCGCTGAAACCGGTGCCCTCGTCGGCTCCGTCGCCGGACCAATCGGCACCATCTTCGGTGGGCTCGCCGGTGCGGTGATCGCCGGGCTCGTCGGCAGTGCCGCGGGCTGCGCGGCCGGGTCGGCCGTCGGCGCAGCGATCGATGACAACGTTCTCGACAACCACGCCTGTCTCGCCTGCGGCCACGCATTTAGCGTCAAGCAAGCCACATGATCCCCTCGTCGCCGGCAACTCGCGCGACATCGTCTCTTACCCTCCTCATTCGAACCAGTCCGGCGATTGCCGGGCTATATGCACGTGTCTATTTCTACAAGGGGTTGTTTATGCATCTCGTTCAAACCATGGCCTACGTCGGTGCCGAACCCTGGCACGGACTCGGCAACAAACTCTCGCCGAAACAACCGCTCGAAGTCTGGGCACAAGCCGCCGGGATGAACTGGCGGATCGAAGAAGCCGAAGTGCGGTTCGTCGCCGCAGGCAACCGCAGCCTCGGTTCGATCCACGCGTTTCCCGAACAGAAGGTGCTGTACCGCTCGGACACGAAGGCTCCGCTGAGTGTTGTGTCTTCTCGCTATCAGGTCGTGCAGCCCGAAGAAATTCTGGAGTTCTATCGCGACCTGACGGAGATCGGCGGCTTCCAGCTCGAGACGGCGGGTGTGCTACGCGAAGGGCGGAAACTCTGGGCGCTCGCGCGTACCGGCCAATCCGGTATGCTCAAGGGTAAAGACGAGATCAACGGCTATCTCCTCTTGGCGACCGCATGCGACGGAACGTTGGCAACCACCGCCCAGTTCACGTCGGTACGTGTCGTGTGTAATAAGACGCTGCAAATCGCGCTGGATCACAACGTCGGTGCAATCAAGGTCTCGCACCGCTCGCAGTTCGATGCGGCGGTGGTCAAACGCCAGCTTGGCATCGCGGTCTCGACGTGGGATGCGTTCATGGCACGCACCAAGGCGCTGTCCGAACGCAAGGTGACGGACTCGGCAGCCGAAGCCTTCCTGCGCCGCGTGCTGACCTACTCGACTGCCAATCTCCCTGATCGCGAAACGGTTGCCGTCAACGAGCGCGCCATCAAGGCGGTTGGTCAGCTCTATGCTGGGCGTGGCAAGGGGGCAGACCTGGCGTCGGCATCGGGGACGGCATGGGGCTTGCTCAACAGCGTGACGGAATACGTCGATCATCATCGCCGCGCACGTAGCGACGATCACCGCCTTGATGCCGCATGGTTCGGTGCAGGTGCGACGTTGAAGCAGCGAGCCTGGGACGAGGCAATGAAGCTTGTCGCATGACCAAGCTCATCCTGCCTCTGGCCGTCGACATGCGCATTCAGATTCCGCGCAGCGCAGGGTTACGGTTCGGCGGGCGTCACGCCACGATCCTGCAAATCAAATCCCAAGGTACAACTGTCCACTTAGGGAACGGCAAACTCGCTGGTCATCGGATCTGTCAGGAACCACACACCGCTTCCGGTGATTAGGCAGACACCGCCCCCAATTTCACCGCTCCGGGCGACTTGATTTTATCGCGACATACATGAAGGTCTCCGACAGGCACTCGGCCCAGAACTTCGCGGAACTCATCCCGCGTCCGCGCCAACACTTGGACACGTAATTGATGCGGCATCAAAAACCACTAAGGCCACCCATCGGATTCGAGCGTCGGGGCCGCGTGCTTCGTTGCATGAACACTCGTCGCACCCGCCCAAGCCCAACTCGGGCCCGTCCGGCGAACAAAAGAGCATCGATGTGCATCCACGTTGACCCAATTGGGTTACATAGCGGTTACATGAACATGCCGATTTGACAAGGATCGCCTGAAAATATCAGCTAACACACTGATTTCATTGGCCCGCCCTACACGATTCGAACGTGTGACCTACGGCTTAGAAGGCCGTTGCTCTATCCAACTGAGCTAAGGGCGGTCGAGGGAAAAAGACACGGCCGCACAACCCGGACCGCATTTGACGCGCGAGGCTTCGAGCACCACCACCACAACCACGAACTCAAAGCCCCGAAACGAAACGGGCCCGGCATGAAGCCGAGCCCAAAATTATACCCGATCATCGCGTCATATCCCACGAGACGCGCGACCGGCGCCGCAGCCATCAAACCGGCTGCGGATGCAGCATGAACCACCCGAGACAGAACACCCCGGCAATCACGCAATACACGCCGAACGAAGCCAACCGCCCGCGCCCTTCGAAATAGCGCATCAGGAACCGCACGCTCAGATAGGCCGCAATCGCCGTCAGCACACCACCGAGCAGCGCATCCGCGAGCTGGTCGCGCGCGTGGAACAGCTTCGGCAGCTCGAGCACGCCCGCAGCAAAAATGATCGGCGTGCCGAGCAGGAACGAAAACTCCGCCGCCTTCTCCGCGGTCAGCCCGGCCACATTGCCGGCGATCATCGTCAGCCCGCTGCGCGAGAAACCCGGAATCAGCGCGCCGATCTGCGCGAGGCCCACGAAGAACGCCTGCTTGAACGTCATCTTCTCCGGCGGCTGGTGCGCACGGCTGCGCTGGATACGATCGCCGACCCACAGCAGCACGCCGTTGATGATCAGCGCGATCGCGACGATCCGGAGATCGTGGAACACGCGCTCGATGCGTTTCTCGAGCAGCAGGCCGACGATCCCCGTCGGGATCGTGCCGATGATCAGCGCCCACATCAGGTGCCCGTCGTCATTCTTGCGGCCGCCGAGCTGCGCGAAGAAACCGCCGATCAACGCGATCCAGCGCGCACGGAAATACCACAGCAGCGCGAGCGCGGTGCCGAGGTGAAGCGCGACGAGGAACGGCAGCAACTGCGGCGCATGCTTGTCGATGTGCATGCCGAACAGCGCGGGCACGAGCAGCGTGTGGCCGAGACTGCTGACGGGGAAGAGTTCGGTGACGCCCTGCAGGACGCTCAGGAATACCAGAAACCAGAGACTCACGCGTCGGTCCTTTTAGTGGTGGTCAATCGGGTAGAGAAGCGGACGACGCATCGCGCGTCCGAAAAACGCGCCCCGATTATGCCGAGCCAGGATTACCGCGCCAAGGCATTTGGCAGGTTATTGCGGCAATGCACACAAACGCTTGCAATTTGTAAGCATCTGGAAAGCAAAAAGCCCGCCATTTGCATGGCGGGCCTTGCGATTCCGGCAGAAATTGCCGTCAGCGGCCGAGCTGGTAGAAAAACAGTACCGTGCTGCCGGTGAACATGCCGAACAGTGCGATTCCCATTGCCATTGCCAGATCCATGGCCCCCTCCACGAAGTGTCATGACCCGGCAACATCACCGGTTTAGAGGCATTATCCCGACAGCCGACACTCTGAAAAACTCGCGATTTCCCGAGAAGGGTTTTCCCCGACCGCCTCGCGGCCCGATAATGGAGCGCGCCATCGCGCACCCGCCCACCCTGTTCATACCGATTCGCCATGCCGATCTTCCAGCAGCACGACATTCATGAACTCCACGCCGGCCCGTCGCTCGTTCGGGTCGCCCCGCAATTCGGCGGCCGCCTGCTGTCGTGGCACGTCGACGGCGAGCCGATCATCTTCTGGCCGGAAACGGCCGACTGGAGCAACCTCGCGCGCGTGCGCGGCGGCAATCCGCTGCTGTTCCCGTTCCTCGGCCGCCATCGCGTCGACGGCGAACTGGGTCGCTGGCGCGACGCCGCCGGCGTGGTCCGCGACTTGCCGATGCACGGTTTCGCGCGCGACCTGCCGTTCGCGGCACAACCGTCGGCCGACGGCGCCGCGCTGTCGATGACGCTCGATGCGGACGACGCGCTGCGCGACAGCTATCCATTCGATTTCCGGTTCGAGACGACCTACCGGCTTGCCGACACCCACACGCTCGACGTTGCACTCACCACGACCAACCGCGGCGCCACGCCGCTGCCCTACTACGCGGGCCACCATTTCTACTTCGCGCTACCGCACGGCGAACGTGCGCAAACCACGCTGGAACTGCCGCCGACGCGCCGCTGCCTGCAGCGCGCCGACGGCTCGATCAGCCCGCTCGAGCCCGGCAAAGCGTCGTACAGCCTCGGCGACCCGGACATCCTCGACCGCTTCCACTGCCTCGACGGCGCGCCGTCCACGCCGGTGCGCATCGTGATGCCGGGCCGCGGCCGCACGATCGAGATCGCACTCGACGTCCCGGGCTCGATCCCGTGGTACGCGGTGACGACCTGGACCGAAAAGCCGGAATCGGACTTCTACTGCGTCGAGCCATGGCTCGGCCTGCCGGACGCGATCCACAACGGTCTCGGGCTGCGCATGCTCGCCCCGGGCGCGACCGAAACGGCCACGCTGCGGATTCGCGCGCTGCCGCTCGCCGGCTGACATCGACCGCACCGAACCGGTGCGCGCCGGCCGCGCCCGCGGCCCGAAACTGCGGTGCGCGGGTCGAACCCGTTAAAATCTGACGTTTTGTATTGCCTGCCGCGTTACGCGCGGCAGGGTTTTGCGAGGTTCAATGTTCGGAACAACAACGAAGCGGCTCTTCGCGGCCGCCTGCGCCGCACTGCTCGTCGCGTGCGGCTCCGCACCCGTCGGCCCGGGTTACTACCGCGTCGAGCGCGGCGACACGCTCTACAAGATCGCGCGCGAGAATCGCACGTCGACGGCGAACATCGTGCGCTGGAACCAGATCACGAACCCCGACGCGATCGAGGTCGGCCAGGTGCTGCGCGTCGCGCCGCCGCCCGGCACGACGACCGCGTCGACCACCGGCACCGGCAGCGCGGGCCGCAGCCGCCCCGCGCCTTCCGCGCCGGTCGAATCGGCCGTCAAGCCGTCCACCAGCATCGCGCTGATCTGGCCGGCCGCCGGCAACGTGGTGCGCACGTTCGACGGTTCGAAATCCAAGGGCATCGATATCGCGAACTCCCCGGGCACGCCGGTGCTGGCCGCCGCGCCGGGCACGGTCGTCTATGCGGGTAACGGCTTGCGCGGCTACGGCAACCTGATCATCCTCAAGCACAACGCCGATTACCTGACGGCCTACGCGCACAACCGTGCGCTGCTCGTGAAGGAAGGCCAGTCGGTCACGCAGGGGCAGACGATCGCGGAGATGGGCAACAGCGACAGCGATCGCATCGCGCTGCATTTCGAGCTGCGCTACGGCGGCCGCTCGATCGATCCGGCCCGCTACCTGCCGGCGCGCTGAACGCGCCACCGTCGACGAGGGGGCGACACGCGATGCCGGCATGCATCGCATGTCGTCGCGAGGACAATCGGGAAGGTTGTGTCAGCGCTTGCGCAGACGGCCGGTGAAACGGCCGGACAACGGATCGACGCGGCTGGCAAACACCACCAGCGCCCCGATTCCGAACAGGCTGAACCCCGCAGCTATCAGAAGCAGATCCATGGTCACATCACTGTTTTGTCGTGATCTTATGCGTCATTGTGGAATCGTGCACTGAGCCGTCCCCGTTGCACGAGCCCGAACATTCCCTATCTATCAGACGCCATTGTGGTTCGGTCGCATGAAATGCAGATGTAAGCCATCGACCGGATCCGTCGATCGACGTCAAGGAGACCCGCGATGCTGCCCGCCGCCGAACGCTACGACGACCTGCTCTCCCGCTTCCGGTGGGAGATTCCGGCCCGCTACAACATCGGCGTGGACGTCTGCGACAAGTGGGCCGACGGCAGCGGTCGGCTCGCGCTGATCCATGAAACGTCACACGGCGACGTGTCGCGCATCACGTTCGACGACCTGAGGAATGCCTCTAACCGGCTCGCGAACAGCTTTGCGCGTGCGGGCCTGCAACGCGGCGACCGCATCGCGATCTTCCTTGCGCAGGGCCCCGAAACGGCGATCGCCCATCTCGCCGCGTACAAGCTCGGCGCGATCGCGGTGCCGCTCTTCACGCTGTTCGGCATCGACGCGCTCGAATACCGGCTCGCGAACAGCGAAGCCGCCGCGCTCGTCACCGACGCGGCCGGCTACGCGAAGATCGCGCCGCTGCGCGTGCAACTGCCGGCGCTGCACACGTGCTACTGCATCGGCGACGACGTGCCCGACGCGCCGGGTGTGCTGCGCTACGACGACGCCCTCGCCGCCGAATCACCGGATTTCGTGCCGGCCGACACCGCCGCCGACGATCCGGCGGTGATCATCTATACGTCCGGGACGACCGGCAAGCCGAAAGGCGCGCTGCACGCGCATCGCGTACTGCTGGGCCACCTGCCGGGCGTCGAGATGTCGCAGCAATGCTTCCCGCGCGACGCGCGCCTGTTCTGGACACCCGCCGACTGGGCATGGATCGGCGGGCTGCTCGACGTGCTGCTGCCGTCATGGCATCACGGCGTGCCCGTGCTCGCGCGCCGCTTCGAGAAGTTCGACGGCGAGGCCGCGTTCGCACTGATGGCGCGGCACGGCGTGACCCACGCGTTCCTGCCGCCCACCGCGCTGAAGCTGATGCGCACGGTGCCTGCGCCGCGCGAGCGCCACACGCTGGCGCTGAAATCGGTCGCGAGCGGTGGAGAATCGCTCGGCACCGAGTTGACGGCCTGGGGGCGCGACGCGCTCGGCGTGACGATCAACGAGTTCTACGGGCAGACCGAATGCAACATGGTGCTGTCGTCGTGCGCCGCGCTGTTCGACGCGCAGCCCGGTGCGATCGGCAAGGCCGTGCCCGGTCATACGGTCGCGATCGTCGACGAGCGCGGCACGCCGCTGCCGCCCGGCTTCGAGGGGCGCATCGCGGTGCGCCGCCCCGATCCGGTGATGTTCATCGAATACTGGCGCAATCCCGCCGCGACGCGCGACAAGTTCGCGGGTGACTACCTGCTCACCGGCGACACCGGCACGATCGCCGCCGACGGGTTCGTGCGCTTCGTCGGCCGCGACGACGACGTGATCACCAGCGCCGGCTACCGGATCGGCCCGGGGCCGATCGAGGACTGCCTGCTCACGCATCCGGCGGTGCGGATGGCGGCCGTCGTCGGCGTGCCCGACCCGACGCGCACCGAGATCGTCAAGGCGTTCGTCGTGCTGAACCCCGGCCATGTCGGCGACGACGCACTCGTCCAGGCACTGCAGGCGCACGTGCGCACGCGCCTGGCCGCACATGAGTACCCGCGCGCGATCGCGTTCGTCGACAGCCTGCCGATGACGGCGACCGGCAAGATCGTGCGCCGCGCGCTGCGCGACGCGTGAACCGGGCGCGGCCGCGCCGGGCGGCCGCCCGGTCGCCCGGTCGCCCGGATGGTTTATAGTGGCGCCACGCAGTCTTTCCAGCACACGACCGATGTCCTCCCACCAACACGAATCCGCCGCGGGCGCGTCGCACAGCCCGCTCTACGCCAAACTCCTCGGCGAAACCGCCAAGATCGACTGGTGCGATCTCGAGCGCTTCTTCGCGCAGGGCAAGCTGCTGTCGGTCGCGCGCGATCTCGATCTCGTCAGCGTCGCGGAAGCGATTGCCGGCGACGACGCGGAACAGGTCACGCGCTGGCTGTCGTCCGGCCTCGTCGCGCGCATGCCGGCGGAAACCGCCGCCGACTTCGCGGCGCGTAATCCGGAGCTGTGGGCGGTCGTCGTGTCGCCGTGGGTCTGCGTGCAGGAACGCGCCTGACGCGTCCGCCATGCCCGAATCCGCATTACCGCACGGGGCCGGCGCCGGGTCGGCCGCCGTCTCGCACCGGCGCGTCCTCGCGCTCGCCTTCCCGATCGTCCTGGCGAACCTGACCCAGCCGATCCTCGGCGCGGTCGATACGGCCGTCGCCGGCCACCTCGATGGCGCACAGTATCTCGGCGGCGTCGCGCTCGGCGGGCTGTTCTTCAATTTCGTGTTCTGGGGCTTCGGCTTCCTGCGCATGGGCACGACCGGCCTCGTCGCGCAGGCGCACGGTGCCGGCGACGCCGCCGGCATCCGCCTGGACGTGCTGCGCGCGCTGATCGTCGCATTCGCGCTCGGCGCCGCGGTGCTCGCGCTGCAGGTGCCGCTGCTGTCGTTCGCGCTGACCGCGCTGGGCGGCAGCGAAGCCGTCCACGCAACCGCGCTGGCCTACGGCCACGCGCGGATCTGGAGCGCGCCGTTCGCACTCGCGAACTACGTGGTGCTCGGCTACCTGCTCGGCGTGCAGCGCGTCCGGCTCGCGCTCGTCGCCCAGGTGTTCATCAACGCAGTGAACATCGGCGCCGTGCTGCTGTACGTGTACGGCTTCGGCTGGGGCATTGCCGGGATCGGTGCGGCGACCGCGACCGCCGACGCGTGCGGCTTCGCGCTCGGCGCCTGGATGCTGTGGCGGCTGCGGCCGCGCGGCCTCGCGCCACTTGCCGCGCGTGCGCTGGCCGACCGTGCGGCGCTCAAACGGCTGATCGTGCTCAATCGCGACATCTTCCTGCGCACGCTGTGCCTGCTCGGCGCGTTCGGCTGGTTCGCGCACCTCGGCGCGAAACAGGGCGACGCGACGCTCGCGGCCAACGCATTGCTGCTGAATTTCCAGACCTTCATGGCGTACGGGCTCGACGGCTTCGCGCATGCGGCCGAGGCGCTCGTCGGCGCCGCAGCAGGCGCGCGCGACCGCGCCGCATTCCGGCAGGCCGTGCGCGTCACGCTGCTGTGGTCCGCGCTCGGCGCGCTGCTGTTCGCGCTCGTCTACTGGGCGGCCGGCGGCTGGATCGTCGCGCGGCTGACCGACCAGGCCGAGATCCGCGCGGTCGCGCTGCAATATCTGCCGTGGGCGGCAATTTCGCCGATCGTATCCGTGTGGGGGTTCCAACTCGATGGCGTGTTCATCGGCGCGACGCAGACGCAATCGCTGATGCGCGCGATGGTCGCGTCGTTCGCGATCTTCATTGCCGCGACGCTGGCCGTCGTCGGCCCGTTCGGCAATCACGGGCTGTGGTTCGCGCTGCTGCTGTTCATGGCCGCGCGCGGCGCGACGCTCGCGCGCTACCTGCCGGCGCTGGTGCGCCGGATCGGCGCCGACGCACGCGCGGCCGGCGCCTGACTGCCGCGCGGGCCCGAGGTTATTGTGCGGGTGTGGACGCGGGCGCTGACGGCGCCGGCTCCCCGAGCATCGACGGCGGCGTCATGTCGGTCGGCACGCCATGGTAATCGGCCGGATCTTGCGGCGGGTGGCCGCGACGGGCCTGGCGGGGATCGCTGGCACAGCCGGCAAGAATGGACGCGGCCAGCACGGCCAGCATGAAACGGGACATCGGGAAGGCTCCGGAAAACGGCGCGCCCATCGCGCGCCAGGACCGCGACGAGTCTAGCTGAATTCCCGGTTAGGGGTCGTCCCGCGTATGTTCTAGTATGTAGCCATGGCGCTGTGCCGTTGAAAGGAGGCTGCCATGTCGTCTGAAGAAATCGCTGGCCTGATCGGCCTGTTTATCGGCCTGATGGTGCTCGTCGCCCTGTCCTACTTCGAATCGCGCGAATACAAGCGCAGCCACGGCGGCGAAGGGATGATCCATCACTGGATGGCCGAACACCACCTGCTCGACTGGCGGCGCAAGCACTAGGCAACCCGCCGTAGTCGACGGCGCCGCCGCACGCGGCGACCGCCCGCAAACGTGCCGTTGCGGCACGGTGGCAATCCTATATCGTTGAAATTAACAGGGCCGGATAAATCCGCACGATCCGAATGGTCGAACGCCGTCGCGCCGCAGACGGGAGCGCGGCCGCGGTGGGAAAGAAGGGCGCCGCCACCCCCCCGCCGCCCGTGGGGGGTGGAAACCCACGGAGGGCCGGGGGGT
>NZ_QTPQ01000043.1:0-79043 GCF_003853425.1 Burkholderia sp. Bp9140
ACATCAAGGACCCGACGCAGAACATCGTGTGGGTCACGCCGGAAGGCGGCGGCGGGCCGAATTACCCGAACATGTAACCTGCCGGAAAACGCCGCTTCGCGCGGCGTTTTTTTTTCGTCCGTTCGGCATTCGACGCCGCCCTGCCCTCTGAAGTGCGCGCGATTCATGCATCGCGCGCCGCACTGCCACGCGCTAGCGCGCCGCGATCCGCCGGCGGAAGTGCTCGGTACCGGAAACGATCTTGTCGAGCACGGCGTCGAGCGCCCAGAACCGCTCGCGCACGTCGTAGTCGATCGCGCGGCAACGAATCGACGCGAACGTGCCGATCCGCTGGTGATAGATCTTCGCAAGCGCCGGGTAGCCCAGTGCTTCCGACACCGCCGAAACCACCAGGAACGTCGACAACTCGTCGGCGAGCGCCGGATCCGAGTCGCCCCGCGTGCGCAACCATCGATACAGATCCGGATGAAAGTTGGTGAACACGCCGTTGAAACCGGCGGAGCCCGCCTTCATCGCATCCCACGCGATCGCGGCGTTCGCATTCAGGATCTTCAACGGCGATCCAGCAGCGAGCGCAACGCGCCGCTTCACCGTCTCCAGGTCGCAACTCACGTCCTTGAGCATCACGAAGCGGCCGGTGTCGATGCACGCGCGCAGTTCATCATCGGACAGCAATCGGCGGTAAGGCGCCGGGCATTCGTACAAGCCGAGCGGCACATCCGACGGCAGTCGCGCGAGCAGCTTGTGAAGATGGTCGAGAAACGCGGCGCTGCCCTTGCGCTGCGGGTCGAGCCGGTTGGTCACGAGCACGACGCCCTGCGCCCCCGATTCCGCCGCCGCGCGCAGCTCGGCGACTTGCGCATCGAGATCTTCGCTGATGTGCCCGGACGCGACGACGGGCACGCGCCCGGCCACCCGCTCGATCACGAAACGCGCGAGTTCCGAACGTTCGGCAAGGCTCAGGAACTGCATCTCGCTCGATTGCGCGACCGCGAACAGCGCATCCGAGCCGTGCGCCAGATACCATTCGATGAGTCGCTCGAGGCCCGCGTAGTCGATCGCGCCGGCGTCGTCGAACGGCGTCAGCATCACCGGTACGATCCCCTCGATGGTCGCGGTCGACTGCTGGTGGTGTTGCATCTGTTTTCTCCTTCCTTCAGTAAATGCGCGATATAGCCGCGGTGCTCAGGCCGGCAGCGCGCCGGGCGCGGCACTCGAGGCCTGCTCGGGAATCGGTTTGCGCACCAGCAGCAGGTAAGCCATCGCGCCGGCGAATGCGATTGCCGCCGCCGTCAGCAGCGCCGGCACGAACGACCACTTCTGCGCGATGACACCCGTCAGGATCGGCGCGAGCGCCCCGCCGATGAAACCGCCGAAATTCTGGATCGCGCCGAGCGATGCGATGCGGCTCGGCGGCGCGGCCGCCGTCGCGAGCGCCCACGAACACGCCGATGCCGCATTGGCGAGAAAGATCACGACCGAAATGCACGCAAGGGCGACCGTGTTGCTCTGCACGAGCGCGGCCGGAATCGTGAACGCGACCATCCCGAGCATCGCGACGACCACCGCGTTGCGTCGACTCACGACTGGCGAGCGGCTGCGGCGCGTGACCAGATCCGACAGCCAGCCGGCGACCAGCGAGCCGACGAACCCGCACAGAAACGGCACCGACGCGGCAAACCCGGTGCGAATGAGGCTCATGTGACGCTCCATCGTCAGGTACCCCGGCAGCCAGGTCAGGTAGACCCAGTTCAGATACACGGAACCGAAGAATCCGATCAGCATGCCCCAGGTCGTGCCGTGCGAGAACAGGCTGCGCCAGTCGGCGAAGGTCAGTTTCGGCGCTGCGACGGCCGTCTGCGCATCGGCATCGAGATACGTGCGTTCCGCCGCGGTCAATTGCGCACGCGCCGGATCGCGGTACAGGGCAAACCAGATGACGGCGACGACGAGGCCGAGCGCCCCCGTCGCGACGAACGCCCAGCGCCAGTTGAACGACGCGACGAGCACCGACAGCAGCAACGGCGCGAGTGCGGTGCCGAGCGGCGATGCCGCGTTGAAGATTCCGGTCGGCGTACCGCGTGCACGCAGCGGAAACCAGTTGCTCACCACCCGCGCCGCCGACGGGAACTGCGGCGCCTCGCCGATGCCGAGCACGATACGCGCGACGATGAACCAGCCGAAGGTGGCGACGATGCCGCCCGCCGCCTGCGCGAGCGACCAGACGATCAACCCGACGCCGAGCAACCGGCGCGGTCCGATCCGATCGACGAGTCCGCCGACCGGGAACTGGCACAGCGCGTAGCTCCACGAAAATGCCGACAGCAGCAAGCCCATCTCGGAGAGCGACAGACCGAGATCGTTCCGGATGGCCGAACTCGCGACAGCCAGCGTGCCGCGGTCGAGATAGTTGACGATCCCGCTCACCATCAGCAGCGCGAGCGCGATACGTTGTCCGCGCCGGATGCGTGGCGGCGCAGTCGGAACAGCATGATTCTCGTTCATTGCGTTTGTCTCCATTGTCCTGAATGGTTGCCGGGCTCCGGCCCTTTCCGTCGTCGCGGAATCTATACGGCCGCACGCTCCACTTCGTCGCGTGTCGGAATCGAGGTCTGTGCGCCGTAGCGCGTCACGCTGATCGCGGCGGCACGCTGGCCGAACGCAATGGCATCGTCCATCGACGCCCCGCTCGCCCGGGCCGCCGCGAACCCGCCGACGAAGGTGTCGCCGGCCGCCGTCGTATCGACGGCGACCACCGCCATTGCCCGATGGCGGCCGTGTCCTGCGCTCCCGCGCCAGCACACGCCGCGCGCGCCGAGCGTGACCAGCACGTTGCCGACGCCCTTCGCGCACAGCGCATCGGCGGCGCGTACCGCCGATGCGTCGTCGCCGACCGCGATGCCGGTCAGCGACTCCGCTTCCGTTTCATTGACGACGAGGTAGTCGATCCGGGCCAGCAATGCGTCGAACAGCGGCCGGGCAGGCGCCGGATTGAGCAGCACGGGCGTCCGATGTGCGATGGCAGTGCCGATGGCGCGCGCAACGGTCTCGATCGGCACTTCGAGCTGGCATACCATCAGCGCCGCGCCGGCGATCACGTCGCGCGACGCGTCGATCAATGCGGCATCGAGGCATGCGTTCGCACCGGGCACGACGACGATGCTGTTCGCCCCGTGTGCGTCGACCGTGATCGTGGCGACGCCGGTTGCCTCGCCGTCGATCCGGTGCAGGTGTGTCACGTCGATGCGCTCCGCCGCAAGCGCGTCGTGCACGCGTGCCCCGAACGCGTCGTTGCCGACGCAGCCGATCATCGCGACCCACGCACCGAGGCGCGCGGCGGCCACCGCCTGGTTCGCCCCCTTGCCGCCGTGGACGGTCTGGAACGAGGTGCCGAGCAGTGTTTCGCCCGGTACGGGCAGACGCGGCGCGCGCACGACGAGATCGACGTTGACGCTGCCGACGACAGCGATTCGGGGTGGCTTTGCGTGATTCATCATCGAATGTAACCGCTTACATTTGCGGCGAACAAAATGGCCGGAAAGGCCGACGTCGACAAAAACTTCGCAATGCAGCTGGTACCTGTGTCTGACATAATACGGATTGGCATCAAGATAGCGCTTACATTCTCACAGGCGAGACCGGGAATGCAAGCGAGACCACGATGAATCGAGGGTAAACGATGGCGTTTTTGAGAACGTGCGCAGTCTGCGCGATGGTCGCGGCCGGGGACAACCGATGAGCACGCCTCCATCCAGCGGCGGCGCGGCGCGCGCACGCCGCGGCAGCGGCCGGTCGGTGCTCGGCGATGTCGCGAAACTGGCCGGCGTGTCGACCGCGACCGTTTCGCGCGTCTACAACGATCCCGGCAAGGTATCGGCGGACGTACAGCAGCGCGTGCGCGACGCCGCACGCGCGCTGAACTGGATTCCGAACGCCGCCGGCCGTGCGCTCGCATCCACGCGCACCCACATCACGGGCGCGATCATCCCGACGCTGGACGACCAGGTGTTCGCGTCGCAGGTGGCGGGGATGCAGGCGGTCATGGCCGAACACGGGATCACCCTCTTTCTGGGCTGCTCGAATTACGACCCGGCGCAAGCGCTGGCGCAGGTGCGCGCGATGCTGTCGCGCGGCGTGGAAGCCGTGTCGCTGGTCGGTGAAGCGTATCCGCCGGAAGTATTCGAACTGCTCGACCAGCATCGCGTGCCGTATGTCGTGACCTACGCGTATCGCGACGGCAGCCCGCACTGCTGCATCGGCTTCGACAACCGCGCGGCATTCGCACGGCTCACCACGCACCTGCTCGACCTCGGTCATCGCGATTTCGCGATCATCATGCAGCCTTCGGCGGACAACGACCGCGTGCAGGCCCGCCTGCGCGGCATTCACGACACGCTTGCCGCGCGCGGGCTCGCGGTTCGCCCGGTGCACCAGCACGAGGGGGCGGCCACGATCGCGTTCGGGCGGGCGAGCCTGCGCGCGATTGCCGACAGTGGCGCGACGCGCCCGACGGCCGTGATTTGCGGCAACGACGCTCTCGCGCTCGGCGCGCTGCTCGAGGCGCAGGCCCTGGGCATCGAGGTGCCGTCGCAACTGTCGATCACCGGATTCGACGACGTCGCGCTGGCTCGCGAAATCCGGCCGTCACTGACGACGATGTGGGTCGACACCGCCGCGATCGGGCGCAAAGCCGCCCACGCGTTGCTCGACGCGCTCGCGAACGGCGAGGCCGGCCCCGGTTGCGCCGTGCTGCCCGAGCTGCGGGTGCGTGAATCGGCCGCGCCGCCCCAGCCTCCAGCCCAATGAATACGGGGCGCCCCAGGCGCCCCGATGTGCATCGTGCCGGTCGAGCCGGCGGGTGCCGGCCCGGTCATGTCAGGTCGCGCTGCCCGCGATCTTCGGCGTCGGCGTCTCGACGTCGCCGCACTGCGCACGATGGCGCAGCGCATGATCGATCAGCACCAGCGCGAGCATCGACTCGGCGATCGGCGTCGCGCGAATGCCGACGCACGGATCGTGGCGGCCGAAGGTCTCGACCGTCGCCTCTTCGCCGGCCTTCGTGATCGAACGGCGCGGCGTGCGGATGCTCGACGTCGGCTTGATCGCGATCGACACGGTGATGTCCTGCCCGGTCGAAATCCCGCCGAGCACGCCGCCCGCATGGTTGCCGACGAAGCCGGCCGGCGTCAGTTCGTCGCCGTGCACCGAGCCGCGCTGCGCGACGCTGTCGAAGCCCGCGCCGATCTCGACACCCTTCACCGCGTTGATGCTCATCATCGCCTTCGCGATGTCCGCGTCGAGACGGTCGAATACCGGCTCGCCCCAGCCGACCGGCACGCCCGATGCGACGACGTCGATGCGCGCGCCGATCGAGTCGCCGTCCTTGCGCAGCGCGTCCATGTAGGCTTCCAGCTCCGGCACGATCGCCGCGTTCGGCGAAAAGAACGGGTTCTCGCGCACATGCGACCAGTCGACGAACGGCACGTCGATTTCGCCGAGGCCGCTCATGTAGCCGCGCACCTCGACGCCGAAACGCTCGCGCAACCACTTCTTCGCGACCGCGCCCGCACCGACGATCGGCGCGGTCAGGCGCGCGGACGAACGGCCGCCGCCGCGGTAGTCGCGGATGCCGTACTTCTGCCAGTAGGTGTAGTCGGCATGGCCGGGACGGAACGTCTCGACGATGTTGCCGTAGTCCTTGCTGCGCTGGTCGGTGTTGCGGATCAGCAGCGCGATCGGCGTGCCGGTCGTCACGCCTTCGAACACGCCGGACAGGATCTCGACCTCGTCGGCCTCCTGGCGCTGCGTCACGTGTCGCGACGTGCCGGGCTTGCGGCGATCGAGCTCGACCTGGATGTCGGCTTCGGTCAGCCCCATTCCCGGCGGGCAGCCGTCGATCACGCAGCCGATCGCGGGACCGTGCGATTCGCCGAAGGTCGTGACAGTGAAAAGCGTGCCGAGGGTATTGCCGGACATGATGGAACCGCCCAAAGAGAAATGGGCAAACCGATGCGCTGCCGGGGCCGCAGGCAGGCCGATCGTTTGCCGGTCGAGAAAAAGGGGTAAACCGCTATTATGCCAGCCGCCCGGCGCCCGCGGGCCGGGTGAACCGTTCAGACCACACGGGCCGGCCATCAATACGGCCCGGCGTGGTGGTCGAGCCCGCGCCGTTCCGGCCGAACGGGCCGCTTCGCGGCGGCCATCGAGGCCCGGCACGACGCCGCCGGGCCCGCCCCGCTTACTTGCGCGCGCCGCGCAGTTCGGTCACCGCGGCCTGCAGCGCCTCGGGCGTCGCGACCGATGCCGGAATCGGCTCGCCGACCGCGAGCGTCAGCCGGCTCATCACGCCGCGCTTGATGGGCCGCGGCATCCGCGCATCGGCATGACGGGAGAAATAGCTGCCCCACAGCCCGCGCAGCGCCATCGGAATCACGGGCGCCGGCGTGCGGCTCAGGATCTCGGTGATGCCGTGGTGGAACGTGTTGATGTCGCCCGTCTTGGTCAGTTTGCCTTCGGGGAAAATGCACACGAGCTCGCCGTCCTTCAGCGCGGCCTCGCACGCGTCGTACGCCCGCGCGAGCATGCCGGGATCCTCGTGGCGCGGCGCGATCGGGATCGCCTTCGCATGCCGGAACACCCAGCTCGCCAAGCGCGTCCTGAAGATCCGGTGATCCATCACGAACCGGATCGGCCGCGGGCTCGCGGCAGCCAGCACGAGCGCATCGACGTAGCTCACGTGGTTGCACACGAGCACGGCCGCGCCCTCTTCCGGGATCCGCTCCGCATGCACGAGGCGAATCCGGTAGAACGTGTGCACGAGCACCCACGCGACGAAGCGCAGCAGGAACTCGGGGACGAGCAGGTAGATGTACGTCGCGACGACGACGTTCAGCAGCGCGGTGACGAGGAACAGGCCCGGGATGTCGACGCCGGCCTTGGTCAGCCCCATCGCCATCAGCGCCGACAGGATCATGAACAGCGCGTTCAGGATGTTGTTCGCGGCGATGATCCGCGCACGGTGGGTCGGCGCGCTGCGGCTCTGGATCAGCGCATACAGCGGCACGCTGTAGAACCCGCCGAACATCGCGAGCAGGAACAGGTCGGCCAGGATGCGCCAGTGGCGCGCGCCGGCCAGGAATTCCCCGACCGACAGCAGATGGCCGGGCGACGGCAGCGAGCGGCTCGCGAAATACAGCTCGATCGCGAACACGCTGATGCCGATCGAGCCGAGCGGCACGAGGCCGATCTCGACGCGCCGCTGTGACAGCCGCTCGCACAGCAGCGAGCCGAGGCCGATCCCGACCGAGAACGTCGCGAGCAGGACCGTGACGACGTCGGGGCTCGCGGACAGCACGTCCTTCGCGAAATTGAAGAACGACGTGAGGAACGTCGCGCCGACGAACCACAGCCACGAGATGCCGAGCAGGCTCAGGAACACGGTGCGGTTCTGCCGCGCGAGCCCGAGGTTGCGCCACGTCTCGCTGACCGGGTTCCAGTTGATCACGAGATCGGGCTGCGGCGCCGGCGTCGGCGGCACGCGCTGCGCGACGAGCCGCCCCGCGAGCGCGATGACGACGACGCTGACGGCGAGCACGCGCTCGCCGCTGCCTTCGATGCCCGCGGCCGCGCCGCCGATGATCGTGCCGATCAGGATCGCGATGAACGTGCCCATCTCGACGAGGCCGTTGCCGCCGACCAGCTCATGGTCGCCGAGATGCTGCGGCAGGTACGAATACTTGACGGGGCCGAACAGCGTCGAGTGCATCCCCATCATGAACGTGCACAGATACAGCAGCGTCGCGCTGTGCATGACGAAACCGGCCGCGCCGACCAGCATCAGCACGATCTCGAAGGTCTTCACGAAGCGCGTGAGCGTCGCCTTGTCGTATTTGTCGGCGATCTGGCCGGAAGTGGCCGAGAACAGCACGAACGGCAAGATGAAGATCGCGGAAATCAGGAACGCGGCCGTCTTTGCGTCGACACCGGAGAAACGCGCGGTGTGATAGGTGACGAGCGACGTGAACCCGATCTTGAACACGTTGTCGTTCAACGCACCCAGGAACTGGGTCGTGAAGAACGGTGCGAAACGACGCTGGCGCAACAGGTCGAACTGCGACGCGTGAGCGCGTCGTTCGCCGCGCGACGCGGAAGAGACTTGCGAGTGATCGCTCATGCGGAATACGCGCGCATCGTCTGGGCGAAGCTGCGCGGGCCTTGTATCGTTGTTGAAAAAACGGCGGCGCAGGCTGAACCTGCGCCGCCGTGCGCCGACTGGCAGCGCCCGCGCGTCATGGCACCGGGCGCGACGCGTTTCACGACTTGTGCGCTTCGGCTTCCGATTCCGATTCCGGCCAGTCGCGGATGTACGCCTTCAGCATCCGGTTCTCGAAGCTCTGCGCCTCGACGACCGTCTTCGCGACGTCGTAGAACGAGATGACGCCCATCAGCACCTTCTTGTCGAGCACCGGCATGTAGCGCGCATGGCGTTCGAGCATCATCCGGCGCACTTCGTTGACGTCGGTTTCCGGCGTGCACGTGAGCGGCTCGTCCATCACCTTGCGCACCTGCACGTCGCCGATCGCGCCGCCGTTCACATGCAGGCGCAGGATGATCTCGCGGAACGTCAGCATCCCGACGAGATCGCCGTACTCCATCACGACGAGCGAACCGATATCGTGTTCGGCCATCGTATCGACCGCTTCGCGCAGCGGCTTATCGGGCGTCACCGTAAACAGCGTGTTGCCCTTCACTTTCAGAATATCGCTGACGCGCATCGTAGTCCCCTCATGCTTGAATGCAAATCCTCTTTCGATCCTATCGGAAAGCCTGTCAAAAGGAAAGCACGGGCCCGCGCGGCGCGGCACCCCCCCGCTTGCGGACGCGGGCCGCCCGCCGCACAATGACCGCATGGACGGCGGCCCGAGGAGACGGCCATGGCACATACGCATACGGAGCAATTCGCCAGCTTCGCTGATTTCTACCCGTACTACCTGAATGAACACCAGAACCTGACGTCGCGGCGGCTGCATTTCATCGGCTCGCTCGGCGTGATCGGCTGCGTCGCGATGGCGATCGCGACGGGCGACTGGCCGTGGCTGCCTGCGGCGGTCGTGTGCGGCTACGGATTTGCCTGGGTCGGACACTTCTTCTTCGAGAAGAACCGCCCGGCCACGTTCCGGCACCCGATCTACAGCCTGATGGGCGACTGGGTCATGTTCAAGGACATCTGCACCGGCAAGATTCCGCTGTAACGGCCGCCGGGCAGCGCGTCACGCCGTTTTCGGCGGCCGCGCGTGCGGGTCGGGCGCCCCGCCCGGCACCGGCCCGGGCACGGTCGCCGCCGGCTGCGCGCCCGCGAGCCGGTGCGCGGCGATCAGCGACGCGAGCGACACGTCGAAGCGGTCGTTCGACAGCACCTCGAGCAGTGCCGTGCCGTCGACGTGGCTGCGGCGCCGCTGCAGCTGGTAGGTCAGTTCCGTGCGGTCGATCACCAGCACGTCGAACAGCTGCGCGAGCGTCAGTTGCTCCGGGTTGGCCAGCAGGATGTAGCGCGGCGGCGGCTCGCCGTTGTCCAGCCGCGCGATCCATTCCCGCTCCTCCATCGTCTGCAGCAGCCGCTGCGCGGTTTCCATGTCGCAGCGCAACATGGCCGCGAGCCGCATCGCGGTATAGCCCGGCTTGCCGACCGCGCGCGCCTCGGCCAGCCGCGCGAGCAGTTCGAGCGCGTCGAGCAGGTCGCTGCCCGGATAGTGGATGCGATGGAACTGGCCGACGCGGATCGCCGGCAACGCGGACGCCACCATCGCGCCGAGCAGCGCGATGAACCAGCTCAGGTACACCCACAGCAGGAACACCGGCAGCGCCGCGAACGCGCCGTATACAGCCGTATAGGTCGGAATGCGCCGCACGTAGTAGCCGAAGCCGCGCTTCGCGAGCTCGAACGCGATGGCCGCGAACAGCCCGCCGATCACCGCGTCGCGCCACGCGACCGTGCAGTTCGGCAGGTACACGTACAGCAGCGTGAACGCGAGCACGGTCAGCGGCAGCGACACGAGCGCGAGCAGCCACTCGACGATCGACGTCGACGGCGCGGCGCCGGTGAACGCCAGCGACTGCGTAAACAGGTACGACGAGATCGACAGGCTCACGCCGAACAGCAGCGGGCCGAGCGTGATCAGCGCCCAGTACGCCAGCACGCGTTGCGCGAACGGCCGCGGCTTGCGCACCCGCCAGATCAGGTTGAACGCGGATTCGATCGTCATCATCGTCATCACCGACGTGACGACGAGCACGATCAGGCCGGCCGTCGTCAGCCCCTTGGCCTTCGACGCGAACTGGTTCAGGTACTTGAAGATCTGGACGTTGAACTGCGCGGGCATCAGGTGGTCGGCGAGGAACCCCTGCAGCGAGATCTGGAACGACGCGAACATCGGGAACGCGGTGAACAGCGCGAACGCGACCGTCACGAGCGGCACGAGTGCCAGCATCGTCGTGAACGTGAGGCTGCCCGCCACCTGCGGGATGCGATCCTCGGCGCTGCGCCGGGCCGCGAACTGCGCGAGGCGCTTGATGGTGTCGAGATCGACGCTCAACTTCGGCAAACGGCTTCTCCTTCTTGATGCCGCGCGCCCGACGGCGCGCCGCCGCCGCGCTGCGCGACGACTTCAGCCCCTATAATAGCCGCTCGATCCAGCAGGGGCCGACTGCACCGGGCATGCGCGCGGCCGCACGCGGCCCCGTCGCCCATGAAAGACATCCTCGTGCTCTATTACAGCCGTCACGGCGCCACGCGCGATCTCGCGCTCGCGATCGCGAACGGCATCGACAGCGTGCCCGGCATGCAGGCGCGCATCCGCACCGTGCCGCCCGTCTCGACGGTCTGCGAAGCCACCGCCCCCGACATTCCCGCCGACGGCCCGCCATACGCGGAGCTGCGCGATCTCGAGGAATGCGCGGGCCTCGCGCTCGGCTCGCCGACCCGCTTCGGCAACATGGCCGCCTCGCTCAAGTATTTCCTCGACGGCACGACCCCGCAATGGCTGTCGGGCGCGCTGACCGGCAAGCCGGCGAGCGTATTCACGTCGACCGGCAGCCTGCACGGCGGCCAGGAATCGACGCTGCTGTCGATGATGCTGCCGCTGCTGCATCACGGGATGATGATCGTCGGGATCCCGTACACGGAGTCCGCGCTCGGCACGACGCGCACCGGCGGCACGCCTTACGGCGCATCGCACGTGTCGCAGCACGATCGCGGCGCGACCGAAGGGCTGTCGGCTGACGAAAAGGCGCTCGCGGCCGCGCTCGGCGTGCGGCTCGCCCGCGCGGCGGCGGCCCTGTCCGCCGCCGGGGCCGCATGAACGCGCCCGCCCGCCCCGCCGTCGCCGCCCGGCCGCACTACGCGCGGGCCGCCGCCGCGTGCCTGGTCGCGCTGATCGCGCTGTCGCTCGCCTGGGAGCTGTGGCTCGCGCCGCTGCGCCCGGGCGGCTCGGCGCTGATGCTCAAGGCCGTGCCGCTCGCGCTCGCGCTGCCCGGCGTCTGGCGGCGTAACATCTATACGATGCAGTGGGCGAGCATGCTGATCCTCGTTTATTTCGCCGAAGGCATCGTGCGCGGCATGTCCGACCGCGGGCTGTCCGCGACGCTCGGCTGGTGCGAGACCGCGCTCGCCGTCGGCTTCTTCGTGGCTGCGCTTGCCTACGTCGCGCCGTTCAAGCGCGCGGCGAAGCAGCAGCGCGCCGCGTCCTGACCCTTACGCGACCGAACGTGATGATTTCTCCCGAAGCCTTCGTATCCGCCTGCCGCGACGCGATCGGCGCAGCTTACGTGCTGACCGATCCGCACGACACCGCACCGTTCCTGACCGACTGGCGCCGCCGCTACAAGGGCAGCGCGTGCGCGGTGCTGAAACCGGCCGATACGGCGGAAGTCGCCGCGCTCGTCCGGCTCGCGAACACGCACGGCGTCGCGCTCGTGCCGCAGGGCGGCAACACGGGCCTCGCCGGCGGCGCGACGCCCGACGCGAGCGGCAGCCAGGCCGTGCTGAGCCTCGCGCGCCTGAACCGCGTGCGCGCGCTCGATCCGCACAACAACACGATCACGGTCGAAGCCGGCGTGATCCTCGCCGACGTGCAGGCGCGCGCCCGCGAAGGCGGCAGGCTGTTCGCGCTGAGCCTCGCCGCCGAAGGCAGCTGCACGATCGGCGGCAACCTGTCGACCAACGCGGGCGGCACCGCGGTGCTGCGCTACGGCAACGCGCGCGAGCTGTGCCTCGGGCTCGAGGTCGTGACGCCGCAGGGCGAGATCTGGGACGGCCTGCGCGGGCTGCGCAAGGACAACACCGGCTACGACCTGCGCGACCTGTTCATCGGCGCGGAGGGCACGCTCGGGATCATCACGGCCGCCGTCATGAAGCTGCACCCGCTGCCGGCCGCGCAGGTCACCGCGCTGGCCGCGCTCGAGTCGCCGCACGCGGCGCTCGACTTCCTCGCGCTCGCGCAGCGCGCGGCCGGCCCGCTCTTGACCGGCTTCGAGCTGATGTCGGACTTCTGCATGCAGCTCGTCGGCAAGCACTATCCGCAGCTGCGCTACCCGTTCGACCGCACGCATGCGCAGACGGTGCTGCTCGAACTGTCGGACAACGAGAGCGAAACGCATGCGCGCGCGCTGTTCGAGAAGCTGATGGAAGAGGCGTTCGAGGCCGGGCTCGTGGTCGACGCGGTGGTCGCGGAAAATCTCGCGCAGTCGCGCGCGTTCTGGGACCTGCGCGAACATATCCCGCTCGCGCAGGCCGACGAGGGGCTCAACGTCAAGCACGACATCGCGGTGCCGATCTCGTCGATCGCGCGCTTCATCGACGAAACCGACGCGGCGATCCAGCAGGCCGCGCCGGGTGCGCGGATGGTCACGTTCGGCCACCTCGGCGACGGCAACCTGCACTACAACGTGCAGACGCCCGAAGGCGGCGACCCGAAAGCGTTCCTCGCGGAATTCCAGAAGCCGATCAATCGCATCGTCTACGACAACGTGCACCGTCACCACGGCACGATCAGCGCGGAGCACGGGATCGGCCAGTTGAAGATCGACGACGCGCAGCACTACAAGTCGCCGGTCGAAACGGCGCTGATGCGTACGCTGAAGACCGCGCTCGACCCGCGCGGGCTGATGAATCCCGGCAAGGTCCTGCGCTGAAGCCACTCACCCCGGAGCGATGTCCATGAGAGTTCGCGTCCTGTCCGACCTGCATCTCGAATGCAACCAGCCCGACACGATCGCGCATGCCGACGCGGATCTCGTCGTGCTGGCCGGCGACATCCACAACCATGCGGAAGGCCTGCGCTGGGCCGCCGAGACGTTCGATCCGGGCGTGCCGGTCGTCTACGTGCCGGGCAACCACGAGTACTACGACGGGGAATTCGGCGCGCTCGAGACCGCGATGCGCGACGCCGCGCATGCGCTCGACAACGTGCATTACCTGAACAACGGCGTGTACGTCGATCCGGCGCAGCGCTTTCGCGTGCTGGGCACGACGCTGTGGACCGATTTCTCGCTGTTCGGCTCGGACGATGCGAGCGTCGCGCGCGCGATCGAGGCCGGCGTGCGCGTGATGCTCGATTTCAAGGGATTGATCCAGGTGACGTGGCCGCACGATGCGGCACTGCATGCGGCCCAGGCACCGGAACGGGATTTCACGCCGGCCGACGCGATCGCGCTGCACCGGCAAAGCCGCGCGTGGCTGGAAGCGCGGCTCGCGACGCCGTTCGCGGGCCGCACGATCGTCGTCACCCATCATGCGCCGCATCTGCGCTCGCTGGCGGAGCGTTACGCGGAAGACCTGGCGTCGGCGGGATTCGTCACGGACATGGCGGAACTCGTGCGGCCGCCCGTGGACCTGTGGATCCACGGCCACACGCATACTTCATTCGACTACGTGACCGACAGCGGCACGCACGTGGTGTGCAATCCGCGCGGCTATATCCACCGGCGCACCGGCGAACTGGAAAATCCCGCGTTCGCGTGGGACAAAGTGGTCGAGTTCGGCTGAACGCCGGGCCAACAGGCCATCGGGCCGCACGATGCGGCCCTCCCCGATCCGGAACGCTGCCCGATCAGCGATCGGCGCGGCGCGATCCGTTCGACGACGTGCGCACCCGCACCGGCACCGGCTTCATCCGTGCCTTCATCGCGCGCAGCAGATCGCGCGTCGCCGCGGCGGCCGCCGCCGCGCCAAGCAGAATTCCAAGGCCGATCATCAGTTGCGTATCCATTGCGACTCCGGGTGTAGGCAGTTCCAAATCTCAATGATTCAAACAGTATCAAACTGTCCGCGGTCCGATAGTAAAAAAGTGTTGCGTGAACGACAAATCTCGTCAGATTGGGCTCGACCGCGCTGTCATGTCGCAGCCGTGAACTGCGCGAGCGCGGCTTCGTCGGCTTCCAGCGTGGCCGGCAACTCGTCGCGCAGGAAATCGACCCAGGTGCGAATTTTCGCGTCGAGGTACTGGCGCGACGGATACAGCGCGTAGATGTTCATCACGTGCGACCGGTATTCGGGCATCACGCGCACGATGTGTCCGCTGCGCAGCCCGCCGATCGCCGAATAGAGCGGCAACCCGCCGATCCCCATCCCTTCCCGCACGGCCACCGCGAGCGCCTCGGCGACGTTCACGCGAAACGGCGGCGCCGTGATCGCAATCACCTCGTCGCCGCGCGGGCCCGACAGCGACCACTCGTCGAAGTGAAAGCCCGGCGCGACCATCCCGAGACAGACGTGCTGCGCGAGATCCGCCGGCGTCTGCGGCGCGCCGTGCGCGTCGACATAGCCGGGCGACGCGCACACGACGCTATAGCTCTCGCCGAGCCGCTGCGACACGAGCCCCGAATCGGGCAGGTCGCGGCCGACGACGATCGCGACGTCGTACCCCTCGTCGAGCAGGTCGGGCATGCGCTGCGCGAGCGTCAGTTCGACGTGCACGTCCGGATAACGCTGCCGATAGCGCGCGATGGCCGGCACCAGGTAGTGCTGCCCGAGGCTCGTAAAGCAATGGACCTTCAGCTTGCCCGACGGGCGCGCATGCGCGTCGCCCGCTTCGGCTTCGGCCTGGTCGACGTACGCGAGGATCTGCTCGCAGCGCTGCAGGTAGCGCTCGCCGGCTTCGGTCAGCGCGATCCGACGCGTCGTCCGGTTCAGGAGGCGCGTGCGCAGGTGCGCCTCGAGATCCGACACGGCGCGCGACGCATAGGCGGTGGTCGAATTCATCTGCTGGGCGGCCGCGGTAAAGCTCCCCGCGTCGACCACGCGGACGAATACCCGCATGTTTTGTAACGTATCCATCCCATTACCCGTTTGAATCCGGAGGGATTGTTGCACAGGATCGAACAAATATTATCTCAGGATTCGTAAAAATGACTTGCACCGTTGTTCGTTTATTCAGGAATCGCTGAAAAATATAATCGCATCCGGCTCATCTATATCCGAAAGGGAGAAAATCGTGCGGTCTCCGGCAACAAAAGGGACGCTGGCACTGGCGGTTCTTGCAGTCTCATTAATAATGGCCGGATGCGCGAGCATGGGCGACAACAAGCCGCAGTCCGCCCGCATCGAAGCGAACGCGCTCGACGCCGGCGCTGCGATTCGGGCGGCCGACCGCGACGCAGGCTGGCCGGCGTCCGACTGGTGGCGCGCGTACCGCGACCCGCAGCTCGACGCATGGATCGCCGCCGCGCAGGCCGGCAACCCGACCCTCGCGGCCGCCGAGGCCCGCGTGCGTGAAGCGCAGGCGATGGCGCGCGTGGCCCGTTCGGCCGAACTGCCGCAGATCAACGGCAACCTGTCGCTGATGCGCGAGCATTGGCCCGACAACGTGTTCTACGGCCCGGGCCCGCTCGCGAACGCCGACACCTGGAACAACACCGGCACGCTCGGCCTGTCGTACCACCTCGACCTGTGGGGCAAGGACAAGAACGCGACCGAGCGCGCGCTCGACACCGCGCATGCGACCGCGGCCGACGCCCGGGCGGCGAAGCTCGAGCTCGAGGTCAACGTCGTGCGCGCGTATGTCGGCATGTCGATGAACTACGCGCTGCTCGACCTCGCGCATGAAACGTTCGAACGCCAGCGCTCGCTGGCCGATCTCGCGCGCAAGCGCCTGCAGGCCGGGCTCGGCACGCAGCTCGAAGTCAGCCAGGCCGAATCGACGCTGCCCGACTACGAGCGCCAGATCGACAGCTATGAAGAAGCGATCCAGCTCGCACGCCATCAGCTCGCCGCGCTCGCGGGCAAGGGCCCGGGCGCCGGCGACGCGATCAAGCGGCCGAGCCTGTCGCTCGACGCGCCGGCCGGCCTGCCGTCCGCGCTGCCGGCCGACCTGCTCGGCCGCCGCCCGGACGTCGTCGCGGCCCGCTGGACGGTCGACGCGCAGGCCCGCGGCATCGATGTCGCGAAAGCCGCGTTCTACCCGAACATCGACCTGCTCGCGACGGTCGGCGGCTTCGGCGTGACCGCGCCGTTCACCGACTTCCTGCGCGCGATGAACGGCGGCTGGACGGCGGGCCCCGCGCTGTCGCTGCCGATCTTCGAAGGCGGCCGCCTGCGCGCGCAGCTCGGTGCGGCCAACGCCGGCTACGACCAGGCAGTCGAGCGCTACAACCAGACGGTCGTCGGCGCGCTCAAGGACATCGCCGACCAGGTCGTGCGGATCCGCTCGCTCGCTACCCAGAAGAAGGACGCCGCACGCTCGGTGGCCGCCAACGACCGCAGCTACCAGCTGTCGCGCGAAGGCTTCCGCCGCGGGCTGACCGACTACGTGAACGTGCTGGTCGCGCAACAGCAGTTGCTGCGCGCGCAGGAGACGGCGGCCCGCATCGACGCGGAACGCCTCGCCGCGCACGCGCAGCTGATGGCCGCGCTCGGCGGCGGTGTCGAGACGGGGACGGACGTGCCGCACGACGCATCCGCCGCGGGTGCCGCCGCCTCGGGTGCGAAGCCCGTCGCGGCCGCCGCCCGGCCCGCGCAGGTCACGACGGCCGCTGCGTCCGGCACGGCCGCCGCGCCGGCCGCACGGTAACGCGGAGCGACCGCCATGTCAGCCTCCTCCCCCGCTTCCACGCACGCCGGCGGCCCGCTCGCGGCCTGGTACGCCGCATTCGGCGACTGGGCCCGCAGCGACGGCGCCGCGTGGCTCTATCTGTTCAAGGCACTGCTCGCCGCGTTCATCGCGACCGGCGTGTCGATGCGGCTCGACCTGCCGGCGCCGAAGACGGCGATGACCACGGTGTTCATCGTGATGCAGCCGCAAAGCGGCGCCGTGCTCGCGAAGAGCTTCTACCGGGTCGCCGGCACGATCTTCGGGCTGATCGCGACGCTCACGTTCGTCGGGCTGTTCCCGCAGCAGCCGCAGCTGTTCCTGCTGGCGGTCGCGCTGTGGATCGCACTGTGCACGGCCGGCGCCGCGCGCAACCGCAACTTCCGCAGCTACGGCTTCCTGCTCGCCGGCTATACGACCGCGTTGATCGGCCTGCCCGCGTCGCAGCATCCGGACGGCGCGTTCATGAGCGCCATGACGCGCGTGTCCGAGGTCATCATCGGGATCGTGTCGGCCGGCGTCGTCAGCGCGCTCGTGTTTCCGCAGTACACGGGCGAGCAGATGCGCACGACGGTACGCAAGCGCTTCGGCAGCTTCGTCGACTACGTCGCGGCTGCACTGTCGGGCAAGCTCGACCGCACGCACATCGAAACGATCCATACGCGCTTCGTCGCCGACGTGGTCGGTTTCGAAGCCGCGCGCAGCATGGCCGTGTTCGAGGATCCGGACACGCGGATGCGCAGCGGCCGCCTCGCGCGGCTGAACAGCGAGTTCATGAGCGTGTCGAGCCGCTTCCATGCGCTGCACCAGCTGATGAACCGGCTGCGCGCGGCCGGCGCACAGGCCGCGATCGATGCGATCGAGCCGTACTTCCGCGAGATCGCGCCGCTCCTGACCCGCCATGGCGAACCCGTGCGCACGTCGGCCGACGCGGCACTCGCCGCCGAACAGCTGCTTGCATGGCGCGACGCGCTGCCGCGCCGCATCCGCGCCACGCGCGCGGCGCTCGAAACGCAGCCCGATTTTCCGCTGCTCGACTTCGACACGGCCGCCGAGCTGCTGTACCGCTTCATCACCGACCTGCACGAATACGCGGCGACCTACGCGTCGCTGTCGACCGCGACGCACGAGCGCGAACGCTGGATCGAACGCTACGAGCCGCGCACCAACGTGACGGCGATGGTGATCGCGGCGATTCGCACCGCGACCGTGATCCTCGTGCTCGGCTGGTTCTGGATCGCGACCGCGTGGCCGAGCGGCGTGACGATGACGCTGACGGCGGCGGCCACCTGCGCGCTCGCGTCGTCGACGCCGCGCCCGACCGCGATGTCCGCGCAGATGGGCATGGGTACCGCGCTGGCCGTCTGCACGGGTTTCCTGCTGATGTTCGGGATCTACCCGCACATCGACGGCTTCCCGCTGCTGTGCGTGGCCCTCGCGCCGCTGCTCTCGATCGGCATCTACATGACGTTGAAGCCGAAGCTCGCGGGCTACGGGATGGGCTACCTGATCTTCTTCTGTTTCCTCGCCGGCCCGGACAGCGTCACGCACTACGACCCGACGAGCTTCATGAACGATGCGCTCGCGCTGGTGCTGTCGATGCTGGTCTCGGCGATCGCGTTCGCGGTGCTGTTCCCGCCGACCGCGCCGTGGCTGAAGAAGCGGCTGTTCGCCGACCTGCGCCACCAGGTGGTCGCGGCATGCCACGCACGGCTGGCCGGATTGCGCACGCGCTTCGAGAGCGGCGCGCGCGACCTGATGTACCAGGCGCACACGCTGTCGGCCGACCAGCCCGACGTGCAGCGCGACGCGCTGCGCTGGATGTTCGCCGTGCTGGAAACGGGCAACGCGGCGCTCGACCTGCGCGCCGAGCTGGCGACGCTGCCGTCCGACCCGCGCCATGCGCCGACGACGCCGTGGCGACGCGCGATCGAGACGATGCGCACCGCGCTGTCCGCGCTGTTCAGCAAGCCGAGCGCGGCGCGCTTCGACGCGACGCTCGCCGCGGTCAACACCGCGATCGACGCGACCCGGCAGACGCTCGACGCGTTCACGCCGTCGCGCGAGGAGCGCCACCGGCTGCAGCGCATCCTGAGCCATCTGCATTTCGTCCGCACGGCGCTGCTCGATCCGGAATCGCCGCTCGAGCCGCTCAACCGCAACCGCCCCGTGCCTCCCCAACAAGGAGCCTCGTCATGATGCCGCGTGAAATCGCCATTCTCGATGCCTACATGCCCACGGTGGTCCTGATGTTCGTCCTGGGCGCGCTGGCGACCTGGGCCGTCGACCGCCTGCTCGCCCATACGGGCCTCTACCGTCTCGTCTGGCACCCGTCGCTGTTCCGCGCGTGCCTTCTCGTCTGCATTTGCGGCGGACTGAGTCTTGCCGTCTATCGTTGATTCCGAACCACCATGATGCTCAGAAAACTCTTCGGCTTCGTCGCGACCGCCGTCATCCTTCTCGTCGCGATCCTGATCGGGCGCTCGCTGTGGGTGCACTACATGGACGATCCCTGGACCCGCGACGGGCGCGTGCGCGCCGAGATCGTCAACGTCGCGCCGGACGTGTCGGGTGCGATCGTCGAGCTCCCCGTGCATGACAACCAGCTCGTGAAAAAGGGCGACCTGATCATGCAGATCGACCCGTCGCACTACCAGATCGCGGTCGAGCAGGCACAGGCCGCCGTCGCCGCCCGCCGCGCGGAGCTGCAGATGCGCCGCGACGACGCGGCCCGGCGCGCCGACCTCGACGCGCTCGTGGTGTCAAAGGAAAACCGCGAGAACGCGGCGCACAGCGCGTCGAGCGCCGATGCGCAGTACCAGCAGGCGATCGCCGCGCTCGACGCCGCGAAGCTCAATCTCGAACGCACGCGCGTGGTCGCGCCGGTCGACGGCTACATCACGAACCTGCAGACGTTCAAGGGCAACTACGCGGTGGCCGGCCAGGCGAAGCTCGCGATCGTCGACAGCCATTCGTTCTGGGTCTACGGCTACTTCGAGGAAACCAAGCTGCCGCGCGTGAAGATCGGCGCGCCGGCCGAGATGCGGCTGATGAGCGGCGGCGTGATGAAGGGCCACGTCGAGAGCATCTCGCGCGGCATCTACGATCGCGACAATCCGCAAAGCCGCGACCTCGTCGCGGACGTGAACCCGACCTTCAACTGGGTGCGCCTCGCGCAGCGCGTGCCGGTGCGCATCAAGATCGACGAAGTGCCGGCCGACGTGGTGCTGTCGGCGGGCACGACCTGCACGGTCATCATCGACCCGGACAAGCAGAAGAAGTCATAAGCGCCGAACGGCCGGGCGCTCACGCCGCGATGCGAAAACGCCCGACCAGCGCCTTGAGCGCCTGCGCCTGCTCGTCGAGCGCGTTCGCCGCGGCGGCCGCCTGTTCGACGAGCGCCGCGTTCTGCTGGGTGCCCGCATCCATCTGCGTGACCGCGCGGCCGATCTCTTCGATCCCCGTGCTCTGCTCGTCGGAGGCCGCCGAAATCTCGCCGATGATGTCGGTCACGCGCTTCACCGCCCGCACCACGTCGTCCATCGTGCGGCCCGCATCGTGCGCGAGCGTCGCGCCGTTCGCGACGCGCTCCACCGACGCGCCGATCAGCTCGCGAATCTCCTTCGCCGCGGTCGCCGAGCGCTGCGCGAGCAGCCGCACCTCGCCCGCCACCACCGAAAAGCCGCGCCCCTGCTCGCCCGCGCGCGCCGCCTCGACCGCCGCGTTCAACGCGAGAATGTTGGTCTGGAACGCGATTCCCTCGATCGTGCCGATGATGTCGCGAATGTTCTTCGCGCTGTCGTCGATCTGGCTCATCGTCGCGACCACGCGCCCGACGACTTCGCCGCCCGCCTCCGCGACGGCCGATGCATTGGCCGCGAGCGCGCTCGCCTGCCGCGCGTTTTCGGCGTTCTGCCGCACGGTCGACGTGAGCTGCTCCATGCTGGCCGCGGTGCGCTCGAGCGCGACGGCCTGCTGCTCGGTACGCCGCGACAGGTCGAGGTTGCCGGTCGAGATCTCGCCGGACGCAGCCGCGATCGCCTCGGCGCTGACGGCGATCTCGCCGACGGTCGCCGCGAGCCCGGTCTGCATGTCGGACAGCGCGCGCACCATGCTGTCGCGATCGTGCCGGACGAGCGGAATCGGCCGTGTCAGGTCGCCGCGCGCGATGTCGGCGGCAATCGCCTTCGCCTCCGCGGGCTCGCCGCCGAGCTGCAACGCGAGGCGGCGCACGACCCGTTCGGCGATCACGATCGCCAGCACGATCAGCGCGGCCGTCATCGCCGCGATCATCGCGAACGACGACGAGAAGATCGTTGCGGACGCATCGAGCGTCGTCTTCGACTTCGCGCCGCGCGTCTTCACGAGCATGGCGACGAGCTTCTCGAGCTTGCCGGTCTCGACCAGCAGCGACACGTCCTGCGTGCCGACCTGCCAGTTCATCTGCGACAGGTCGAGCGGCTGCGCCCGCACGAGCGCGACGAAATCGCGCAGATGGCCGCTCCACGTGCCGACCGCCATCGAGAACGCGCGCAGTCGCGCGGAATCGTCCGCATCGGCCGGATCCGCGTAACGCTGCAGCGTCGCGAGCGCCTGGCCGATCGACGCGAGCCCCGCGCCGACCTCGCCGCCCAGGTCGTCGCGCTCCTTCGCGGTGGTCGCGGTCAGCAGCATCTTCTGCGCACGGCTCGCGCGCAGCACCTCGGCGCGCACTTCCTCCGCCGCCCGGCTCGCGACATGCCCCTGCTCGTAGACCGACGCGATCGACGCGTTCAGCCGGCTGATCTGCCACAGCGAAAACACGCCGATCGCGAGCGTGCCGGCCAGCAGGATCGCGAACGCGGCGCGCAGCGTCGCCTTCACGGTCCACGGCCGGCGTTCGCGCCGGGTTGCGCGCGGACGTCGTGCGGCGGGCCCGGCGGCTGCGCCGGATGCGGTCATGGCCGCACCCGGCTGCGGATGCACTGTTGCTGCTTTCATCGATATATCCCCGTATTGATCACGCCGCCGGAAAGGTCGGTTCCGGCGGCCGGCATTCCCACGATGGCCCGTCATGCCGCGCGTCCTGCCCCGCCCGGCTCGTGACCGGTGCCGGGTGCGGCGCGCCTGTGTTGTCGTTGCGTCGTTCTACGGCCGCCAGCGGCATTCCTTGAGTCCGGACTTACACCGATCCGGCCCCGCGCGACCCGGTCGACAGGCGGACGCGTCGCAGCGTTATACCCGGCCAAAAAAGGGCGCTATGGCCGAATCGTCACATCATTGTCCGAATCGCGATAAAACTTGGCCTGACATTCTCGATACGCCACATTAGACTTCTTTGACGCAACAACGATTCGAACGCGCCGATCCCCATCAGAGCGCGTCCCGCCACCTCAACTCGCTCAGCTCGCATGGAAACCAGCCTCGATACGGGCGCCGGCACAGCCGCCGCATCCCAGCCGTCCGCTCCACCCGCCCCGCGCACCGTCTACCCGGTGCTCGGCGCGATCAGCTTCTCGCACCTGCTCAACGACATGATCCAGTCGTTGATCCTCGCGATCTATCCGATGCTCAAGAGCCAGTTCGCGCTGTCGTTCGCGCAGATCGGCCTGATCACGCTGACCTACCAGATCACCGCGTCGCTGCTGCAGCCGCTCGTCGGCCTGTATACGGACAAGCGGCCGAAGCCGTATTCGCTGCCGGTCGGGATGGGCTTCACGCTCGCGGGGCTGCTGCTGATGTCGGCCGCGCAGAACTTCCCGACGCTGCTGGCGGCGGCGGCGCTGGTCGGCTGCGGCTCGTCGGTGTTCCATCCGGAATCGTCGCGCGTCGCGCGGATGGCGTCGGGCGGCCAGCACGGGCTCGCGCAGTCGCTGTTCCAGGTCGGCGGCAACGCCGGCTCGGCACTCGGGCCGCTGCTCGCCGCGCTGGTGATCATCCCGCACGGGCAGCACAGCATCGCGTGGTTCTCGGCGGCCGCGCTCGTCGCGATGGTCGTGCTCACGCAGATCGGCCACTGGTACAAGAAGCATCCGTCGACGAAGAAAAAAGCGGCGGCGGCCGGCCATCCGACCCTGTCGCAGGGCCGCGTGCTCGCCGCGATCGGCGTGCTGGTGCTGCTGGTGTTCTCGAAGTACTTCTACCTCGCGAGCATCAACAGCTATTTCACGTTCTACCTGATCGACAGGTTCCACCTGTCGGTGCAGGCCGCGCAGATCCACCTGTTCGTGTTCCTCGCGGCCGTGGCGGCCGGCACGCTGATCGGCGGACCGGTCGGCGACCGGATCGGCCGCAAGTACGTGATCTGGGTGTCGATCCTCGGCGTCGCGCCGTTCACGCTGCTGCTGCCGTATGCGAACCTGTTCTGGACGAGCGTGCTCTCCGTGATCATCGGCGTCGTGCTGGCGTCGGCGTTCGCCGCGATCCTCGTCTATGCGACGGAGCTGATGCCCGGCAAGGTCGGCATGGTCGCGGGCCTGTTCTTCGGCTTCGCGTTCGGCCTGGGTGGCGTCGGCGCCGCCGTGCTCGGCCAGCTCGCGGACGCGACGAGCATCACGTTCGTCTACAAGGTGTGCTCGTTCCTGCCGCTGATCGGCGTGCTGACGGTGTTCCTGCCGAACCTCGAAAGCAGCCGGCGCAAGAAGGCGTGACGAGACGGCCGCGGCAGGCGTGCCGCGGCCGGTCGACCGGCTTGAAGGGAAGGGACGACGGCGGCTTCAGGCCGCCGTCGTCGCATGCAGCGTCAGGAAACGCTTGAGGATGCCGGACGAATAGCTGCTCGCGATCGCCGACAGGAAGTGCGAGAACGACTGCGTCGCGTGATCGTCGGCCGTATCGGAAATCGTGCGCACGAGCGCGAACGGCACGTCGTGTTCGGCGCACACCTGCGCGATCGCCGCGCCTTCCATCTCGACCGCGAGCGCGTCGGGCAGCGCATCGCGCAACGCGACGACCTCGTGCTCGCTCGACACGAAGCGATCGCCGCTGACGATCAGCCCGCCGTGCAGCGCCGCACCGGCCAGCCCGAAGCGCTCGGCGAAGTGCGCGCCCTCCTCGGCGACGAACAGCGTGCACGCGGCCTTCAGGCGGGCGGTCAGTTCCGCGTCGGTCGCGAACCGCGTGATGCCGAGCAGCGGCACCTCGTAGCGCGGAAACAGCGGCGACGCATCGAGATCGTGCTGCAGCAGCGTATCGGCGACGACAACGTCGCCGACGCGCACCGTGCGCGACACGCCGCCGGCGACCCCGGTAAACACGACGCCGGACACGCCGAACACGTGGATCAGCGCGCTGACCGTCGCGGCGGCCGCGACCTTGCCGACCCGCGCAAGCGTGACGACGCAGGCCGCGCCGTGCACGGTGCCGAGGTGGTAGTCGCGGCGGCCGAACGTGACCGTCTTCATCGCGCCCTCGGCACGCATCGCGGCGATCAGGTCGCCGAGTTCCTCCGGCAGCGCGGCCAGAATGCCCAGCGGGCGCGTCGAAACCGTTTCAACCATGTCGATGCTCATCATTCCACCGCCTGCAGTTTCGCGACCGCCAGCGCGAGCCATTTCTCGCCGTGCCGCTTGAATTTCACCTGCGCCTTCGCGTCGGCGCCGTTGCCTTCGAGCGCGGTGACCGTGCCTTCGCCGAACTTGGTGTGGAACACCTGCTGGCCGACCCGGAAGCCGGTGTCGGCCGCGCGCTGCTGGTTCGCGAATGCCGGCAGCGGCGCGGAGACCGCCGCGTCGACGAACTGCTCGCGGCTGCCGCCGCCCGGCCGCGAGAACCAGTCGCGCCCCCAGCCGGCGTTGTCCGAGCGGCCGCCCCAGCGCGAGCCGGCCTCGACCTTCGGCGTCAGCCACTTCAGCACGTGCTCCGGCAATTCGTCGAAGAAGCGCGAGCGCACGTTGTAGCGCGTCTGGCCGTGCAGCATCCGGCTCTGCGCGAACGACAGGTAGAGCCGCTCCTTCGCGCGCGTGATCGCGACGTACATCAGCCGGCGCTCTTCCTCGAGGCCGTCCGATTCGAGCACGCTGTTCTCGTGCGGGAACAGCCCTTCCTCGAGGCCGGTGATGAACACGGCCGAGAATTCGAGGCCCTTCGCCGCATGCACCGTCATCAGCTGCACGGCGTCCTGGCCGGCCTGCGCCTGGTTGTCGCCCGCTTCCAGCGATGCATGCGACAGGAAGCCGGCGAGCGGCGTCATCGTGTCGGGGTTCTGCGCGGGGTCATCGAGCGGCGCCGGGTCGAGCACGTCGACCGCCGGATCGTCCGTCGCCGTGCCGAGCTCGGGTGCCGCGATCGCGCCCGCGCGCAACGGAATCGAGCGGGCCGGCGCGTCGAGCCCGTAGCCCTCCTCGCTGACGAACGCGGTGGCCGCGTTCACGAGTTCCTGCAAGTTCTCGAGGCGGTCCTGGCCTTCGCGCTCGCCCTGGTAGAAATCGGCGAGGCCGCTCGCCCGCACGACGTACTCGACCGTCTCCGGCAGGCTCATCTGCTGGGTCTCGGCACGCATCTTCGCGATCAGCGTCGCGAACGCGCCGAGGCTCGTGCCGGCCTTGCCGGTCACGTACGGAATCGCGGCGGCCATCGAGCAGTCGTACAGGCGCGCGGCGTCGGCCAGTTGCTCGATCGAGCGCGCGCCGATCCCGCGCGTCGGGAAGTTCACGACGCGCGCGAACGCGGTGTCGTCGTTCGGGTTGTCGATCAGGCGCAAGTACGCGAGCGCGTGCTTCACTTCCTGGCGCTCGAAGAAGCGCAGGCCGCCGTACACGCGATACGGGATGCCCGACGTCATCAGCGTGTGCTCGATCGCGCGCGACTGCGCGTTGCTGCGATACAGGACGGCGACCTCGCTGCGCGACATCCCGGTATTGATCAGCGAGCGGATCTCCTCGACGATCCAGCCGGCTTCCTGCGCATCGGTGCTCGCCTCGTACACGCGCACGGGCTCGCCGTGGCCGGCGTCGGTGCGCAGGTTCTTGCCGAGCCGGTGCGCGTTGTTCGAGATCAGCTGGTTCGCCGCGTCGAGGATGTTGCCGTGCGACCGGTAGTTCTGCTCGAGCTTGATCAGGTTGCGCACGCGGAATTCGTCCTCGAAGTCGCGCATGTTGCCGACGTTCGCGCCGCGGAACGCGTAGATCGACTGGTCGTCGTCGCCGACCGCGAAGATCGCGTTCTCGCCGCCCGCGAGCATCTTGAGCCACGCGTACTGCAGCTTGTTGGTGTCCTGGAACTCGTCGACGAGGATGTGCCGGAAGCGGGCCTGGTAGTGCGCGCGCAGCGGCGCGTTGTACGCGAGCAGCTCGTAGCAGCGCAGCAGCAGCTCGGGGAAGTCGACGACGCCCTCGCGCTGGCACTGCTGGTCGTACGCCTGGTACAGCTCGACGAACTTGCGGTTGAAGTTGTCGGACGCGTCGACCTTGTCGGGACGCAGCCCCTGCTCCTTCGCGTTGTTGATGAAGTACTGGACGTTCTTCGGCGGGTATTTCTCGTCGTCGACGTTCGCCGCCTTCATCAGCCGCTTGATCGCCGACAGCTGGTCGGCCGTGTCGAGGATCTGGAAGGTCTGCGGCAGGCCGGCGTCGCGCCAGTGCGTGCGCAGCATCCGGTTGCACAGCCCGTGGAACGTGCCGATCCACATCCCGCGCGTGTCGATCGGCATCATCGCCGACAGCCGCGCCATCATCTCGCGCGCGGCCTTGTTCGTGAAGGTGACGGCGAGCACGGTGGGCGGCGACGCATAGCCCTGCTGGATCAGCCATGCGATGCGCGTGATCAGCACGCGGGTCTTGCCGCTGCCCGCCCCCGCGAGGATCAGCGCCGGTTCATTCGGCAACGTGACGGCGGCGTATTGTTCAGGGTTCAGATTGGCGAGCAGATCGGGCATGGAGCGGCAGCGGACGGGCGAGAAAAATGCGGACCCGCCATTATAAGTCGGCCGCGCGATGCCGTTTCCGATCCGTTCGGCCAGGGGCCGCAAGTGCCTCGCGATCGTCCGAGGCGCGACCACGCTGGTCACGCAATGGCTGGCCAACGTGGCTCTGCCTATATCAGCGACTGACCACCCATATAGATGCATTTATAATTGTCGGATTCGGCATCCAATTCACGCATTTTTCGGCAAATTTCCAACCATGAGCGACAGCACGCTTGCGAAGAGTTTCGAGCCCCACACCATCGAGTCCCAATGGGGGCCGGAGTGGGAAAAACGCGGCTATGCCGCCCCGGCATTCGACCCGGCGCGCGCCGATTTCGCGATCCAGCTGCCGCCGCCGAACGTCACCGGCACGCTGCACATGGGCCACGCGTTCAACCAGACGATCATGGACGGCCTCGCGCGCTATCACCGGATGCTCGGCGAGAACACGCTGTGGGTGCCCGGCACCGACCACGCGGGGATCGCGACCCAGATCGTCGTCGAGCGCCAGCTCGATGCGCAGGGCGTGTCGCGCCATGACCTCGGCCGCGAGAAGTTCGTCGAGCGCGTGTGGGAGTGGAAGCAGCAGTCCGGCTCGACGATCACGGGCCAGGTGCGCCGTCTCGGCGCGTCGACCGACTGGTCGCGCGAATATTTCACGATGGACGACAAGATGTCGGCCGCCGTGCGCGACGTGTTCGTCACGCTCCATGAACAGGGCCTGATCTACCGCGGCAAGCGCCTCGTCAACTGGGATCCGGTGCTGCTCACCGCGGTGTCGGATCTCGAGGTCGTCAGCGAAGAGGAAAACGGCCACCTGTGGCACATCCGCTATCCGCTCGTCGACGGGTCGGGTTCGCTGACGGTCGCCACCACCCGTCCCGAGACGATGCTCGGCGACGTCGCGGTGATGGTTCACCCGGAGGACGAGCGCTACGCGCACCTGATCGGCAAGCTCGTCACGCTGCCGCTGACGGGCCGCGAGATCCCGGTGATCGCCGACGACTACGTCGACCGCGCGTTCGGCACGGGCGTCGTGAAGGTCACGCCCGCGCACGACTTCAACGACTACCAGGTCGGCCTGCGCCACAAGCTCGCGCCGATCGAGATCCTGACGCTCGACGCGAAGATCAACGACAACGGCCCCGAGCAGTATCGCGGCCTCGACCGCTTCGACGCGCGCAAGGCGATCGTGGCCGACCTCGATGCGGAAGGCTTCCTCGACTCCGTGAAGCCGCACAAGCTGATGGTGCCGCGCGGCGACCGCACGGGCGTCGTGATCGAGCCGCTCCTGACGGACCAGTGGTTCGTCGCGATGACGAAGCCGGCGCCGGAAGGCACGTTCCATCCGGGCAAATCGATCACCGAGGTATCGCTCGACGTCGTGCGCGACGGCCAGATCAAGTTCGTGCCGGAAAACTGGACGACCACCTACTACCAGTGGCTCGAGAACATCCAGGACTGGTGCATCTCGCGCCAGCTGTGGTGGGGTCACCAGATCCCCGCGTGGTACGGCGAGAACGGCGAGGTATTCGTCGCGCGCAGCGAGGAAGACGCGCGTGCGAAGGCCGCCGCGCAAGGCTACACGGGCGCGCTGAAACGCGACGAAGACGTGCTCGACACCTGGTTCTCGTCGGCGCTCGTGCCGTTCTCGTCGCTCGGCTGGCCGAACGAATCCCCTGAACTGCAGCACTTCCTGCCGTCGTCGGTGCTCGTCACGGGCTTCGACATCATCTTCTTCTGGGTCGCCCGGATGGTGATGATGACCACGCACTTCACCGGCAAGGTGCCGTTCCACACCGTATACATGCACGGCCTCGTGCGCGATGCCGAAGGCCAGAAGATGTCGAAGAGCAAGGGCAACACGCTCGACCCGATCGACATCGTCGACGGCATCGACCTCGAAACGCTGGTCGCGAAACGCACGACGGGCCTGATGAACCCGAAGCAGGCCGCGACGATCGAGAAGAAGACGCGCAAGGAATTCCCGGACGGCATTCCCGCGTTCGGCGCCGACGCGCTGCGCTTCACGATGGCGTCGATGGCGACGCTCGGCCGCAACGTGAACTTCGACCTCGCGCGCTGCGAAGGCTATCGCAACTTCTGCAACAAGCTGTGGAACGCGACGCGCTTCGTGCTGATGAACTGCGAAGGCCACGACTGCGGCACCGGCAAGCCGGAAGTATGCGGCGCGGGCGACTGCGGCCCCGGCGGCTACCTCGACTTCTCCGCGGCCGACCGCTGGATCGTATCGCTGCTGCAGCGCACCGAGGCCGACATCGCGAAGGGTTTCGCCGATTACCGCTTCGACAACATCGCGACCAGCATCTACAAGTTCGTGTGGGACGAGTACTGCGACTGGTATCTCGAACTCGCGAAGGTGCAGATCCAGAACGGCACGCCGGAACAGCAGCGCGCGACGCGCCGCACGCTGCTGCGCGTGCTCGAAACGGTGCTGCGCCTCGCACACCCGGTCATTCCGTTCATCACCGAGGCGCTCTGGCAGAAGGTCGCGCCGCTCGCCGGCCGTTATCCGCAAGGCAAGGCCGAAGGCGATGCATCGCTGATGACGCAGGCATATCCGGTCGCGAACCTGCAGAAGATCGACGAGGCATCCGAGCAATGGGCGGCCGACCTGAAGGCGATCGTCGACGCATGCCGCAACCTGCGCGGCGAGATGAACCTGTCGCCGGCGACCAAGGTGCCGCTGCTCGCGGCCGGCGACGCCGAGCGCCTGCGCTCGTTCGCGCCGTACGTGCAGGCCCTCGCCCGCCTGTCGGACGTGCAGATCCTCGCGGACGAAGCGACGCTCGACAAGGAAGCGCACGGCGCGCCGATCGCGATCGTGGGCCCGAACAAGCTGGTGCTGAAGGTGGAGATCGACGTCGCGGCCGAACGCGAGCGCCTGTCGAAGGAAATCGCGCGCCTGACGGGCGAGATCGCGAAGTGCAACGCGAAGCTCGGCAACGAGGCGTTCGTCGCGAAAGCGCCGCCGGCCGTGGTCGAACAGGAGCAGAAGCGCGTCGCCGAATTCCAGAGCACGCTGGAAAAACTGCGCGCCCAGCTCGATCGGTTGCCTGCGTAACAAACGGTAAGGTCGTTTGCGTTCACTATAATGGGGACGTGAACATAGGCTGTCTGACAAGTCGATTACAGGAATAAAGGTTCGATCATGTTGAAAGTCACCAAGGCGGTATTCCCCGTTGCCGGTCTCGGCACGCGGTTCCTGCCGGCAACGAAGGCGAGCCCGAAGGAAATGCTGCCGGTCGTCGACAAGCCGCTGATCCAGTACGCGGTCGAGGAAGCGATCGCCGCGGGCATCACCGAGATGATCTTCGTGACCGGGCGCAGCAAGCGCGCGATCGAGGATCACTTCGACAAGTCGTACGAGGTCGAGGCCGAACTCGAGGCGCGCGGCAAGGAAAAGCTGCTCGAACTCGTGCGCAGCATCAAGCCGAGCCATGTCGACTGCTTCTACGTGCGCCAGCCGGAAGCGCTCGGCCTCGGCCATGCGGTGCTGTGCGCGGAAAAGCTCGTGGCCGACAACCCGTTCGCGGTGATCCTCGCCGACGACCTGCTCGACGGCAACCCGCCCGTGATGAAGCAGATGGTCGACGTGTTCGACCACTATCACAGCTCGGTGATCGGCGTGGAAGAGATCCCGCCGTCGGAGACGAAGTCGTACGGGATCGTCGACGGCAAGGAGTGGGAAGAGTCGATCGTCAAGATGTCCGCGATCGTCGAGAAACCCGAGCCGGAAGTCGCGCCGTCGAACCTCGGCGTGGTCGGCCGCTACATCCTGAAGCCGCGGATCTTCGAGCACCTGCGCGCGCTGAAGCCGGGCGCCGGCGGCGAGCTGCAGCTCACCGACGCGATCCAGGCGCTGCTCGCCGACGAACAGGTGCTGGCCTACAAGTACCAGGGCACGCGCTACGACTGCGGCAGCAAGCTCGGCTACCTGAAGGCGACGGTCGAATTCGCACTGCGCCATCCGGAAGTCGGCGCCGAGTTCGACGCGTACCTGCGCGCGCGCGGCAACGCGTAACCGGCCGCCTGAACGCGGCACGGGAGCCGGCCTCGCCTGCGCGGCTGGCCTGCCCTCACCTCACGGCCGACGCGTCAGCGCGCAGCGGCCGGCTTCACCGAGACGACGCCCGGCATTGCGCCCGCGTCGTCTTTTTTCGTCTTCACGAGCCAGCCGTCGCCCTGCTCGAACGGCAGCTTCGCGAGCGCGCTCCTCACGAGCGTCGGCGCGGCCTGCTGCGTGCCGGGATCGCGATCGCGCAGCGACGCCGACACGCGATAGACGTCGGCGCCCGAGTTCGCGTCGACGAAACGCAGCGTCAGCACGTGACGATACACGGTGCCCGCGAACGGCAGCGCGAACGGCGCCGGCCCGTCGACGGTCACGCACGCGCTGCTCGCGGCGCCGCACTGGTCGGCCGTCGCCGCGACGGACGCCGGCTGCGTCGCATACGCGATCGACAGCCGGTAGCGCGCGGCCTTCCCGGGCTGCGCGTCGAAGCCGCGATGCGCGAGCTCGTCGCGCACGAGCGTCTCGATCCGCCGGTATTCGGCATCGTCGGCCTGAGCGGCCGTGCTGACGAAATCGTAGCCGTGCGCACCGGATGCGAACGCATCCGGCTGCCCGAGCGCGCTCACGCCGGTCGTGACGCCGGCGCAACCCGTCAACAGCGACGCCGCCAGCGCGGCCGCTGCCCATTCCTTTCTCATGACTTCCCCCAAATGCCTGCCGTCGTGCCCGGCCCTGTCAGGCGGACGGCTCGTCGATCGCGGGCAGCGACACCGTCACCGCGGTGCCGACACCCACTTCGCTGTCGACCGTCACGCTGCCGCCGTGGCGCGTGACGACCGTCTTCACGAATGCCATGCCGAGCCCGGACCCCGAGATTTCGGGCCGCTCGCCGGCATGGAACCGCTTGAAACGCTCGAACAGATGCCGCTGATCTTCCGGCGCGATGCCGTACCCCTGATCACGAATCGTACAGAACATCCGCTTCGATGCATGCTCGACCGTCAGCGTACACGCGATCACCGTGTCGGACGGACTGTATTTGACCGCATTGTTCAACAGGTTGACGAACGCACGCGTGATCAGCGAGCGGTCGGCGCGCATCCAGCCCATGCCGGTGCCGACGTCGGTATCGATGCGGATGCGCTTCGCCTGCGCCTGCGGCCAGACTTCGTCGCTCGCGTCGATCAGCACGTCGACGAGGCTCGTCGGTTCGAGCTGGTACGCCTGCGACTCCGCGCGCGCCAGTTGCACGAACTCGTCGGCAAGCGACAGCGCACGGTGCGCATACCGCTCGATCCGCGCAAGCAGGCCACGCATCGCGTCGGTTTCGACGCGTTCGCGCTCGATCTCGACGAGCGCGAGGATCGACGACTGCGGCGAGCGCATGTCATGCGACAGCAGGTGCAGCGCCTCCTCGCGATGCCGTTCGGCCGCGTGCAGCTCGGTCACGTCGACGAGGCCGGCGATCCAGCCCGTCACGCGGCCCTGCGCGTTCTTGCACGCAGCGTAGCGTAACAGATGGTCGAGCCCGTCGCGGTCGCGCACCTCGATGCCGCGCGCCATCGCGTCGTGTTCGGCCTCGAGCGTCGGGTCGAGCGCGGCCGGCCAGTGTTCGCGGATCGCGACGTCGTGTTCGGCGTTGCCGTCGACGGTCTTCATGAAGGTCAGCTCGCCGAGCGCGGCGCGCAGCGGCCGCCCTTCCGGCAGCGGCAGCGCGAGCCGCGACCCGTAGCGCTTCGCCGCATGGTTCGCGATCAGCACGGTCCCGGCCAGGTCGGTGACGAAGATCGGCTCCGGCATGCTGTCGAGGCTGTCCCACACGAAGCGCTTCATGTCCTGCACGCGCTGCGCGGCCTGCGCCATCAGCGCCATCTGCCGTTCGAGCACGTCGCCGCCGACGCTGCGCGTGCGCGGCGCCTCGGGCAGCAGGTGCGGCTCGTCGGCCAGCCGCTGCAGCTCGCGACGCAGGTACGACATCGTCATTTCGAGGCGCCGCCAGTTCCAGATCGGGTACACGGCGATCAACCCGAAGATCGCGGGCGCGGGCGACAGCCAAACGCGCGCCTCGAACAGCAGCGCCAGGCTCGCGACGACGGCCAGCGCGGCCAGGCTCAGCGTCAGCAGCAGCGCGCGCCACGGCGACAGCATCAGGAAACCGCCCAGCAGCACCGCGAGCGGCAGCAGCGACGCGGCGAAGAGCCCGGCGCGCGACACGGGCAGGATCGCGCTGCCGGTCGTCAGCATGTCGAGCACGTTCGCGTGGATGTAGACGCCGGCGAGCGGGCCGAAATCGCCCGACACCGGCGTCGCGAAGCGGTCGTAGAGGCCTGAAGCGGTCACGCCGACGACGACGATCTTGCCGCGCAGCGCGTCTGGCTTCACGCGCCCCTCGAGCACGTCGTCGAACGACAGCGTCGGATAGGCGGGCGTGTTGCGGCTGAACGGAATCAGGTAGCGGCCCTCGCCGGTCGCGTCGCGCGACAGGTCATGCGCATTCGCGCCGGGCGCACCGCCGGCCGGACGCAGCCGGCCGGCCTGGATCGCGCGGTAGACGGGCACCATCAGCTGCGGCCAGCGCACGCGCCCGTCGCTTTCGAGCAGGGCGACGCTGCGCACGATGCCGTCGGGATCGACTTCGAGATTGATGTGGCCGAGCCCCATCGCGCGTGCCGACAGCTCGGCCACCGGCGGATCGACGGTGCGCGTGCCGTCCGCCTGCTCGGGGCTCAGCAGGACGGGCAGGAAGGTCGGCACATGGGCCATTGCGTCCGCGAACGCGCGATCCTCGGGCGACTGCTCGGTAAACAGCACGTCGTAGACGACCGCGGCCGGCTGCGCACGCGCCAGCGCGTCGAGCAGCCGCGCATGCACGCTGCGCGGCCACGGCCAGCGGCCGAGTGCGGACACGCTCTGGTTGTCGATGTCGACGACGACGACGTCGGGCGACAGCGGCAGGCTGCGCAGCATCAGCAGGCGGTCGTAGATCAGCCCGTCGACGCTCGACGACAGCCGGCCAAGCGCGCACGCGAGGATCACCGCGATCCCGAGGCAGCCGATCGCGATCCACTCGATCAGGAAGCGGCGGCCGAGGCGCCGCCGCGGGGAAACGGAGTCGGTTTTCATGCGCCGCGGGTCAGCGCGACAACGTGAACGCGCTGACCGGACTCGTCTTCTGATAGAACTTGCCGCCCTCGAACTCCTCGACCGTCACCGCCCAGTAGTAGTCGCCGGGCGGCAGGTGCGAGACGGTGATCTTGCGCGCCTGCAGGCCGACCTGGTCGACGACCGGCGCGCTCAGGTCCTTCGAGCGCGACAGCACGAACCGGTAATGCGTGTCCTTGCCCGCGCCATTCGGCGACCAGCGGAACTCATAGCCGTTCGGGCCGGGCGACGCGGTCGCGTCGAGCCCCATCAGGCGCCGCTCGAACGCGTAAATGTGCGGCATGCCTTCGAGGCCGTTGTCGTCGATCGCGGCAATCCGGACGAAATACGTACCGTTCGGCACCTCGCGGAACACCGCGCGCGACGAGACCGTGCGCGTTTCGCTGAACAGCTCGAGCATGCCCGCATCGCGCGCGAGTTGCAGATGATAGGCGTGCGCGTGCTCGAGCGGCGCGATGTCGAACGTGAGGTCGGGCTCGTCCTGCACCTTGTCGGGATGCGTGAGCGCGGGCGCCGGCAGCAGTTGCACGGGTGCGCCGACCGCGCCCGACGACGTCGAGACGCTGCCGAAGTTCGCATGCACGAGCGTCGGGTCGACCGTCTGCTGCTTGCCCGCGACGCCGACGGTGCCGTCGAGCACTTCGACGCGCGTCGCCGCGTTGCCGGCCGCGTCGTAGTTCACGCGAAACCGCGTGCCGCGCACGCCGGCCACAACCGACGGCGAGCGGATCTGGAAGCGGTCGTCGCGTTTCTTCAGATGCGTGACATCGCTGTCGACCGAGCCGCGCGTGAGCTCGAACTCGCGATCGAGCGTGCCGGTCAGCACGGTGCGGCGCAGCGTCTTCAGGTCGAGCTGGCTGTCGGGCGGCAGGCTCATGTGCGTGCCGTCGGCGAGTTCGAGCGTCACGAAGCCGTTCGCGCCGGTGCGCACGCGGTCGCCCTCGCCGAGCGTCGCATCGTTCGCGAGCGGCGCGTAGGCGTCGCCGGACGCGCGCTCGGCCGTGCCCTGCACCGCGACGACGCGTGCGGTCAGCTTTTCCTTGCGCAGCCGCGCGACCGGCAGCTTCAGCGCGATGCCGGGCTGCAGGTGCCTCGGGGCGGGCACGCCGTTGATCTGCTGCAGCAGCTGCCAGTCGTCCGGGCCCTGCAGGTAGCGCGCGGCGACGTCGTACAGCGTGTCGCCGGCATGCGTGCGGTAGACGACCATCTTGCCCGCGGCAGCCGGCGGCTGCGCGGCGGCCTGCTGTGCCGCGAACGCAAACGCGACCGCGCACGCCGCGCGCAGTGCCGCCGTGTGCAAGCCCGCCGTGCGCTGCGTGATTCGCGTGGTCACTCCGGTTCCCCCTGGCCGACCCGCTCGAGCCGGTAGCCATAGCCGTAGATCGGCGCGAGGCGATAGCCGTTTTCAGGGCGCAGGCCGAGCTTCGTGCGCAGCATCGAGATGTGGGTGTCCATCGTGCGCGACGGAATGTCGGTCGCCTGCTTCCACACGAGATCGAGAATATGCGCGCGCGACAGCGGCCGGTCGAGGTGCTGGAACAGCAGCAGCGCGAGCTCGAACTCCTTCTGCGTGAGGCTCACGGCCTTGTCGCCGACATAGGCCTGCTTCAGGTTCACGTCGAAGCGGAACTGGTCGAACTCGCGAACGGTCGCCTCGGCGTTGACCGGATACGCGCGGCGCAGCAGCGAGCCGATGCGCGCGCGCAGGATCGGGCCCGACACGGGCTTGACCACGTAATCGTCGGCGCCGGCGTTGAGGATCTGCGTGATCCCCGCCTCGTCGTCGCGGCTCGTCATGAAGATGATCGGCAGGCTGTGCTCCGTCTGGTTCGCACGCACCCACTTGAGCACTTCCTCGCCGGACATGTCAGGCACGTTCCAGTCGAGCACGAGCAGATCGAACGTCTCGCGCTGCAGACGCTTCTTCAGAGCCTTGCCTTCCTTGAACGCATAGCACGTGTGGCCGGCGGCCGTCAGCGTTTGACTGACGAAATCCGTCTGGGCCGGATCGTCATCCAGTACAGCAATTCTCATAGCACCCCGCAAATCGAAATCGATTCGTCCAGTTCAGCTCCCCGCGCTCACCCCGCCGCGCCGCATACGCGCTCGGCTTTCGACACCGGCCGGCGAACCGCCGTTTGCCGAGCGCGCAACCTGCGCGATACGGCGCCCCGGCCAAATATCTCAAAAACGGGGCACGGACGAACCGGCGATTTCATCATAGTAGTATGAAATTCGCCAAGAAATTGCGCGGACTACGGTCCTTTATTCGAATAATCCTTCCCGTCGCGCGATCGCGCGCCTAGTCGGCGCCCGCCGTGCCGGCCACCGGCTCGGCAAAATCGCCGGTCGGCACGCGCAGCAGCCGCGCGGCCGGGGGCTGCCCCAGCACCCGCTCCAGCTGGCCGCGCACGCGTTCCCACGCCGGCGCCGCATAGTCCGGCTGGCTCGCCGCCCACGCCTGCGCGAGATCGAGCACGCGCTCGATCGTCGCACCGCAATACGTGAGGCCTGCGCCGTCGTCCCGCGCGGCGTCGCGCAGCCGTTCGTCGAGCGATTCGGCCAGCCACGGCATCTCGGCCGCCGCCGAATCGGCATACGCCTCCAGCGCGGCACGCGCGTGGCGATCCTGTTGCGGGTCGAGCTCGATCCGGCTCAACCCCGCCGCGCGGGCGGGCGCGATGCATTCCGCTGCGGACGGACTTCGAATGGTCCCTGGTCTGAAGGACATGTCCTCTCCCCGTTGTACGACGGCAGCGTCAGGCATGGCCCCCGAGCCCGCCTCGTATGACGTACCGTGGCCGGCGCATCCATCCGAGACGGACGACCGGCCGGGTCAGTATACGCAGCCGGCCGTGCGACGAGGTTTAAGAATTGTCAGAGGCGTTTTCTGTTTTGGAAAGTGCTGAGGAGGCGGCGCGGCCGGGCCGCAACGGGCGCTGCCCGTCCGGATGCCGCGAGAGGCGCGTGATGCGGGCCGTCAGCGGCGGCGCATCAGGAACACGAATGTCTTGTCCTGGGTCGTCACTTCGACGATCTCGTTGCCCGTCTGCTTCGCGAACGCGGCGAAATCGCGCTGCGAGCCCGGATCGGTCGCGAGCACCTTGAGGATCTGCCCGCTCTCCATATCGGCGAGCGCTTTCTTGGCGCGCAGGATCGGCAACGGGCAATTGAGCCCGCGCGCGTCCACTTCCTTGTGAATCTGCATCGGCTGTCGACCTTCGAATGACGCGCCACACGGGCGCGGGAGGAAGCGGCGATTTTACCGCAGCGCGGGCGGGCCTGCCCGCGCGGCCACGACCGGGCCGTGCGACGCGGCCCGCCCGCGCTCGCCGGTCAGGCGCCCGAGAAACCGCCTGCGAGCCGCTCGCGCAGGTGCCGCACGAGCGCGCGCACCGCGCTCGGCACGACCGGGCTGTACGGCCGGATCGCGAAGATGTGGTCGCCGAACGCGCCCGACGGCCGCCAGCCGTCGAGCAGCGCGACGAGCCGGCCGGCGTCGAGATCGCGCTGCGCGCTGAAATCCGGCAGCAGCGCGATGCCGAGCCCGCCGAGCGCGGCCTCGCGCATCGCCTCGCTGTTGTTCGCCGCGAAGCTGCCGCGCACCGGCACGCTCACGCGCTGGCGGCGCCGGCCGTCCGGCTCGAAGCTCCACGCGGCGGGCTCGTTGTCGCGCAGGTAGCACAGGCAGCTGTGGTCGACGAGTTCGCTCGGGTGGCGCGGCGCACCGCGCGCGTCGAGGTAGTCGCGGCTCGCGACCAGCAGCGAACGCGTGTCGCACAGCTTCCACGCGACGTGGGTCTGCGGCGCGGTCGTCGTATGGCGGATCGCGAGGTCGAAGCCCTCCTGCGTCAGCGAATGCAGCCGGTCGGACAGGTCGAGTTCGATATGCACGCCCGGATGCTGCCGCAGGAAATCGGGCAGGTGCGGGACGACCTGCTGGCGCCCGAGCGCGACGGGCACCGTCACGCGCAGCAGCCCGCGCGGTTCGCCGGCCAGATCCTTCACGCGCGCGAAGTGCTGGCCGATCGACTCGAACGCGTCGCGCGTGCTGTCGACCAGCGTCTGCCCCGCGTCGGTGAGCCGCACGCTGCGCGTCGTGCGCCGCACGAGCGGCACGCCGGCCGCCTTCTCGAGATCGGCGATGCGCTGGCTCATCGCGGCCTTGCTGATGCCGAGCCGCTGGGCCGCGGCCGTGAAACTGCCGGCCGCGGCCAGCACCGTCAGCGAATGGATATGCGGCCAGAGCGCCTGGACATTTTGCTGATTCATCCACTGATTATTCAGAATTCTGAACAGTGAATCAAGCGGCGCGGCCTTCTCCCGCCCCGCCGCTTTGCCTAGACTAGGTTCCGTCCACCCCACATCCCCAGGAGACACGATGAATCCGGTTCCCGCGTACACGTCCGACGCCGACGTCGGCCACTACATCGACGGCGCGCCCGTCGCCGGCCGCAGCGGCCGCTTCCAGGACGTCCTCAACCCGGCGCTCGGCCGCGCGGTGCGCCGCGTCGCGCTCGCCGACGGCGACGAAGTGCAGCAGGCCGTCGCGTCCGCCCACGCCGCGTTCCCGGCCTGGGCCGCGACGCCGCCGATCCGCCGCGCACGCGTGCTGCACCGCTTCCTGCAGCTGATGAACGAGCACCGCGACACGCTCGCGGCAATCATCACGGCCGAGCACGGCAAGGTGTTCTCCGACGCGCAGGGCGAAGTCGCGCGCGGCATCGACATCATCGAGTTCGCATGCGGCGTGCCGCAGCTCCTGAAGGGCGACTTCACCGACCAGGTCAGCACCGGCATCGACAACTGGACGATGCGCCAGCCGCTCGGCGTCGTCGCGGGCATCACGCCGTTCAACTTCCCGTGCATGGTGCCGTGCTGGATGTTCCCGGTCGCGCTCGCGACGGGCAACACGTTCGTGCTGAAGCCGAGCGAGCGCGACCCGTCGGCGGCGCTGTTCATCGCCGACCTGCTCACGCAGGCCGGCCTCCCCGCCGGCGTGTTCAACGTCGTGCAGGGCGGCAAGGATGCGGTCGACGCGCTGCTCGACCACCCGGACGTGCAGGCCGTCAGCTTCGTCGGCTCGACGCCGATCGCGGCCTACGTGCAGCAGCGCGCGGTGCAGTCGGGCAAGCGCGTGCAGGCGCTCGGCGGCGCGAAGAACCACCTCGTCGTGATGCCCGACGCGAACATCGAGCAGGCGGTCGACGCGCTGATCGGCGCCGCGTACGGCTCGGCCGGCGAACGCTGCATGGCGATCAGCATCGCGGTGCTGGTCGGCGACGTGGCCGACCGGATCGTGCCGGCGGTCGCCGAGCGCGCGCGCCAGCTGGTGATCGGCGACGGGATGTCGCCGGAAGTCGAGATGGGTCCGATCGTCACCGGCGAAGCGCTCAAGCGCATCGAGGGCTACATCGAGCAAGGCGTCAGCGAAGGCGCGCAACTGGTGGTCGACGGCCGCGGGCTGCGCGTGCCGGGCCGCGAGGAAGGCTTCTTCACCGGCGGCACGCTGTTCGATCACGTGACGCCCGACATGCGCATCTACAAGGAAGAGATCTTCGGGCCGGTGCTCGGCTGCGTGCGCGTGAAGGACTTCGGCGAAGCGGTCGACCTGATCAACGCGCACGAGTTCGGCAACGGCGTCGCGTGCTTCACGAGCGACGGCGGCATCGCGCGCGAATTCGCGCGGCGCATCCAGGTCGGCATGGTCGGCATCAACGTGCCGATTCCGGTGCCGATGGCATGGCACGGCTTCGGCGGCTGGAAGAAGAGCCTGTTCGGCGACATGCACGCGTACGGCGAGGAAGGCGTGCGGTTCTACACGCGCCAGAAGTCGGTGATGCAGCGCTGGTCGTCGAGCATCGGCAAGGGCGCCGAGTTCGCGATGCCGACCGCGAAGTAAGCGTCGCCGACGCGCCGCCCGCCGGTTGATTCCGCGGGCGGCGGGCGAATGAAAGGCCGGCGTCAGCCGGCCTTCGTGCCGGGTGCGCCGTCGGCGGTCGGCAGGTACGACAGCTCGAGCCGGTACGCGAGCGCGACGAACAGGCTCTGCGCGAGACCCATCGTCGCCGTCAGCGCGCGGAACCCGAACGTCGCGCTGTCCTGCACCATCAGCGTCACCTCGGCCTCCCGCGCGAGCGGGCTCATCCGGCTGTCGGTGATCGCGATCAGGCGCGCGCCGCGCTGCACGGCCTGCTGCGCGACCTGCACCGTCTCTTCCGCATACGGCATGAACGAGATCACGATCATCACGTCGCCCTCGCGCACCGAGCGGATCTGCCCGAGATGCATGCTGCCGAGCGCGCTGAACAGGCCGATGCGCTTGTCGGTGTGCTGCAGCGCATAGTCGAGATACACGGCGATCGGAAACGCGCGGCGCGAGCCGGCGATCCAGATCGCCTGCGTGTCGGCGAGCAGGTCGACGGCCTGCGCGAGCGCCTGCGGATCGAGCGTCTGCCGCAGCTGCTGCATCCCGGCAATGCTGCCCTTGATGAATTCGTCGGCGATCTGCTCGGGCTGCAGGCTCGACGAGCCCGCTTCGATCACGTCGCGCAATCGCAGGTTGTACGCGCGGCCCGGCGCGATCTGCTGGGCCAGCCCCTCGCGGAACAGCCGCTGCATCTCGGAGAAGCCGGAGAAGCCGAAATGCTTCGCGAACCGCACGACGGCCGACGGCTGGACACCGCACGCCTCCGCGAGCGACTGGATGCCTTCCAGGCCAAGCTGGTCCCGATGCGTTTCCACGTGGCGCGCAATCACCTTCAGGCGATTGCTGAGGCCGTCGTACTCCTGCGTCAGGTGCTGCAGGAACTGCTCGACGGTGGCGGGAGGTTTCTCGGATGAACTCATCGGATAGCGCGAAGTTGACGGCCCCGATGCGCGCGCAGCTGACGGGCGCGGCCCGGGGCTCCCCTGGATACATGCATGAAGGGCGAATTTAATCACGTTTGCGGCACGGCCCGAGCCGCACGCTCGCTCCCACGCGCTCGATCATCACCTGCACACGCTCCACGGCGATACTGGAAACGATTTTCCAACGCTCTCGCCGTGCCGTAAAGATTAGGGCGTTTACCGACCCCGGCAGCCTCCGGCCGATGCCGCGCAGCGGCCCTCCATGGCTCAACGATAGTCGACCCACACGCCGCCCGCATCGGCGGACCGCACGCAGTTCTCGACCCACCGCACGCCTTCGACGCCCGCACGAACGTCCGGAAAGCGGATGTTCTTCAATGCTTCGGCGTCGCCGCGATCGGCCGCGTCCATCGCGAGCGCGAAGCGCGCATACAGGTTCGACCACGCTTCGAACAGCCCTTCCGGATGCCCGGCGCCGATGCGGTCCTCGCGCAATGCGTGCGGATGCAGGTACCCCATTCCGCGATCGAGCACCTGCGCGGGCTGCCCCTGCACCTCGTAGCGCAACTGGTTCGGATGCTCGTCCCACCATTCGACGCTCGCCTTCGAGCCGATCACGCGCACCTTCTGCCCGTGCATCGAGCCTGCGTTCACCGCGCTCGACCACACGTAGCCGACCGCGCCCGTGTCGTATTCCATGATCGTGAACGCGTTGTCTTCCAGCGGCGCGCGGCTCTTCACGAAGCTCTGCCGCGAGCACATCAGCCGGCGGATCTTCAGCTCGGGCACCATCACTTCCGAGATGTACAGCGGGTGCGTGCCGATGTCGCCGAGCACGTAGCTCGGCCCCGCGAACTTCGGATCGACGCGCCAGCGCGCGGCCGCGCTCGCGGCCTCGACGCCCTCGCTGTGGAAGCCGTGCGCGAACTGCATCTGCACGATGCGGATCTCGCCGAGATCGCCGCGCGCGATCATCTCGCGCGCCTGCTCGATCATCTGGTGGCCTGAATAGCCGTACGCGACGCCCACGACGCGGTTCTTCTCGACCGACAGCCGCTGCAGCGCCTCGGCCTCCTCGGTCGTGAAGCACAGCGGCTTCTCGCAAACCACGTGCAGCCCCGCGTTCAGCGCCGCGCGGCAGATCTCGAAGTGCGTGTTGTTCGGTGTCGCGATCGACACCGCGCGGATGCCGTCGGCGCGGCCGGCCTCGGCCTCGAACATCGTCCGGTAATCGGGATAGCAGCGCTCGGCGTCGACGCCGAGCTTCACGCCGAACTGCCTGCCGCGCTCGGCATCGATGTCGAACGCGCCGGCGACCAGCCGGAAGCTGCCGTCGCGCGATGCGGCCGACCGGTGGCTGTAGCCGATCTGGCTGCCGAGCCCGCCGCCGACCATGCCCCAGGGAATCGAATGTCCCAGCAGAATCTGTCCGTCGATCATGATTGTCGTGTTCCTGTCCGTATTCAGGTGTTCAGAGGTTCAGATAGTCGATCGTTCATGCGAACCCGGCCGACGCGAGAAACGCGCGGCTCGCCGCGACGTCGCGCAGGCTCGTGCCGGCATTGCGCGGATCGCGCTCCTGTTCGATCGTGATATAGCCGGCATAGCCGATGTCGTCGAGCGCGCGGCGAATCGCGCGGTAATCGAGCACGCCGTTGCCGATCGGGCACATCACGCCGCGCGCGCAGGCCGCGAAGAACGCGATGTGCTCGCCCATCACCGCGCCGTACACGGCCGCATCGATGTCCTTGAAATGCACGTAGTCGAGCCGCGCCGCATGGCGGCGCAGCCACGTTTCGGGATCCATCCCCGAGTAGTACAGGTGGCCGGTGTCGAGACACAGGCCCGCCGTGTCGGCCGCGATGTCGGCGACGATCCGGTCGATCTCGTCCGCGAACTCGATGTAGCCGCCCGCATGCGGATGGATCACCGCGCGCACGCCGAATTCGTCACGCGCGATGGTCGCGATCTGGCGGATATGGTCGACCATCCGCGCCCAGCGTTCGGCGGACAGGCGCGGCGCGCGCTCGGCGTGGCCGGCCGCGTAGTCGCGCTCCTCGTGTCCCCAGTCCATCACGACCAGGTACGGCGCCGCGTAGCGCTGACCGTGCTGGGTCGGCAGCTTCGGCAGCCGCGTGATCAGCGCGCAGATCTCGCGCGTCTGGCGCAGCAGGTTCGGCAGGTTCTCCGGCGCCACCAGGTCGTCGAAGATCGTGCCGGCGGTGATGCTCAGGCGCTGCCGGTCGAGTTCGGCGCTCACCACATCGAGGTCGAGCGGGATATAGCCGTAGGGCCCGAGCTCGATGCCCGAGTAGCCGGCCTGCGCGGCCTCGGCGAGCACCTGCCGCCACGGCGGCAGGTGCGGGTTGTTCACGTCGTCGACGCCCCAGCAGCAGGGCGCGCAGCCAATCTTCATCGTCATGTCGGTCAGTCCGGCAGGAAAGCGGCGCGCAGCCGCGTGCGTGGCGACGCGGCCACGGGTCAGCCGCGATAGAACGCCGGGCGTTCGGCCATCGCGATCGGCTCGACCGCCCCGCTCTTTTGCGCGCGCACGCATGCGTCGGCCGCGACCGCCGCCGCGTAGCCGTCCCACGCGGACGGGCCGGTCAGCGCGCCCTGCCGCACGCCGTCGACGAATGCCTGCAGCTCGACGTCGTACGACGCGATGAAGCGCTCCTTCCAGTCGGTCATGATCTCGACCGATTGCCGCGCCGCGTGCTTGAGCCCGACCGCCGGCGGATCGGGCAGCTTCGCGATGCCGTTCTCGCCGACCACCTCGCACTGGATGTCATAGCCGTACTGGCAGTTGACGAAGATCTCGACATCGATGCGCACGCCGCTCGCGGTTTCGAGCAGCACGATCTGCGGATCGGCGAGATGCGCGCTCGCGTGGCGCGTCTTCTTCGGATAGACGACCTGCGCGCTCGCGTAGTCCTCGCCGAGCAGCCAGCGCAGCACGTCGAGCTCGTGGATCAGCGTGTCGGTGATCGCCATGTCGGTGGTGTAACGCTCGCCGACGGACTGGTTGCGGTGCGCGCAATGCAGCATCAGCGGCGCGCCGATTTCGCCGCTGTCGATCACGCGCTTGAGCGCACGATAGCCTTCGTCGTACGGCCGCATGAAGCCGACCTGCACGAGTCGGCGGCCATGCGCGACCTCGGCCTCGACGATGCGCATGCAGCCTTCGGCCGTCACCGCGAGCGGTTTCTCGCAGAACACCGGCTTGCCGTGCGCGATCGCGTCGAGCACGAACGCTTCGTGCGTCGGCCCCCACGACGTGACGAGCACGGCCTGCACGTCGGCGGCCGCGACCACTTCGTGGCCGTCGCCGTAGATTTCCGCGTCGAGCCCGTACTTCGTCACCGCGTCGCGCGCCTGCTGCGGATCGATGTCGTTGACGGCCACCACGCGCGCGCCGGACAGCGTGCGGGTCAATCTGCGAATATGGTCCTGGCCGATCGCGCCGCAGCCGATCACGCCGATTTTCAAGGTCATCTAAAAGTCTCCAGTCGTTCATTTGCGGCGCGGCATTCGCCGCACCGGTCAGCAATCCGTCAGCGCGCCGCGCGCTCGAAATGGCGCTCGACGTAGCGCTCGATCGTGTCGCGCATGTAGCGCGACGACGCTTCCGCGCGGTCCTCCCACGCGAACACGCACGACGACATCACGCCGTCGAAGCCGGCCTCGCCGAGCGCGCGGAAAAACAGGTCCCAGTCGATCTCGCCCTGCCCGATGTCGAGATGCTGGTGCACGCGGACCTGGTTCGAGCCGGGCGGGTTCACGATGTAGCGCAGCTGGCTGCTCTTGCGGTGGTCGAAGGTGTCGGCCACGCGCACGTGCGCGAGAATCGGCGCGGCCCGCGCGATCATCGCGGCCATGTCGTCGCCGTAGTAGAACGTGTGCGGCGCGATGTACGACAGCTTCAGCGACGGCGAGCCGATATTGGTGACGATGTCGATCGCCGGCTGCAGCTGCTCGATCCAGTCCTCCGGATGCGGCTCGACCGACAGCACGATGCGCTCGCGCTCGAGGATCGGCAGCAACTCGTCCATCGAACGAAACCATGCGGCTTCGCACGGCTCCTTCGGGTTCGCGCCCGGCCGCTCGCCGACCGAGCGCTCCGGCGACGCGCCGCGCCCGAACTCGGACACCATCAGCGTGCACTCCATCTCGAGCGCGACCTCGATCGCCTTCTTCCAGCAGCGCACCGCCCATTGCCGCTCGTCCTCGAACGGACTGGCCCAGCGGTACATCGGCTGCAGCGACGCGAGGCCCACGCCGCTTGCACGCAGCGCGTGCCGGAACGCGGCCATGCGCTCGCGCGTCGCGCGCGGCATCACCCACCAGTCGAGAAAGTCGCTGCGCGGCGACAGCTCGATCTGGTCGTAACCGAGCTCGGCGACCGCGTGCGGCAGACGGTCGAGCGGCACGTGGCGAATCATGTAGGGATCCAGAGCGATCTTCATCTTCTTCCCGGGCAATCTGGAAATCGGTCGCGGCCGCTCAGCGGCGCGACTTCTTGTTGCGGTACTGGTCGGCGATCACGGCCGCGACGATAATCGCGCCCTTGACCATCTCCTGGTAATACGCGTCGATCCGGATGAACGTGAAGCCCGACGTCATCACGCCGAGGATCAGCACGCCGATCACGGTGCCCGTCACGCGGCCGAGGCCGCCATTCAGCGACGTGCCGCCGATCACGACCGCCGCGATCGCGTCGAGCTCGTACATCACGCCCATGCCCGACTGGCCGGAGATCGCACGCGCGGCCGTCACGGTGCCGGCGATCCCGCTCAGGAGGCCCGCGATCGCATACACGAACACCAGGTGGCGCGTCACGTTGATGCCCGACACGACGGCCGCGTGGCGGTTCGCGCCGATCGCATACGTGTACTTGCCGAAACGCGTGTAGCGCAGCACGACGTGGAAGATCGCGGCCACCACGACGAAGATGATCACCGGGTTCGCACCGGCGCCGATCGCCGCGAACTGATCGGTCAGCATCGACACCGGCATCCCGTTCGTGAACCACTTCGCGAAGCCGCGCGCGGCGACCATCGTGCCGAGCGTCGCGATGAACGGCGGGATGCCCGTCAGCGCGATCAGCGAGCCGTTCAGGAGGCCGACCAGCAGCCCCACGCACACGCCGGCCAGCACCGGCCAGATGATCGGCAGGTCGGTCAGGTGCGGGAACACCGCACGCGGAAAATCGGACACCTGCGCGAGGCTGGCCGACACGACGGCCGCCGCGGCGACGACCGAGCCCGACGACAGGTCGATCCCGCTGGTGATGATCACGAGGTTCACGCCGACCGCGATGATGCCGATCACGGCCATCTGCAGCACGATGATCTCGAGCCGCTCCACGTTGAACAGGAAGCTCTGGCCGACGACGAGCCAGCCGATCACCTCGAAGAACAGGCTGATGCCCACCAGCACCAGGAAGATGCTCAGTTCGGGCGGCCACTTCGCGTGCCGCGTCTTGATCGTCAGGGACTGCGCGTCCGCGACCGGATTCAGGTTGCCCATTTCAGTTGTCTCCACTCTTGTTTCGGCTCAGCGCGACGCGAGATCCATGATGCGGACCTGGTCGGCGTCCTTGCGATCGACGATGCCGGTCATGCGCCCTTCGTGCATCACCATCACGCGATCGCTCATTCCCAGCACTTCCGGCATCTCCGACGAGATCATCAGCACCGCGACGCCCTTGCCCGCGAGCGCGCTGACGAGCCGGTGGATCTCGGCCTTCGCGCCGACGTCGATCCCGCGCGTCGGCTCGTCGAGGATCAGGATGCGCGGCTGCGTCAGCAGCCAGCGGCCGATCAGCACCTTCTGCTGGTTGCCGCCCGACAGGTTCTGGATTTCCTCGTGCAGCCCGGGCGCCTTCACGCGCAGCATCCGGCTCATTTCCTCGCAGTCGCGCCTGAGCTGCGCCTGCCGCACGAAGTTGAACTTCACGTAGCGGTTGCTGAGCACGGCCGCTTCCATGTTCGCGAGCAGGTCGAGACTCAGGAAGCAGCCGGTGTCCTTGCGGTCCTCGGTGAGGAACGCCATCCCGTGCTTCATCGCCTGCGCGGGCGTGGCAATGCGCACCGGCTTGCCGTCGATCAGGATCTCGCCCGAGGTGGCCGGCACGACGCCGAACAGCGCCTCCGCGACGTTCGAGCGCCCCGAGCCGACGAGGCCCGCGACGCCGAGGATCTCGCCCGCGCGCAGCTCGAAGCTGACGTCGCGGAACACGCCGTCGACGCCGAGGTTCTTCACGGCCAGCACGACGTCGCCGATCGGCACCGCCTCCTTCGGGAACATCTGCGTGATCTCGCGGCCGACCATCATCCGGATGATGTCGTCGCGCGTGACGTCGGTCGACGCGTGCGTGCCGATGTACTTGCCGTCGCGAAACACCGAGAACTCGTCGGCGATCTCGAACAGCTCGTTCATCTTGTGCGTGATGTAGACGATGCCCTTGCCCTGCTCGCGCAGCTGGCGAATGATCCGGAACAGGTGCGTGACCTCCTTCTCGGTCAGCGCGGAGGTCGGCTCGTCCATGATCAGCACGTCGGAGTCGAACGACACGGCCTTCGCGATCTCGACCATCTGGCGGCTCGCGACCGTCAGCGTGCGCACGTCGGCTTCCGGATCGATGTCGATCGACAGCCGCTCGAACAGCGCGGCGGTGCGGCGGCGCAGCTCGGCGTGATCGATCAGGCCGAAGCGGTTCTTCGGTTCGCGGCGGATCCAGATGTTCTCCGCGACCGTCATGTACGGCATCAGGTTGAGTTCCTGGTGGATCATCGCGATGCCGCGATCGAGCGCGTCGAGCGGGCCGTTCAGCACGACGGGCTCGCCGTTGATCAGGATCTCGCCCTGGTCGGGCGTATAGACGCCGGCGATGATCTTCATCAGCGTCGACTTGCCGGCGCCGTTCTCGCCCATCAGCGCATGCACGGTGCCGCGGCGCACGCGGAACTGCACGCCGTCGAGCGCGACGACGCCGGGAAACGACTTGCCGACGCCGCGCACCTCGAGCACGCAATCGGCCATGGGCGCACCGGACGAACCCGGTGCGGCGGACGAGGCGGCCGGCGCGCTTTCGCTGGCCATCGAGCGCGCCATCCTGGCTGTAAACATGGACGTTCCTCGAAAGTCACACGCGAACCCGGACACGCCGGGCCCGCGCAATTCAGCGGAAAAACCGGTCAGTGCTTCGCGTACTGGTTCATGTTCTCCGGCGTGACGAGCTCGAACGGCACGTTCACGAAGCGGTCGACGGGCTGCTTCTTCGCCAGCTTGAGCGCGGCCGCAACCGCCTGCGCGCCCTGCCCGGCCGCGTTCTGGTACACGGACACCTTCAGGTCGCCGCTCTTCATCGCCGCGAGCCCGTCCGGCGTCGCGTCGATGCCGGCGACGACCGTCTTCGGCGTCAGCTTGCGCGCGGCCTTCAGCGCGTTGATCGCGCCGATCGCCATTTCGTCGTTGTTCGACACGATCGCGTCGAACTTCGTCCCGGAGCTCAGCCAGTTCATCGTGATGTCCTGGCCCTGCGTGCGGCTCCACTTGCCTTCGCGCTTGTCGACGATCTTCATGCCGGCACAGTCCTTGGTCGCGATCACGTCCTCGATGTCCTTGGTGCGCGCGCGCGCCGACTCGTTGGACAGCTCGCCCATCAGCACGAGGATGTCGCCCTTGCCGCCGAGCAGCTTGCACACCTGGCGCGCCTGCAGCGTGCCCGACTGCTTCTCGTCGGACGCGACGACCGCGACGCCTGCCGGCAGCTTGTCGAAATCGACCGGCTTGCGGTTCACGTACACGAGCGGGATCTTCGCGGCGGTCACCATCTTCGTGATCTTCGGCGTCGCGTCGGTGTCGACCGCATTCACGATGATCGCGTCGACCTTCTGCGCGATCATGTTCTGGACCTGGCTCAACTGCTTGCCGACGTCGTTGCCGCCATCCTCGATCTGCACGGTCGCGCCGTCCTTCTTCGCCGCTTCGCCGATACTGTTGCGCAGGATCGTCAGGAACGTGTCGTCGAACGATGCCATCGTCACGCCGATCTTCTCGGCATGCGCGAGCGGCATGGCCAGGATCGCGGCGGCCGCGGCGGCCATCAGCTTGGTCTTCATGATCACTTTGTCTCCTCATCTCCGGGGGCGGAAAACGGCGCGTTGCGCGCCGCCGGGCCGAGTCCGATACGGACTGAAGCATCCGGATGAAACTGTAGATCACTTCCTCGAAAATTTGGAAATTTATTTCTACGTGATTTCACCTAGGGAACTGGATTTCCAAAAAGTCTAGACTCCGTTCCGTAGCCCGATTCCTTGCGGCAGGCGCTCTCGTGTCGTGCCGCAGACGCGACGAACCCTCGTCGCAGGATCGGTCCCCCAATCCGCCGGCAGGGTCGAACGCCGGCCGCGAGCGTGATACGTGATATGAGCCCGTTGAACTTTCCGACTGACCGCCCCATCGATCTCGCCTGCCTCGGCCGCGTCGCCGTGGACCTTTACGCGCAACAGTACGGCAGCCGCCTGGAGGACGCGCGCACCTTCCAGATGTATCTCGGCGGCTCGTCGGGCAACGTCGCGTTCGGCGTCGCCCGGCTCGGGCTGAAGACCGCGATGATCTCGCGCGTCGGCGACGAGCAGATGGGCCGCTTCGTGCGCGAGACGCTCGAGCGCGAAGGCTGCGACACGAGCCAGCTGCAAACCGATCCGGAGCGGCTCACCGCGCTGGTGTTGCTCGGATTGAAGGATCGCGACACGTTCCCGCTCCTGTTCGTGCGCGAGAACTGCGCGGACATGGCCGTGCGCGCCGACGAGATCCGCGAGGACTTCATCGCCGGCTGCCGCGCGCTCGCGATCACCGGCACCCATCTCTCGACGCCGGCCACCCGCGAAGCATCGCTTACCGCGCTCGGCTACGCGCGCCGCCACGGCGTCGTGCGCGTCCTCGACATCGACTACCGGCCGGTGCTGTGGGGGCTCACCGCGCGCGGCGCGGGCGAGAACCGCTACGTGCCGGACGCGCACGTCACGCGGCAGCTGCAGCAGGTGCTCGGCGAATTCGACCTGCTGGTCGGCACCGAGGAGGAGTTCCTGATCGCGGGCGGCGTGCCGCACGACCTGATCGCGTCGCTGCAGGCCGTGCGCCGCGCGAGCGGCGCGGTGCTGGTGGTCAAGCGCGGCGCGCTCGGCTGCTGCGTGATCGAGGGCGACATCCCCGCGCGCATCGACGATGCGCCGACCTTCCACGGCGAACGCGTCGACGTGCTGAACGTGCTCGGCGCGGGCGACGCGTTCCTGTCGGGCCTGCTGTCCGGGCTGCTGCGCGGGCGCGATTGGGCGGAAGCGACACGCATCGCGAATGCGTGCGGCGCGATCGTCGTGTCGCGCCACGCGTGTTCGGCCGCGATGCCGACGCCGGCCGAACTCGCGCACTGGTTCGGCGGCAGCCGCAACCCGCAGGTGGACGCCGATCGCACGCTCGCCCACCTGCATCGCGTGACGGTGCCGCGCCGCGAATGGGACGACCTGTGCGTGATGGCGTTCGACCATCGCAGCCAGTTCTACGAACTCGCGGTGCAGGCCGGCGCGGATGAAGCGCGGATCAAGACGCTGAAGCGCCTGCTCGTGCGCGCGGCCGAACAGGTCGAGCGCGATCGCCGGATCGAAGGCCATGTCGGCGTGCTGATCGACGGCGGCGCGTACGGCAGCGACGCGCTCGCGTCGGCCACCGGCCGCGGCTGGTGGGTCGGCCGCCCGGTCGAGCTGCCCGGCTCGCGGCCGCTGTGCTTCGACGACACGCGCTCGGTCGGCTCGTCGCTCACGCACTGGCCGACCGAACAGGTCGTGAAGTGCCTGGTCCACTACCACCCCGACGACGACGTCGACCTGCGCGTCGCGCAGGAGCAGCGCGTGCTGGAGCTGTGGGAAGCCACGCGCGAGAGCGGCAACGAGCTGCTGCTGGAAATCATTCCGCCGCGCGCGGTCACGCCGGCCGGCACCGAGGACGACGCGGTGCTGCGCACGGTCGCGCGCTTCTACAACCTCGGCGTGATGCCCGAATGGTGGAAGCTCGCGCCGATGAGCGCCGACGGCTGGGCGCGGCTCGAGACGCTCGTGGCCGAGCGCGATCGTCATTGCCGCGGCGCGGTGATCCTCGGGCTGAACCAGCCGTTGCAGTACCTGGTCGACAGCTTCCGCTCGGCGACCAACCCGATCGTCAAGGGCTTCATGGTCGGGCGCACGCTGTGGGCCGACGCGTCGCTGAACTGGCTCGCCGGCCGGATCGACGACCAGGCGCTGATCGACGAAGTCGCCGGCAATTTCGCGCAGCTGGTCGACGCATGGCTCGGCCGCCGTGCCGCCGCGCGCGCCGCCGCCGCGGCCTGATGCCCGCGCCTGTGATGACCACCCGACTCTTCATGATCGACAGACGATGACCACCACCGTGAGACTGACCGTCAGCCAGGCGCTCGTGCGCTACCTGGCCGCCCTGCGCGCCGAAGTCGTCCAGCCGGACGGCCGCACCGAGATCCTGCCGTACTGCGGCGGCGTGTTCGCGATCTTCGGCCACGGCAACGTGGCCGGGCTCGGCGAGGCGCTGCACGCCGAACGAGACCGGCTGCCGACGCTGCGCGCGCACAACGAGCAAGGGATGGCCAATGCGGCCGTCGCGTTCGCGAAAGCGAATTTCCGCCAGCGGATGATGGCCGCGACGTCGAGCATCGGCCCCGGCGCGACCAACATGCTGACCTCCGCCGCGCTCGCGCACGTCGGCCGGCTGCCGTTGTTGCTGTTGCCCGGCGACGTGTTCGTATCGAGGCTGCCCGACCCGGTGCTGCAGCAGGTCGAGGATTTCGAACAGGGCGACGTCAGCGCGAACGACTGCTTCCGGCCGGTGACGCGCTACTTCGACCGGATCACGTCGCCCGAGCAGCTGCTCGTCGCGCTGCCGCGCGCGATCCAGGTGATGACCGATCCAGCACAGTGCGGCCCCGTGTGCCTCGCGCTGCCGCAGGACGTGCAGACCTTCGCGTACGACTGGCCCGAGGATTTCTTCGCGCCGCCGGTGATCCGGATGCGCCGGCCGCCGGCCGACGCGCTCGAACTCGCGGATGCACTCGACGTGCTGAAGGCCGCCAAAAAACCGCTGATCGTCGCCGGCGGCGGCGTGCTGTACAGCCAGGCGTGGGACGCGCTGCGCGCGTTCGCCGACACGCACGGCGTGCCGGTCGCCGAATCGCAGGCCGGCAAGGGCAGCCTCGCGTGGGACCACCCGCTGAACCTCGGCTCGATCGGCGTGACGGGCTCGCCCGCCGCGAATCGCGCGGCCGCGCAGGCCGACGTGGTGTTCGCGGTCGGCACGCGCCTGCAGGACTTCACGACCGGCTCGCATGCGCTGTTCGGCAATGCGACGCTGCTGAGCCTGAACGTGCAGCCGTTCGACGCGGGCAAGAAACGCGGCCGGCAACTGATCGCCGATGCGCGCACGGGCCTCGGCCAGTTGTCGGCCGCGCTCGCGGGCTGGCAAGCGGATGCGGCGTGGACCGCCGCGAACCGCGACCACGCCGCCGCGTGGAATGCGCGCGTGACCGAGCTGACCACGCGCATCCCGAAGGACACGCTGCCGTACGACGCGGAAGTGATCGGTGCGGTGCGCGACTCGGCGGCGGATGCGGGGCGCGACAGCGCGCACGACGATCTCGTCGTGTGCGCGGCCGGCACGCTGCCCGCCGAGCTGCACAAGCTGTGGCGCAGCGGCGTGCCGGGCAACTATCACATGGACTATGCGTACTCGTGCATGGGCTACGAGGTCGCGGGCGGCCTCGGCGCGAAGCTCGCGCGGCCCGAGCGCGAAGTGATCGTGATCGTCGGCGACGGCTCGTACATGATGCTCAACGCGGAGCTCGCGACGTCCGTGATGCTCGGCCGCAAGATCATCGTCGTGATCCTCGACAACCGCGGCTACGGCTGCATCGAGCGGCTGCAGCTCAATTGCGGCGGCGCGAGCTTCAACAACATGCTCGACGACTGCGTGCCGGAAGGCGGCGAGCGCTCGACGATCGACTTCGCGATGCATGCGCGCGCGATGGGCGCCGAAGCCGTGCACGTGCGCGACGTGAGCGAGTTGCGCAGCGAAATGAAGCGTGCGCGCGCGGCGAAGACGAGCCAGGTGCTCGTGATCGACACGACGCACGAACGCACGACCGCGGACGGCGGCGCGTGGTGGGAAGTCGCGGTGCCGCAGGTATCCGCGCGCGCCGGTGTCGAACGCGCGCACCAGGCGTATCTCGACGAGAAAACCCGGCAGCGGCGCTGAGTCGTTTCCCCGCCCCGCCCCCGCGAGTACAACATTCGAACCAAGGAAACACGTCATGAGCTGGAACGTTCGCATCGGTATCAATCCCCTGTCGTGGATGAACGACGACCTGCCGTCGCTCGGCGGCGAGACGCCGCTCGAGACGGCGCTGAAGGAAGGCGCCGAGATCGGCTATGCGGGCTTCGAGCTCGGCAACAAGTTCCCGAAGACGGGCCCCGAACTGAAGGCGAAGCTCGCCGAGTTCGGGCTCGTGTGCGTGTCGGGCTGGTATTCGGGTTTCCTCGCGGAAGTCGAGCCGGGCATGAGCGATGCCGACGCGGTCGCCGCCGAAATCGAGCGCTGCCGCGCGCACATGACGAAGCTGCAGGTCAACGACGTCAAGGTCGTGGTGTACGGCGAATGCGCGGGCACGATCCAGGGCAGCATCGACACGCCGGTCGCGAAGCGGCCGCGCTTCGTCGACGATGAATCCTGGCGGCGCTACGCGGCACGCCTCGACGCGTTCGGCGCGCACCTGCTCGAGACCTACGGGATCAAGCTCGCCTACCATCACCACATGGGCGCGTACGTCGAATCGCCGGACGACGTCGACCGGCTGATGGCGCTGACCGATCCCGCGAAGGTGTTCCTGCTGTTCGACACGGGCCACGCGTATTTCGGCGGCGCGGCCGATCCGGTCGCACTGCTGAGGAAGCATGTGGCGCGCGTCGTGCACGTGCACTGCAAGGACGTGCGCCCGCAGGTCGTCACGCAGGCGCGCAACGGCGGCTGGAGCTTCCTGAACGGCGTGATCAACGGCACCTTCACCGTGCCGGGCGACGGTGCGCTCGATTACGAAGCGACGCTGCGCACGCTGAAGGACGCCGGCTACGAAGGCTGGCTCGTCGTCGAGGCCGAGCAGGATCCGGCCGTCGCGCCGAGCTATCAGTATGCGAAGAAGGGCTACGAGTCGCTGCGCGCGATCGTCGACCGGTTGAGCGCGTGAGCCCTGTCACCCCCGCTGTCACCCCATTGCGGAGCCCCACTCCATGACGATTTCTCCCCTGCTGGTCAAGGCATCGGCCGACCGCGAGATCTGCAACGTGACGCCCGAGTCGGCCGGCTGGAAACACGTCGGCTTTCGCGCGCTGCGCCTGAAGGCCGGCGACACCGAAACGCTCGACACGGGCGCGCGCGAACTGTGCGTCGTCGTGCTCACGGGCACGCTGCGCGCGCAAGTCGACGGCGAAACCTACGATGCGCTCGGCAAGCGCGACAGCGTGTTCGAGGAGGTGTCGCCGGACGCGCTGTACGTGCCCGGCGGCAAGACCGTCACGCTGGTCGCGACGCGCGACGCGGAAGTCGCGCTGTGCACCGCGCCCTACGCGAGCGGCGACAAGCACGTGCAGCGCCTCGACGGCGAACGGATGCGCCGCGCGGTGCGCGGGCAAGGCACCAACACGCGCTACGTGTGCGACATCCTGATGGGCGACAACCCGGCCGCGGACCGGCTGCTGGTCGTCGAAGTCATCACGCCCGCGAGCCATTCGAGCAGCTATCCGCCGCACAAGCACGATCGCGACGCGGCGCCCGACGAAACGTCGCTCGAGGAAACCTATTACCACCGGATCGATCCGCCGCAGGGCTTCGCGTTCCAGCGCGTGTATACAGACGATCGCAGTCTCGACGAAGCGTGCGCGGTCGAGAACCACGACGTCGTGATGGTGCCGCGCGGCTATCACCCGGTGGTCGCGCCGCACGGCTACAACCTGTACTACCTGAACGTGATGGCCGGGCCAAGCCGCGCCTGGGCGTTCAGGAACGATCCCGCGCACGAGTGGATGCTCGACGCGGCGCCCAAGCGCTGACACGTTGATGCGCTGAACGATCGACGGCCGGCGCGCGACGCGGCACGCGCGCGCCCGAGCCGGACTTGCGACGACCCGGAGCTGCCATGGCGATCCCCTTCCCGCGCTTTGCACCCACGCCCTTCGGCGACACCGCGTCGGCCCCGATGCTGCCGCACTTCGATGCCGACGTCGCGCGCCGGCTCGGCGACATCGCGGTCAATCTCGCGTCGCGCCGCGGGCTGCCGATCGCGGTCGGCATCGTCGGTGAAGCCGCGCCGCTGTTCTATTGCGCGCTCGACGGCAGCCGCGCGGACGACAGCGACGCGATCCGCCGCCGGCAGAACACGGTGTTCCGGTTCGGCGTCAGTTCGCTCGAGGTCGGCGCGCGCTTTCGCCGCGCCGGCTGGTCGTTGCAGTCGCAGGGCTTGTCGGACGCCGACTATGCGCTCGACGGCGGCGGCGTGCCGTTGCGGCTTGCCGGCGGTGCAATCGTCGGCGCGATGACGATCGCGGGGCTCGACGACGAACGCGATCACGCGCTCGTCGTCGAGAGCCTGCGCTGGCATGTGGGCGCGAGCGCGCTCGCGATGATCGCGTAGCGGCGCGCGCCGACTCGCTCGGTCAGTGCAGCCCGCCGCTCGCGACGAGGCGCTCGCCGGTCAGCCAGCGTGCATCGTCGGATGCGAGGAACACGGCGACCGACGCGATGTCGTCCGGCTCGCCGAGGCGGCCGAGCGGCGTCTCGCTGCGCACCTGCCGGTCGAGATCCGAACCGATGATGCCCGCGCTGTGCGTGCCTTCGGTCACGACCATCCCCGGGTTGATCGCGTTCACGCGAATCTTGCGCGGGCCGAGTTCGAGCGCGAGCACGCCGGTGATCGCGTCGACGGCGCCCTTGGTGCCGCTGTACACCGCGCTCGCGGGTGGCGTGATGCTCGTCACCACCGAGCTGATGTTAATGATGCTCGCGCCTTCGCCGAGATGCTTGACGGCCGCCTGCGTCGTCAGCAGCACGCCGAACACGTTCGTATCGAACTGCCGGCGATAGTGCTCCTCGGTGATCGCCTCGATCGGCGCGAATTCGTACACGCCGGAATTGTTGACCAGCACGTCGAGACGGCCATAGGTCTCGATCGCGGTGTCGACGATGCGTTGCGCATCCGCTGCCTTCGACACGTCGCCGCCGACCGCGACCGCGCGGCCGCCCGCCTCGACGATCGCGCTCACGACGGCGTCGGCGCCTGCCTTGCTGCTCGCATAGTTGACGACGACCGACGCGCCTTCGACGGCCAGCGCCTTCGCGATCGCGGCGCCGATCCCCTTGGAACCGCCCGTGACGATTGCCACCTTGCCTGCCAGCTTGCTCATGATTTCATTCCTCGGTCGGAAGACCTTCGATGGATGGGTACCGGTCGCGCCTGTCGCGTCGCACCGGCCTTGATGGCAATCTTGGCGGTTCGCGCGACGGCGATAAAGCGGCTCGACACGAATTGACTGGCGGGGTTTGCCGAACAATCGGCGGGCGTGCGATCAGCCGGCACTCAGCCATGCGCTGACGACGTCGGCGCCGAGCCCTTCAAGCGCGCCGTCGTGGACGATCCGACCGCGCCCCATCACCGCGACGCGCCGCGCGAGCCGCGGCGCAAGCTGCAGCCGCTGCTCGATCAGCAGGATCGCGACGCCGTCGGCCTGCAGCGCGGCCAGGCAGGCGCCGACTTCGTCGACCGCGAGCGGCGCGAGCCCTTCGGCCGGCTCGTCGACGATCAGCACGCGCGGGCGGCCGGCCAGCGCGCGCACCAGCGCGAGCACCTGCTGCTCGCCGCCCGACAGCCGGCCGGCCTTCACGTCGGCCCGCGCGGCCAGCAGCGGAAAGCGCGCGAGCAGCCGGTCGAGCGCCGTGCGCTCGGCCGCGCCGCGCGCGCCGCGCAGCCCGAGCCGCAGGTTGTCGCGCACGCTCAGCAGCGGAAACACGTCGCGGCTTTCGGCGACGTAAGCCACGCCGCGCCGCGCGATCTCGAACGTGCGTGCGCCCGCGCATTCGGCGCCGGCGATGCGCACCGAGCCCGCGGTGCGCACGAGCCCCATCACGGCCTTCGCGAGCGTCGAGCGGCCCGAGCCGTTGCGGCCGAGCAGCGCGAGCGTCTCGCCCGCCGCGAGCGCGAGATCGACACCGTCGAGCACGGGCTGCATCCCGTACCACGCGCGCAGGCCGCGAATGTCGAGCAGCGCGCTCATGCCCCCTCGCCGAGATAGGCCGCGCGCACGGCCGGGTCCGCGCGGATCGCGTCGGGCGCCCCGGTCGCGACCACGGCGCCGCGCACGAGCACCGTGATGCGCTCGGCGAAGCCGAACACCGCATCCATGTCGTGCTCGATCATCAGCACCGTGCGGCCCTGCGTCGTCGCGCGGATCAGCGCGATCATCCGCGCCGCCTGGTCGCGGCTCATGCCGGCCGTCGGTTCGTCGAGCAGCAGCGTGCGCGCGCCGCTCGCGAGCGCGATGCCGAGATCGAGCGCGCGCTGCTCCGCATAGCCGAGCTCGCCGGCCGGCGTGTCGCGCCGCGCATCGAGGCCGATGTCGTGCAGCACGCGCGCGGCCGCGCGATCGACCGGCGCCGATTCGCGCAGCCGGTTCCACCAGCGCCGCCGCTCGGCCGGCGCGTGCAGCGCCGCGCAGCGAAGGTTGTCGAACACGGAGAGCCGCGCGAACGCGCTCGTCTGCTGGAAACTGCGGCCGATGCCGAGCCGGCTCGCGACGACCGGCCCGCGCCCGCGCAGCTCGACGCCGTGCAGCACGACGCGCCCGCGCGTCGGCCGCGTCGCGCCGGCAATCACGCCGAACAGCGTCGACTTGCCCGCGCCGTTCGGCCCGATCAGCGCGTGACGCTCGCCGGCCGGGACGCTCAGCTCGATACCGTCGAGCACGTTTTGCGCGCCGAAGCGCTGCACGATCCCGTGGAGCGCGATCGCGTTGCCGTTCATCGCCCGTCCTCCCGCTTGCCGTGCCGGTGGTTCATCAGCCGCGCGCGCCAGCCCCACAGCAGCGTGCCGATGCCGGCCGCCGAGCAGGCGACGGCCCAGCCGGCCGGCGCATCGGCGTCGATGCCCCACGCGCCGAACGCGAGGCCGGCGCCGTCGTCCTGCGCGAAGCGCCACGCATAGCCGAGCTCGGCCGCGCAGACGATCGCGACGCCCCAGAACACGCATGCGCCGACGCCGCACAGCATGCGCCAGCGCTCGGCAGCCGGCGCGTCGCGGCGCAACGCATGCGCAAGCGTCTGCGCGATGCCGGCGATCCCGCGCGGCGCGGCGACGACGACCGCGACGAACAGCACGCCGAGATACAGCGCCCACGCACGCGACACGCCCGCGACGACCACGCTCAGCGCGGTCAGCACCACCGCACCGGCCGCCGGCCCGAAGAACGTGCCGGTGCCGCCGATCACCGCGGCGATCAGCACGGTCGCCGAACGCGCCATCGACACGCTGTCGGGCGTCGCGATCTCGACGTCGATCAGCGTCAGCGTGCCCGCGATGCCCGCGAAGAACGACGCGCAGGTGACCATCGCGAGCCGCACGCGGCGCGGCTCGGTGCCGAGCGCGGCGACGCGCGCGGGGTTGTCGCGCACCGCGTTCGCGAGCCGCGCGAGCGGCGTGCGCGTCAGCGCGTGCATCGCCAGCGCCGACACGATGCACCATGCGGCGATCACCGCGTAAGCCTGCGCCGGCGCGCCGAACTGCCAGCCGCCCCATGGCGTGCCGCGCGCGCGGTCGATCGGCACGCCGCCGAGACCGCCGAACCACGCGGGCACGCTCCACGCGGCCGCCGCGACGCATTCGCCGAGACCGAGCGTGATCATCGCGAACACGGTGCCCGCGCGGCGTGTCGCGAGCAGCCCGGCCATGAACCCGAGGCCCGCGCCGGCCACGCCGCCGGCGAGCGGCAACAGCGGCAGCGGGCCGCCGACATGATTGAACCAGTGCGCCGCGGCGAACGCGCCGAGGCCCGCGAAGGCCGCATGGCCGAACGACAGCAGCCCCGTCGTGCCGAGCTGCAGGTTGTACGACAGCGCGAGCACGACGAGCGCGGCCGTCTGCGCGAGATAGCCGAGCACCGCGCCCTGCGGCCACAGCCACGCAGGCAGCGCGACGCACGCGGCGAACAGCACCCAGCGCAACGCGCCGGCCGGCGCGCGGCTACGCATCGGCACGCTCGCCGAACAGCCCGCGCGGGCGGGCGACCAGCACCGCGACGAGCAGCAGGTACGGGACCAGCGGTGCGAGCTGCGCGATCGACACGGCAGCGACGCTGTCGGGCAGCGCGACGCCGGCCCGGTGCGCGAGATCGCGCAGCGACGTATCGCTGGACGCCGCGAAGGTCTGCGCGAAGCCGACCGCGAGCGACGCGACGAACGCGCCGCCGAGCGAACCGAGCCCGCCGATCACGACGACCGCGAACACCACGGACCCGACGGTCTCGGCCAGCGCCGGCTCGATCACCGCGAGCGGCGCGCCGATCACGCCGGCCAGCGCCGCGAGTGCGGTGCCCGCGCCGAACAGGCCCGTCATCACGCGCGGCACGTCGTAGCCGAGCGCCTCGACGGCCGCGCGGTGCGTGAGCGCGGCGCGCACGACGAGCCCGATGCGCGACGCGCGCAGCAGCGTGCCGAGCGCGACCAGCATCGCGGCGGACATCGCCATCATGAAGAGCCGGTAGCGCGGCAGCGCGAGGCCGAACACGGCCACGGGCGCCCCATCGAACAGCGGCGGCACCGGGGCCGGCAGCGGTGCGAGGCCCCACAGCAGTTTCGCGCCTTCGCCGATCAGATAGGCGAGGCCGAAGGTCAGCAGCAGTTCGCTCGTGTGACCGCCGCGCGCCTGCACGCGGCGCAGCAGCCAGCGCTCGCAGCCGGCGCCGAGCAGCCCGAGCGCGAGCGGCGCGAGCACGAGCGCGGGCCAGAAGCCCGCGCGCGCCGCGATGCTGTAGCCGACGTACGCGCCGAGCATGTAGAAGCTCGCATGCGCGAAGTTGAGCACGCCCTGCACGCTGAAGATCAGCGTCAGGCCGGCCGACAGCATGAACAGCAGCAACCCGTAGCTGAGGCCGTTGAACGCCTGGAGCGCGAACGCGTGCACCGCCGCGCGCCCGTCAGCCGGCGAGCGGTTCGAGCGCCGCGCGCAGCACGTCCGGCAGCGCGACCGGGCGGCGCGTGCCGCGATCGACGTACACGTGCACGAAATGCCCCTGCGCGGCGGGCGCGGACGCCCCTGCCGCGAACAGCCCGATCTCGTAGCGCACGCTCGACGTGCCGAGCTTCGCGACGCGCAGCCCCGCGTCGACCGACTGCGGAAACACGAGCGGCGCGAAGTAGTTGCACTGCGTCTCGACCACGAGCCCGATCGTCTGCCCGTGCTCGACGTCGAGCACGCCCGCGCGGATCAGGTACGCGTTCACGACGGTGTCGAAGTAGCTGTAATAGACGACGTTGTTCACGTGCCCGTAGACGTCGTTGTCCATCCAGCGGGTCGTGATCGGCAGGAAGTGGCGATAGGCGTCGCGCGGACGCGGCTGCGGCTTGTCGGACATGGCGATGGCGGTCAGGACGAAGGAAGCGACGAGGAACACACGCGACGGCCGCATGATACGGCGCGCCGGCAACGGGCGGAGCGCCGCGCCGCGATCGCGCGCGGCGCAGCGGCTGAAACCCTGCGGGCAGGCCGGCCCGTCACTGCCCCGGCCGGTCGACGAACTCGAAATCGAGGCCGCGCGCACGCATCCAGTCGGCGAGCGCGACGCCCGTGCCGGCGCGCCACGGGCGCAGCCGCGGCGGCTCGACGAGCCGGTATTCGAGCAGCTCCGGCGACAGCGCGACGGTGCCCGACGCGCGCACGTGGTACGCGATGATCAGCTCGTTCTTGCGGATGAATTCGTAGACGCCGACGAGCGTCACCTGCTCGGCCTTCAGCGCGGTTTCCTCGAACACCTCGCGCGCGATGCCGTCCTCGGGCGTCTCGCCGTTCTCGAGGAAGCCGGTGATCAACGCGAACATCCCTTCCGGCCAGGCCGCGTTGCGCGCGAGCAGGATCTTGCCGTCCAGCTCGACGATCGCGGCCACCACCGGCAGCGGGTTGTTCCAGTGCACGTAGCCGCACGCATCGTCCGGGCAGGCCTGGCGCACGCGGCCGCCCTCGTGTTCGGGATCGGCCCGATCGGTCAGCGGGCGCGCGCAGCGCGGGCAGAAACGGTAGTCGGCGGTGGTCATCGATGGGAATCTGGCAGACGCCCGGCGGCGGCCCCCAGGCTGCTGCGCGCGCCCGCTCGGCGCGGGAAAGGCTTCATTCTAGCGAGTTTGCCCGCGCCGCAGACGATCCGGCCCCGATGCCCTCAGGGTTGTGCGCGCCCGCGTGCGGCGGTCGCCGCAAAACCGGCGGCACCGGCGAGCAAGGCGCCCGCCGCGACCCACAGGGCCGGCGAGAACGACCCGAAACGCGCGGTCAGCGGCGCCGCGACGAGCGGGCCGAGAATCTGCCCGACCCCGTATGACGCCGTCGCATAGCCCATCAGCCCGGCCGCGCGTTCGCCGTGCAGGCGCCGCGCCTCGCGCATCGCGAACAGCGTGATCGCGGTGAACGGCAGGCCGAGCAGCGCGCTGCCGACCGAGAAGCCGGCCGCGTCCGGCCACACGATGCCCGCCGCGATCCCGAGCGCCTGCGTCGCGCAGCCGGCGGCGAGCAGCAGCCGGTTGTCCCAGTGGCCGGGCAGCCGCGCGGCGGCGACAGCGCCGACGATCAGCGCCGCGCCGAACATCGGCCAGAACAGGTCCGGCCACGGCGAGCCGGCCGGCAGCGCGGCGCGCGCGATCACCGGCAGGAACGTCGCGGTGATGATGTAGCCGAAGCCCGGCATCCCGTACAGCACGACGAGCCACGCGGCATCGGCCCGATGGCGCCGCGCATCGTGCGATGCCGCCGCGGCTGTCGCCGCATGCCGGGCGGGCGCGGCCGGCGACGCAACTGCGGGCGCCGGCGCCATACCGAACGTGCGCCAGATCGCGACCGACAACACCGCCGACAACACCGCGAAGCCGATCCACCCCGGCGCCGCGCGATGGCCGGCCAGCGCGCTGCCGATCAGCCCCGTCAGCACGATGCCGACGCCCGGCCCCGCGTAGATCACCCCGCTCCACTCGGGCGCGTGCAGCTCGGCGAGCCGCCGCAGCCCCCATTGCGACACGAACACGAAGGTCCATGCACTGACGACACCCGCGACGAAGCGCACCACGAGCCACACGGGCAGCAGGTGGCCGACGCCCATCGCGGCGGTCAGCAACACGGTGGCGACAAGCCCGAATCGCACCATCCGCGCGGGCGCGATGCGCACCGCCGCGCAGCTGACCGCGCCGACGAAATAGCCTGCGTAGTTCGCCGACGCAAGCCAGCTGCCGGCCTTCAGGCCGATCGAGCCGTCGGCGAGCATCAGCGGCAGCAGCGGCGTGAACGCGAAGCGGCCGACGCCGAGCGCGACCGCGAGCCCGATCATGCAGGCGAGCGCGGCCGCGCGGGCGCGGCGGTCGGCGTCATCGGACAGGTGCGCGGCGGCGGCACCCGGAGCATCGAAACGAGACATGGCGGCATGGGCCGCGCGCGCTGCGCGCCGGCCGGAACGGAAATCGGAATGCCTGTATCGTAGCTTGACCAAACATTCTCGAAAAATGAATAATCGAGAATCCACATATCTCCCGGAGAGAATCATGGACCTGGCGGCGCTGGCGATTTTCCGGGCCGTCGTGCGCGAGAACGGCGTGACGCGCGCGGCGGCGAAGCTCCATCGCGTGCAGTCGAACGTGACGACGCGCATCAAGCAGCTCGAGGAGGAACTCGGCGCGGCGCTGTTCGTGCGCGATGGCCGCCGGCTCGTGCTGACGCCGGCCGGGCAGACGCTGCTGCCGTACGCGGAGCGGCTGCTCGCGCTCGCCGACGAGGCACGCGACGCGGTGCGCGAGGACACGCCGCGCGGGCGCCTGCGGCTCGGCACGATGGAAAGCACGGCCGCGAGCCGGCTGCCGACCGTGCTCGCGCGCTATCACCATGCGTGGCCCGACGTGTCGCTGGAGCTCGTGACGGGCACGACCGGCTGGCTGATCGACAAGGTGCGCGACTTCGAGATCGACGCGGCGCTGTTCGCGCGTCCGCCCGCGCCGGACACGCTGCCCGACACGTTCGAGACGGTGCCGATCTACCGCGAGGACCTGGTGCTGCTGACGCCGCGCGGCCATCCGCCGGTGCGCACGCCGCGCGACGTGATCCTGCCGACGCTGATCGCGTTCGAGCGCGGCTGCACGTACCGGAAGTACGTCGAGCAATGGTATGCGGCGCACGGAATGAAACCCGCACGCGTGCTCGAACTCGGTTCGTATCACGCGATCGTCGCATGCGTCGCGGCCGGCGCGGGCGTCGCGGTCGCGCCGCGCTCGGTGCTCGACCTGCAGCCCGAGACCGGCAACGTCACGGCCCACACGATCGCCGAACTCGAAGGGATCGACACGGTGCTCGCGTGGCGGCAGGGTTACGCGTCGGCGGCGCTCGCCGCGCTGCGCGAGGCGTTGGGCGACGCCGGGCGGCCGCCGGGCGATGCGGCCAGGTCGCCGGTGGCGATGCCGGCCTGAACCGGCGGCGCAGGCGGCCGGTGCGCGTGCATTCGGCGCACCGGCAAAAAACAAAACGACCCGACCGGCACACTTGCCGATCGGGTCGTTTTTTCATGAGATGCGACGAAGTCAGCAAGACCGCATCGCATCAGCCGTGACGATCAAAGACGCGCTTCAACCCAGCCCTTGACACCCGCGAGCGCGCCCGGCAGGTTCGCCGGTTCCGTGCCGCCTGCCTGCGCCATGTCCGGACGGCCGCCGCCCTTGCCGCCGACCTGCTGCGCGACGAAGTTCACGAGCTCGCCGGCCTTGACCTTCTTGCTCGCATCCGGCGTGACGCCCGCGATCAGGCTGACCTTGCCGCCTTCGACGGCCGCCAGCACGATCGCCGCGCTCTTCAGCTTGTCCTTCAGCTTGTCGACCGTCTCGCGCAGCGTCTTCGCGTCCGCGCCGTCGAGCGTCGCGGCCAGCACGTATACGCCGCCGATTTCGATGGCCTGCTGCGCAAGCTCGTCGCCCTGGCTCGATGCGAGCTTCGACTTCAGCGCGCCCAGTTCCTTCTCGAGCGACTTCACCTGGTCCTGCACCTGCGCGATACGCTGCGTGAGCTCCGACGGCTGCGCCTTCAGCGCGGCCGCGGCTTCGTTCACGCGGGCGTCGAGTTCCTGCACGTAGCGCACCGCGTTGTCGCCGGTGATCGCCTCGACACGGCGGATGCCGGCCGCGACGCCGCCTTCGACGACGATCTTGAAGAAGCCGATGTCGCCGCTGCGGCTCACGTGCGTGCCACCGCACAGTTCGCGCGAGAAACCGAGGTCGAGCACGCGCACTTCGTCGCCGTACTTCTCGCCGAACAGCGCCATCGCACCACCCTTCACCGCTTCGTCATACGGCATCACGCGCACGATGCCCGGCGCGTTCGCGAGGATTTCGTCGTTGACGATCTGCTCGACGCGACGGATTTCGTCGTCGGTCATCGGCGCGTTGTGCGCGAAGTCGAAACGGGTCTTTTCCGCGTCGACCAGCGAACCCTTCTGCTGCACGTGCGCGCCGAGCACCTCACGCAGCGCCTTGTGCATCAGGTGGGTCGCCGAGTGGTTGCGCTGCGTGCGCGCGCGGCGGTGCGCGTCGATTTCCGCGCGCAGCACGTCGCCGATCTTCAGCGTGCCCTGTTCGAGCGTGCCGTGATGGCCGATCACGTCGGCCTGCACCTTCAGCGTGTCGGCCACCGCGAAGCGCGTCGAGGCGTTCGCGAGCACGCCCTGGTCGCCGACCTGGCCGCCCGATTCCGCGTAGAACGGCGTGTGGTCGAGCACGACGACCGCATCCTGGCCGCCCTTCACTTCATTGACCGACGAGCCGTCGACGTACAGCGCGACGACCTTCGCGTCGTCGAACGCGATTTCCTCGTAACCGTGGAACGCGGTCTTCGCGCCCGTGTATTCGAGGCCCTGCGCGGCCTTGAACTTGCCGGCCGCGCGCGCCTGCTCGCGCTGGCGCGCCATCGCGTCGTCGAACGCCGGCTCGTCGACCGTCATCCCGCGCTCGCGGCACACGTCGGCCGTGAGGTCCAGCGGGAAGCCGTAGGTGTCGTGCAGCTTGAACGCGAGTTCGCCGTCGAGCACCTTGCCGCCCTTCGCGTCGACGTCGGCCAGCGCGGCCTCGAGGATCGACATGCCGTGCTCGATCGTCTCGAAGAAGCGCTCTTCTTCCTGGCGCAGCACGTCGGTCACGCGCTGCTCGGCTTCCTTCAGCTCCGGATAGGCGGCACCCATCTCGGCGACGAGGTCGGCCACCAGCTTGTGGAAGAACGAACCCTTGCGGCCGAGCTTGTAGCCGTGGCGGATCGCGCGGCGCACGATGCGGCGCAGCACGTAGCCGCGGCCTTCGTTGCCCGGAATCACGCCGTCGACGATCAGGAACGAGCACGCGCGGATGTGATCGGCGATCACCTTCAGCGAGTTGTTGGTGAGGTCGCTGATCTCGGTCACGCGCGCGGCGGCCTTGATCAGGTTCTGGAACAGGTCGATCTCGTAGTTGCTGTGCACGTGCTGCAGCACCGCGGCGAGGCGCTCGAGGCCCATGCCCGTGTCGACCGACTGCTTCGGCAGGCGCGTCATGTTGCCCTGCGCGTCGCGGTTGAACTGCATGAACACGAGGTTCCAGATCTCAATGTAGCGGTCGCCGTCTTCTTCGGGCGATCCCGGCGGGCCGCCCCACACGTCCGGGCCGTGGTCGTAGAAGATCTCGGTGCACGGGCCGCACGGGCCGGTGTCGCCCATCGTCCAGAAGTTGTCCGACGCGTAGCGCGCGCCCTTGTTGTCGCCGATCCGGATGATCCGCTCGGCCGGCACGCCGACTTCCTTCGCCCAGATGTCGTACGCTTCGTCGTCTTCCTGGTAGACGGTGACCCACAGCTTGTCCTTCGGCAACTGGTAGACCGTGGTCAGCAGCTCCCACGCGAAGCGGATCGCGTCGTGCTTGAAGTAGTCGCCGAACGAGAAGTTGCCGAGCATCTCGAAGAACGTGTGGTGGCGCGCCGTGTAGCCGACGTTCTCGAGGTCGTTGTGCTTGCCGCCCGCGCGCACGCTGCGCTGCGCCGTGGTGGCGCGCGAGTACGGACGCGGGTCCGTGCCGAGGAACACGTCCTTGAACTGGACCATGCCCGAGTTCGTGAACATCAGCGTGGGGTCGTTACCGGGCACGAGGCTCGACGAGCGGACAATCGTGTGGCCCTTCGATTCGAAGAATTTGAGGAATTTCTCGCGGATTTCGGCAGCTTTCATGGCGTGCGGGGAATGTCTGGCTGAGACGGCTTCAAACGCCGGCCGTCCTCGCGGACGCACGGCGGGCAAATATCGTAAACGGTCGATTATACGATAGAGACCGGCTACAGACCGGCGGCCCGGACCGCAGCGGCCCGCCGCGCCGGACGATCCTGGGCCACCCGCGCGGCCGATTCGCCTTAAGATGCTCGGCATGCCAATCCGCCTTGCCCCGGCCGGGCGGGCCACGAAAGGAGACGATTCGACGATGGGTGCCCTGAGCCATATCCGCGTGCTGGACCTCACCCGCGTGCTCGCGGGCCCGTGGTGCGCGCAGACGCTTGCCGACTTCGGTGCGGACGTGATCAAGATCGAGCGCCCCGGCGCCGGCGACGACACGCGCCACTGGGGGCCGCCATACCTGAAGGACGCGGCCGGCGCCGATACGGCCGAGGCCGCGTACTACCTCGCGGCGAACCGCAACAAGCGCTCGGTGACGGTCGACATCGCGACGCCGGAAGGCCAGCAGATCGTGCGCGAGCTCGCCGCGCAGAGCGACGTCGTGCTCGAGAACTACAAGGTCGGGCAGCTGAAGAAATACGGGCTCGACTATGAATCGCTGCACGCGGTGAAGCCCGATCTCGTCTACTGCTCGGTCACGGGTTTCGGCCAGACGGGCCCGTACGCGCATCGCGCGGGCTACGACTTCATCATCCAGGGCATCGGCGGCTTCATGAGCATCACCGGCGAGCGCGACAGCGAGCCGGGCGGCGGCCCGCAGAAGGCCGGCGTCGCGATCGCCGATCTCGCGACGGGCCTCTATGCGACGATCGCCGTGCTCGCCGCGCTCGCGCACCGCGACCGCACCGGCGTTGGCCAGTACATCGACATGGCGCTGCTCGACGTGCAGGTCGCGCTGCTCGCGAACATGAACACCAACTTCCTCGCGAGCGGCAAGCCGCCGGTGCGCTGGGGCAACGCGCACCCGAACATCGTGCCGTACCAGACGTTCCAGACGAGCGACGGCTGGATCATCGTCGCGGTCGGCAACGACGGGCAGTTCCGCAAGTTCGTCGAGACCGGCGGCCGGCCCGAGCTGGCCGACGACGAACGGTTCGCGACCAACCCGTCGCGCGTGCGCCATCGCGACACGCTGGTGCCGATCCTCGCGGAGATGGTGAGGACGCGCGGCAAGGCCGACTGGATCGGCGCGCTGGAAGCGGCCGGCGTGCCGTGCGGGCCGATCAACGCGCTCGACGAGGTGTTCGACGACGAACAGGTGGTCGCGCGCGGGATGCAGGTGTCGCTGCCGCACCCGTGCGGCGCGGACGTGAAGCTCGTGCGCAATCCGATCCGGATGAGCGCGACGCCGCCCGACGCGCGCACCGCCCCGCCGCTGCTCGGCGCGCAGACCGAAGACGTGCTGCGCGACATGCTCGGCTACGACGACGCGCGCATCGCGGCGCTGAAGGCGAAGCAGGCGATCTGAGCGGGCCCGGACGGGCACGCCGCGGTGCCTTCGGGCACGCGCGGCGGCCGGTGCGGATGACGGCTGACGACGAGCCGGTCAATGGACCGATGGCTGGCGGCTAACGCGCGAGCGCGTCGAGCCAGCCGCGTGCGTCGGGCCAGTCGCCGAGCCCGCTGTCCGCGTTGATGTGGCCGCGCGGACCGAGGTCATGGAACGTGCTCCCCCACGCGCGTGCGCAGCCGCGCGCGAACGCGAGCGACCCGTACGGATCGTCGCTACTCGCGACCACGCAGGTCGGAAACGGCAGCCGTTCGTGCGGCACCGGCCCGAAGCCGTGCGCGTCGGCCGGAAATGCGGGCCCGGCCGGATCGGGCAGCGCGACGAGCAGCGCGCCGCGCACCTTCGCGAGCGCGGCCGGCCGCGCGTAGCGGGTCGCCCACCACGCGGCGGTCAACGTGCCGAGGCTGTGCGCGGCGATCGTCACGGGGCCCGGTGCGGCTTCGACCGCGCGATCGAGCGCGAGACACCAGCCGTTGCGGAACGCCCGATCCCAGTCGGGCATCGCGATGCGCGCGAAACGCGCGTCGGCGCGCTCCCAGCGGCTTTGCCAGTGCAACGGACCGGAGTTGCCGTAGCCCGGCAGCACGAAAACGGAAGAATCGCTCATGGAAGGTTCGTCGACGAATGAAGTCGTTATGTGAGGTCGACGAAGTGTCGCACACCCGCTCCTCCCTGAGGCGGCCTGTCGAATCGCGGAATGGATGTGCTGCGTATGGGGGCCGGCCGGGGCCGGCCGTGGCGCGTTGCGGACGCGTCACGACCGGCCGGCGCTCACGCGCGCCGGCTTCGATCAGCGCACGCCGGCGCCGACCAGGCCGCCTGCCGCCGCGCCGGCAACCGTGCCGACCGGGCCGCCGGTGATCAGGTAGCCGAGCGCGCCGCCCGCGGCCGCGCCGATGCCGGCGTTACGTTGCGTCGTCGTCATCGCGCATGCGCCGAGTTGCGACAGGACCGCGACGATGACCGCGGTACGAACGAGAAAAGTGGTCGTCTTCATCATGATTGTTGGTGTCCTCCCGCCAGGCAAAAAATACGAATGGCGGCATTGAATCGGTAAAGCCATCATAGGAAAAGCCGAACGCGCCGGGCAATCCGATTTACGTCGTGTTACAGCGGTCACACTGTCGAGATATTGCGATCCGCATCGCGAACCGGCGCGTGCGGCCCCGCAACCCGCGCGGGACGGACCCCGGTCAGGTAGAATTACAGGATTAAACCGGCGCGACGCGCCGACACAACCTGACGCCAACCGCATGAGCACCGAACGTAACGACGCCCCCGCGGCTTCCAATTTCATCCGCAACATCATCGACGACGACAACCGCACCGGCAAATGGGGCGGCCGTGTCGAGACGCGCTTCCCGCCCGAGCCGAACGGCTATCTGCACATCGGCCACGCGAAGAGCATCTGCCTGAACTTCAGCGTCGCGCGCGACTTCGGCGGCGTGTGCCACCTGCGCTTCGACGACACGAACCCGGAAAAGGAAAGCGTCGAGTACGTCGACTCGATCGTCGACGCGGTGCGCTGGCTCGGTTTCGACTGGCGCAAGGATGCCGTCGACCACCAGTATTTCGCGAGCGACTACTACGACAAGCTGTACGAATTCGCCGAGCTGCTGATCCAGCGCGGCAAGGCGTACGTCGACAGCCAGAGCGCCGAGGAAATGCGCGCGAGCCGCGGCTCGCTGACCGAAGGCGGCAAGCCGTCGCCGTATCGCGACCGTTCGCCCGAGGAAAACCTCGACCTGTTCCGCCGGATGAAGGCCGGCGAGTTCAAGGAAGGCGAGCACGTGCTGCGCGCGAAGATCGACATGGCCTCGCCGAACATGAACATGCGCGACCCGGTGATCTACCGGATCCGCTACGCGCACCACTACCGCACCGGCGACGCATGGTGCGTGTATCCGATGTACGACTACACGCACTGCATCTCGGATGCGCTCGAGGGCATCACGCACTCGCTGTGCACGCTCGAGTTCGAGGATCACCGCCCGCTGTACGACTGGGTGCTGAACGAACTTGCGGAAGCCGGCCGGTTCACGCGTCCGCTGCCGCAACAGATCGAGTTCTCGCGCCTGAACCTCACGTACGCGATCACCAGCAAGCGCAAGCTGCTGCAGCTCGTCACCGAAGGTCACGTCGAAGACTGGGACGACCCGCGCATGCCGACGATCGTCGGGATCCGCCGCCGCGGCTTCACGCCGGAGAGCATCCACCTGTTCTGCGAGCGGATCGGCGTAACCAAGGTCGATTCGTGGATCGACATGAGCGTGTTCGAAGGCGCGCTGCGCGACGACCTCGACGACAAGGCGCCGCGCTCGGTCGCCGTGCTCGATCCGCTGAAGCTCGTGATCGACAACTATCCGGCAGACCTCGAGGAAGCATGCACGGCTCCCGTGCATCCGCATCATCCGGAGCGCGGCGTGCGCACGTTCCCGATCTCGCGCGAGTTGTGGATCGAACGCGAGGACTTCGTCGAGAACCCGCCGAAGGGCTATTTCCGCCTGTTCCCGGGCAACAAGGTGCGCCTGCGCTACGGCTACGTGATCGAGTGCACGGGCTTCGACAAGGATGCCGACGGCAACGTGACGGCCGTGCACTGCAACTACTTCCCGGACAGCAAGTCGGGCACCGAAGGCGCGAACACCTACAAGGTCAAGGGCAACATCCACTGGGTCAGCGCGAAGCATGCGCAGGCGGCCGAAGTGCGGATCTACGACCGGCTGTTCAAGGCGCCGCACCCGGACGCGGGCGGCGCGAACTTCCTCGAGGCGCTGAACCCGGATTCGAAGAAGATCACGCAGGCCTACGTCGAACCGGGCGCCGGCGACGTCGCGCCGGAAACGCGCCTGCAGTTCGAGCGTCATGGCTATTTCGTCGCCGACCGCGTCGATTCGAAACCGGGCAAGCCCGTGTTCAACCGGATCGTCGGGCTGCGCGACAGCTGGGGCAAGCCGGCCTGACGATCGGCTTCACGCGACGTAAAAAACCGGCCATCGGGCCGGTTTTTTATTGGGCGGATCGCGTCACGATCGTGGTGGCGGCAGCCGCCGATGCAGGTCCGCCAGCGGCAGCGTCGTGCGAAACACCCGCGCAAGGCTGCGGCTCGCATACGCATCGATGTCGGCGGGCGCGGTCCAGCGATACGCGTCCATTTCGGGAATCGGCGAGCCGTCGCGACGGCTCGGGAACAGCGACGTGCACGTACAGTGCGCGAGATCGACTTCGTCGTCTGCGACGCGCACCGCGAACAGGTGCAGCTCCTTGTCGTGCCGGTACGCGAAGCGGCCGAGATCGAGCAGCCGCTCGAGCGCGAACACGATGCCCGTTTCCTCGCGCAGTTCGCGCAGCGCCGCCTCGGCCGGCGACTCGCCGGGCTCGCCCTGCCCCTTCGGGATGTCCCAGTGCGTGGTGTCCGTCGCGTGCGCGAGGAACACCTGCCCGGCTCCGTCGAGGATCACGACGCCGCACGAGACCGTGCGCGGCGCGGTGCCCCGCTTCATCGTCCGCGTGCTCAGCGCTTCTGCAGCTGCCACGTGCCCGCGGACGTCTTGCAGTAGACGGGCTTGAGCGTCATCGTCTGGCCCTTCGCGGAAATCTCGGCGGCGATTTCGCGGCAGGTCTTGCCGTCGGTCTCCGACGTGCTCGGCGTGAGCTTCGCATCGATCTGCGTGCCGCGGCCGCTGCTCTGCCACGTCGTGACCTCGCCGTCCTTGCCTTCGTCGCGCACTTGCGCCACGGCCTTCGACAGCGATGCGCGGTCGGTCTTGCTGAAGTAGCTGAGCGGCGTGTCGCTCAGGAAGTTCAGGTTGTTCTGCGCATGGGCGGGCAGCATCGCGGCGGCACACGCAGCGCCGGCCAGCACGCGCGTGACGAGGGAAAGGGATGCACGCATCGACATGTTGTTCTCCTTGGATGTTCGATCGAACGGCGCGGCGCGAACCGGAAACCGGCGTGCGCCACGCCCGTCAGCGAGCGAGCATAGCATGCGTGCTGCAACCGGGCCCTACTGGCGGGCCGCCTGCGTGGCCGCTGGCTGATATCCGTCAGTCAGTGTGTTCAGGAACGCGATCACGTCCTTGATCTCGGCCGCGTTCAAGGCCGGCTGGTCGCCCGGCTTGCGGTCGAACGGCGGCTCGCGGTTGATGTTCGGCCAGTAGCGCTTCGGCAGATCGTCGTACGCCTGCACCTTGCCGTGCACGACCGGATAGAACTTCTCCGGATGGATGTCGCGTTCGACGTAGAAGCGCATCACGTCCTCGAGCGAGTGGTACACGCCGTTGTGGAAGAACGTCTTGCGCAGCGCGACGTTGCGCAGCGACGGCGTGCGGAACAGGCCGCAGAATTCGTCCCGGCCCTTCAGGTCGGTGCGCTGCGGGCCGCACGCGCCGAGATCGTAAAAGCGCGGATCGCGATTGACCGCCAGCGCGCGGTTGCGCGGCACCGCGATCGCGATCAGGCCGAAATCGCTGAATTGCGGCGGGCCGCCTTCGAGCGTGCGCTGGCTCACGTGGCAGCTCGCGCAGTTGCCCTTCTTCTCGTCGTTGAACAGCTGCAGCCCGCGCAGCTCCGCAGGCGTGAGCCGTGCGTGGCCGGCCAGATACGCGTCGTACTTGCTCGTGTACGGATCGAACAGCGCCGGCTGCTGCTGGAATGCGTCGAGCGCGCGCAGCACCGCGCCGAACGTTGCCTGGTCGTCGCCGAGGACCTGGTCGCCGAACGCCTTGCGGAACGCGTCGGCATAGGGTGCGGCGCGAACCGCCTTCGCCACCCGCGCCGGCGAGCTGCTCATCTCGAATGGCGACGTGAGCGGAATGCGCGCCTGCGCGTCGCGCGTGTCGACGCGGCCGTCCCAGGTCAGCCCGCCGGTCGGACCGGCGTCGATGCTTTCGTCACCTTCGTCCGGCGAATCGTGAAAGTGCTCGCTGAACGGGGGGATGCCGCGCAGGTACTTCAGCGACGGCACCGCGCGAAAACCCGTGCGATGCATGTCGTCGCCGCCGAGCTGCACCGACAGCGCGTTCGGCGGCCCGAACGCATGCTCGGCGCTATGGCACGACGCGCATGCGAGCTTGCCGGACCCCGACAGCGACGGGTCGAAGAACAACTGCTTGCCCAGCGCCGTCATCTGCTTCACGCCCTCGAACACCTGCGCGCGCGTCTGCGGCTGGCTGGCCGGCGCGACAGCCGGAGCGGCCGGGGCAGCCGGGGCTGCCTGTGCCGCCGGCACGACGGAAGCAGCCGGCGCATTCGCGCCGGGCCGCGCATCGCAGCCGGCGAGCACCGCGAGTCCCCCGACCAGCGCCAGCGTCGCCGCGGCAGGGACCAACGATCGCGCGGACGCGAAGGATTTCAGGAGGCTGTGCATCGTCGTTCTTCTTGTAGCGGTGGGCAATCGGCCGGAGCTTATGTCAGTTCCATGACCGTTGCATGACGTTCCACCGACAGTGAATTGAAAGCGCCCCTACACCCGCCTGTCAAATCGGCTCCAGATAATGCGCGCATCCGGTCGGTGCCCGAAGTACCTGCGCCGGCCCGACGCCACCGCGGTTCCCACACGCGACAAACGACGAAAGAGAGAACATCGCATGAAGAAGCACGCCTGGATTCGCCATACACCGATCGCCCTCGCGGCCGCGCTCAGCCTGACCGCATGCGGCGGCGACGATGTTACGCAGCAAGGCCTGTCGGCCGTCAAGAACGTCGTCGTGATCTACGCGGAAAACCGCAGCTTCGACAACCTGTACGGCAACTTCCCGGGCGCGAACGGCCTGCAGAACGCGACCGCCGCGAACTCGGTGCAGAAGGATCGCGACGGCTCGACGATGGCGACGCTGCCGAAGATCTGGGGCGGCCTGACCGCGACCGGCATCACGCCGGCGGTCACCGAGGCGATGACGGCGAACCTGCCGAACGCGCCGTTCGCGATCGACGATCCGAATGGCTTCAACCAGTCGATGAGCATCGCGACGCGCGACATCGTGCACCGCTTCTACCAGGACCAGATGCAGATCAACGGCGGCAAGAACGACATGTACGCCGCATGGACCGATGCGGGCGGCCTGACGATGGGCCACTACACCGCCGACCCGTCGAAGCTGCCGCTGTGGAAGATCGCGCAGCAGTACGTGCTCGCCGACAACTTCTTCATGGGCGCGTTCGGCGGCTCGTTCCTGAACCACCAGTACCTGATCTGCGCGTGCGCGCCGTTCTATGCGAACGCCGACAAGAGCCCGGCGGCGGGCAAGATCGCAGTCCTGAACGCCGACGGCAAGTCGCTGAAGGTCGCCACGAACTCGCCGGCCTCGGCGCTGAGTGGCGCGCCGAAATTCGTCAACGACGGTGCGTTGACGCCGGACTTCTACGGCGTCAACACGATGCAGCCGGCGTATCAGCCGAGCGGCAACAAGGCGGCCACGGGCGGCGACCCGCTGCTCGCCGACCCGGCCAGTCCGTCGACGATGCCGCCGCAAACGGCGACCAACATCGGCGACCTGATGACCAACGCGGGCGTATCGTGGGCATGGTATGGCGGCGCGTGGGGCCAGGCGCTGCAGGCGAGCCAGAACGGCACGTCGAACGTGATCTACGGCGCCGACCTGTCGACGCCGAACTTCCAGCCGCACCACCAGCCGTTCAACTACTACGCGAACCAGGCGCCGGGCACCGCGAGCCGCGCGCAGCATCTGCTCGACGGCGGCGCGAACGGCGCCGAGTTCATCAAGGCGATCGATGCGGGCACGCTGCCGCAAGTCGCGTTCTACAAGCCGCAGGGCAACCTGAACGAGCACCCGGGCTACACGGACGTCACCTCCGGCGACCAGCACATCGCCGACGTGATCGCGCACCTGCAGGCGAGCCCGCAGTGGAAGAACATGATCGTGGTCGTCACGTATGACGAAAACGGCGGCTTCTGGGATCATGCCGCGCCGCCGACCGCCGACCGCTGGGGCCCCGGCACCCGCATTCCGGCGCTGATCGTGTCGCCGTACGCGAAGAAGGGCTTCGTGGACCACACGCAGTACGACACGGGTTCGATCCTGCGCTTCATCACGCGCCGCTTCTCGCTGCCGCGCCTCGCGGGCCTGCAGCAGCGCGACGACGCGCTGAAGACGAATGGCGCGCAGCCGATGGGCGACCTGACGAACGCGCTCGTGCTGTCGCCGAACCTGTAACGGCATCACCACGACCGGGCCGGCCGCGCTGCCGGCCCGGACGAACGAAGGGTGGCCCGCGGGCCACCCTTTTTCATGCTCGCACGTTGCCGTGCCGCGTCCTCACCAGCCGTACTTCAGCTCGACGCCGACATAGTCCGCGTTGTGCCCGCCCGCCTGCCGGATCGCGTCGCCGACCTGGAAGTGCACGGCCTCGACCGCGCCGATCAGGTTCGCGGCGATCGTCCAGTCCGCGCGCAGCTGCACGTACATCCCCGTCCACAGGCCGCCCTTGCCCGCGGTGCCCGGCACCACGACGTTCGCCTGCTGATAGACGGCATCGCCGGTCGTCTCGCGCCACTGGAAGCCGAGCGCGCCGAGCAGCGACAGGTTCGGCGACGGCTTCAGCGTCACGGACGGCTTCACGTGGATCAGGTTCGAGTAGCCCGTGAAGCCGGCCAGCGTGAAGTAATAACCGTTCGGAAACAGCGGGTTGAAGGTGCCGACGCGGCCGTCGTGCGGATGCCGGTCGCCCGATGCCGCATCGACCTGCAGCGCGATACGCGGCGACCAACGCGCATCGAGCCGGTAGCCGGCGATCGAGCCGACGGCCCATGCACCGATCGTGTTGTTGCCGACCGTCCCGGTCTGCAGCATCGTCTCGAGATCCCAGTCGAAACGGCCCTGCGTGCCCGAGTAGCGCAGGTCCCACACGTCGCGGTGCTCGGGGCCGCTCGCATCGAGAAAGCGCGCGTTGCCGCGGTTGTAGCGCGACCAGTAGCCGGACAGATCGCCCGGCCCGACCGACTGCCGCTCGACGCGCACGCCGCTGAACGTGAGATCGCGATTCGACACGTCATCGAAATCGGACGCGTTGCGGTTCTGCACCGGTTGCGTCGCATAGGCGATGAAGCGCCACTTCCCGTATTCGTAATCGGCCCAGACCGCATCGAACGCCTGCCGCACGTTCGGGCCGTCGCGCGCGGCGATGAAGCGCTGCAGGTCGAATGCCATCTCCTGCCGGCCGACGCGGAACTTGAACGTGCCGCCGCCGAGCGCGCCCGTATAGGTCGCGAACGCCTGCTCGAGATCGATCGGGTTCTTGTCCACCGGCGACACCGTGTTCTTGCCGAACGCGCGCGCGTCCTGCAACTGCACGAAGAACTGCCAGTGCCGGCCGAGATGCGCATCGGCATGCACTTCGACGCGCTGGATCAGGTACGTATCCGATTGCGTGGAGCCGATCCCGAACCGCGGCGCGTCGTTGGTCTCCAGCCGCTCGCGCAGGTTCACGCCGAGCGACAGATAGGATGACGGATCGTTGCCGAGCGGCATGTATTTCAGCCCGTCGAGCGGCGCACGCGGCACGCACGGATTCGCGAGCACCGACCAGTCTTCCTGCCAGCGGTTGAACAGCACCGCCGGCCGCTTGGCCGAGCATGTCGCTGCGGTAGCGTCGCCGGGTGTCGAAGTCGATGCCGCCGTTTCCGCGAACGCCGCGTCGGCGCCCGCGAAAAACAGCCCCGCGACGATCGACAGGCGCGCGGCCCGCTCGAAGCGGCGGCCGTGGCGTCTCACTTGTCTCCCCTGCCTCCGCCCGATCATGCGCGCTCCTGCATCGCGGGTCCGGCCGCTTGCGCCGCACACAGTGCAAGCGTCGCGAGCGCGCCGACCGGCACGAGCAGCGCCAGGAATCCGACGTAGCGGAACCCGAGCGCACCGCACGCCGCGCCGAGCGCGAACGCGACGATCGCGGGCAGCATCTTGCCGAAGCGTGCCCGCGCCGCCGCACGCACGCTGTCGGCCGTGCCGGCCGACAGCATGTCGACGACATCGAGGATCGCCTGCGTCACGTTGCCCGTCATCACCGTGTTCGGCACGCCACCCGCACGCGGAATCACGCGCGGATGCGCGTTCTGCACGCCCATCGCGAACGTGCCGACGATGCCGGCCACCAGCGCCGGCAGGCTGTCGGGCTGCGTGACGGGCGTCGCCCACACGCCGGCCGCGCAGAAGCCGAGCAGCAGCACGGCCTGCACCGTGTGCAGCACGCGCGTGCCCTGCCACGCGGGCCGCCCGGACATCGACCGCGCGATCAGGCTCGCCGCGATCACGCCGCACACGAACGCGGGAAACACGCTGAGCTTCAGCACGACACCCTGGCCGAAGCCCGCGATGCCCGCGCCGATCAGCACGAAGTTGCCCGTCACGTGTGCGGTGAACAACCCGAACAGCGTGACGAAGCTCAGTGTGTCGACGAAACCGGCCACCGCGGCCAAGATCGTGTCCTCGTAATTCATCGCGCCGCGCTCGCGTGGATCTCGGCGACGTAGCCGCCCGGGAACTGCACGAGCGCCGCGTCGCGCCCGTCCGCTGCGAACGGCGGCACGAGCACGGTCACGCCCGCGGCTTCGGCCTGCTTCAGCGTCGCGGCAAGATCGGGCACTTCGTAGCCCGTCATCTCGCGCCCGAACGGATACGGCAGATGGCCGTCCGTCACGAGCACGGTCATCTTGCCGAAGCCCGATTCGATGCGGATCCGGCGGTAGGTGTCGTTCGGCCGGCCGATCTCGATGCCCGGCGCCTTCAGGTTGTCGGACACCACCTTGCCCTTCGAGAACTTGACGAAATCGTGCACGAACTTGCGTACGCTTTGCGGCGACACGTAGACGCGATTCTCGGGAATGGTCTGCAGCGCGCCGTAGCTCGGCGCCTGGGTATGCCAGTAGAGCTGCATCTTCACGCCGCCCGTCCACGCAATGACCGCATCGCGGCCGATCGGATCGGGGAACGTGTCGACGATCACGTCGGCGCCGTGCTCGCGCGCCGTCTTGACCGCGAGGTCCATGTCCGTAACCAGATAGCCGGTACGCTCCGCGCAGAACGGATACGGGATCGGCGTCTTGAAGCCGAACACCGAAATCGTGCCGACCGGCGTGAGCACGAGCTGCGACATCGTCTGGCTCGGTGTCGGCGTGACCTGGAACACGCCCTGCTTCGACTTGCTGCCACCGAACGTCGCGACGAAACTGTCGGTGAAGCGGTCGAAGTCGTCGGGCGCTACGCACACGTGCGTGGTGTCGTACTGCGGACCGACGGCCAGCGTCGGCGTGACCGCGGGCGGCACCGGGGGTTTCGCGAATGCGGCAGGCACGGCGACGAGGCCGCCGGCAATCGTCAGCGCCAGCAACGCGGAACGAAGGGCTTTCATAACGGATATCCTTGTTGTTACATCAGATGGTGCACCGGTTCGGGCAATCCCGGTCACCCGCGGCCGTCGCCGGCCGGTTGCCGCGCATCGTCGAGCACGGTCGCGAGCACGAGCGCCGAGATCAAGCCCAGGTGTTCGAAAAAACTGTTGAGCGCCATGAAATGTTCGGTACCCGAACGGTTCCAGAAATCGTTCGCCACGACCATCGCGACGAGCGTCAGCATGCCGAGGCTGCCGGCGCCGAGCCACGTAAAGCGGCGAAACACCACGCACAGCGAGCCGGCGATCTCGACCACAACCGCCAGTGCAGCCCAGAGCGCGGGCGGGTGCAGGCCGAAATGCGCCTGCTCCGCGACCGCGCCGTCGAAGTCGAGCGCCTTCGCAATGCCGCCGAGCAGATAGGCGGACACCAGCGCGAGACGCGCGAGCGGCAGGACCCACGGCTGCGACAGCAGCGCGCGGACCCAGGCCGGGTTGCCGCAAGCGGTGCGCGCCGTCATGTCAGACCGCCCAGCACGAACAGCCGAACGCACCCCAGAAGCCCTTCGCGTCCGACGTCGGCAACGTGCGG